>NZ_JACHLY010000001.1:4612500-4912500 GCF_014204715.1 Streptomonospora salina
ACCATGCCCATGCGCCGCTCCATGACCGCCAGCGCGGCGTTCTCCACCGCCGCTCCGGCCGCTCCCGCGCGCCGCGCGGGGCCGGCCTGGCCCACCGGCGCCGTGATCATGCCCATGCCGCCGGCCGCGGCGGCGCCCGACCCCACGAACACGAACGGCATCTCCCGGTAGCCCTCGTGCCAGGCGGGCACGGCGGTGTTGCAGATCAGGGGGGCGGTGTAGGCGGATACGGCCGGCCCGACCGCTCCGGCGCCCAGTCCCGCCAGGCGGCCCGCGCCCGGCAGGACACCGGTGGCCTGGGAGGCGGCAGCCGCGCCGGCGAGCGGGCCGTAGCACACCAGGATCCACGTGCCCACGCTCATCGGGGAGGTCCACTTCATCACCCGCAGCATGTGCAGGAACCGGTCCGGCCGCCCCAGGTCGTTGACGAGTGCGGCCAGCGAGCCCGTGACGGCCGCCAGCGCGGTGTAGCGCAGCGGCCGCGCGAGGCCCGGACGCCCGGTCAGGTCGGCGCCGGCCGCCAGCGCCGAGGACGCGCCCGCGAGCCCGCCCAAGAACAGGTAGCCCGCGATGTCGCGGGGCCGCCAGGTGATCCGGTTGAGCACCGGCCGGTCGTAGTAGGTCCCGAACTCGGATCCGCGGCCGCCGCCGTCGTCGGCGGGCCGCTCGCGCCGCTGTCCGCCCAGGGCCGAGTCCGCACCGGTCACGGCTTCGCGGCCGGGACGGGCACCGCGGATCCCCTCCTTGGTCACGTCCGAGGTGTTCAACGCCGCCTCCCGAGGAACGTCGCGGTGATTCCGGCCAGCAGTGCGCCCGCCGCGACGGCGGCGTGGCGCCACATCGACGGCAGGTCGCGGGTGGTCACCACCGGGTCCGGCGGCAGACCGTACACCTCGGGTTCGTCCAGCAGCAGGAAGAACGCCCCGTCGCCGCCGACGCCGTCGCCGGGGTCGCGCCCGTACAGCTGGGCGGAGCCGACTCCGGCCTCGTGCAAGCCGCGCAGCCGCTCGTCGGCGCGCTCGCGCAGCTCGTCCAGGTCGCCGAACTGGATGGAGTCGGTCGGGCACGCTTTGGCGCAGGCCGGTTCCATCCCCGCGCCCAGCCGGTCGTAGCACAGCGTGCACTTGAACACCCGGCCGTCGTCCTCGCGCTGGCCGATCACCCCGTAGGGGCAGGCCGGCACGCAGTAGCCGCAGCCGTTGCAGATGTCCTCCTGCACCACGACCGTGCCGTACTCGGTGCGGAACAGCGACCCCGTCGGGCACACGTCCAGGCAGGCGGCGTGGGTGCAGTGCTTGCACACGTCGGAGGACATCAGCCAGCGGAACTCGCCGGTCGCGTCCCCGTCGGCGGAAGCTCCGGGCGGCTCGAAGGAGGGCATGCCGAGATCGACGGGGTCGGGCGCGCCCTCGGGCCGGCCCACGCCGGTCTCCTGCACCCCGATGGGCGCGCGCTGCTCGATGAAGGCGACGTGGCGCCACGTGTCGGCGCCCAGCCCGCCGCTGTTGTCGAAGGACATGGCCGTGAAATCCAGCCCGTCCTCCGGAACCAGGTTCCATTCCTTGCAGGCGACCTCGCAGGCTTTGCACCCGATGCACACGCTCGTGTCGGTGAAGAAGCCCATGCGCGGCCGGTCGTCCGCACCGGCCTGATCTGCTGCGCCGCCGTGGGCGCCGGACCGCTCGTCCAGAGCCATGGCTCACACCTCCGTTCCGGTCCGCTCGTCCACTCCGGCGCGGCGGCGGTAGTCCAGCACCAGCGCGCGCCGGCCGGGCCCGCGCGGGCGCCGCCCCGGCCGGATGTCCACGGTCAGCGCCTTGACCTCCTGGATGTGCACGTTGGGGTCCAGCGCGATCGACGACAGTTCGTTGAACGCGTCGCCCGTGGTGTAGCCGTTGGGGCCCCAGTGGTAGGGCATGCCGATCTGGTGGAGGGTGGTGCCGTGCACCCGCAGCGGCACCATCCGGTCGGTGACCAGCACCCGCGCTTCGATCGCGTTGCGCGCCGAGACGACCGTCGCCCAGCCGCCGTGGACCAGGCCGCGTTCGAGCGCCAGTTCCGGCGAGACCTCGCAGAAGAACTCGGGCTGCAGCTCGGCGAGGTAGGGCGTCCACCGGCTCATCCCGCCGGCGGTGAAATGCTCGGTGAGCCGGTAGGTGGTCACCACGTACGGGTAGACCTCCGCCTGCGCCGAACCCGGGCCGGGGTGGTAGCGGTTCTGCGGGTGCGGATAGACCAGGCGCACCGGGTTGCGGTCCTGGCCGTAGAGCAGGTTCTCGAACGGGGACTCCTGCGGCTCGTAATGCGTGGGCAGCGGCCCGTCGGCGAGTCCGGCCGGCGCGTACAGCCACCCCCGCCCGTCGCCCTGCATGATGAAGGCGTCGGTGCCGCTGAGCGCCTCGACGCCCGTGGCGCCGTCGGGCGGGGTGTAGTCGGGGCGCTTGTCGGCTTCGAAGTCGGGGTTGTCGTGGCCGACCCACTGCCGGCGGTCCTCGTCCCACCAGACCAGCGCCTTGCGCTCGCTCCAGGGGGTGCCGTCGGCGTCGGCCGAGGCCCGGTTGTACAGCACCCGGCGGTTGCGGGGCCACGACCACGCCCATTCCGCGGCGATCCAGTCCTGTTCGGTGTGCGGCGTGCGACGGGCGGCCTGGTTGACGCCGTCGGCGAAGACGCCGGAGTAGATCCAGCATCCGCAGCTGGTCGACCCGTCGGGGCGCAGTTGGGTGTAGTCGTCCAGGTGCTCGCCTTCGGGGCCGTAGCCGTTCATCTCGGCCAGTACCGCGGCCGCGTCGGGCTCGCCCCCCTCTTCCACGGGGTAGTCCCAGGTCAGCTGTTGGACGGGCCGGTCGCGCGGATCGGTGGAGTCGGCCAGCTTCTCCTTCACGATGCGGCCCAAGTGGTACATGAACCACAGGTCGCTGCGGGCGTCGCCGCCGGGCGGGACCGCGCGGTCGTGCCACTGCAGCGTGCGGTTGGTGTTGGTGAAGGTGCCCGACTTCTCGGTGTGGGCGGCGGCGGGGAAGAAGAACACCTCGGTACCGATGTCCTCGGTGCGCAGTTCGCCCGACTCGATCTCCGGTCCGTCCCGCCACCAGGTCGCGCTTTCGATCAGCGAGAAGTCGCGCACCACCAGCCACTCCAGCTCAGCCATGCCCAGCCGCTGCGCGCGGGCGTTGGCCGAGCCCACCGCGGGGTTCTCGCCCATCAGGAAGTAGCCCTTGCACACGCCGCGCAGCTGCTCCATGACGGTGTCGTAGGTGCTGTGCGAGCCGCTGATGCGCGGCAGGTAGCCGAACGCGTAGTCGTTGTCCTGCGTGGCGTGCTCACCCCACCAGGCTTTGAGCAGGCTGACGATGTAGGCGTCCATGTTGGCCCAGAAGCCCTTCACCGCGGCGTCGCCGACGGTGAAGTCCCGCAGGGTCTGCTCCTGGTGGGCGTGGGGCATCGGAATGTAGCCCGGGAGCAGGTTGAACAGGGTCGGCACGTCGCTGGACCCCTGGATGCTGGCGTGCCCGCGCAGCGCCTGGATGCCGCCGCCGGGCCGGCCGATGTTGCCCAGCAGCAGCTGCAGGATCGACGCCGTGCGGATGTACTGGGCACCCACGGTGTGCTGGGTCCAGCCCACCGCGTAGCAGAACGCCGAGGTGCGGTCGCGTCCGGAGTTGTCCGTCAGGTGGTCGCACACCCGGTTGAACACGTTCCGGGGGATGCCGCAGATCCGCTCGACGGCTTCCGGGGTGTAGCGCGAGTAGTGGCGTTTGAGGATCTGGAGCACGCATCGCGGATGCTGCAGCGTGGGGTCGGTCTCGGGGGTGCCGCCCACCGCCGCGCCGCCCGCGCCCTGCTGTTCGGGGCGTCCGCCGCCCCAGGTGTCGCGTTCGGAATCCGCGGCCCGCTTCTCGGCGATCCGTTCCTCGTAGAGCTGGTCGCGCTTGCCGGAGGCCGGAGCGATGTCGGCGCCCTCGTAGCGCCAGGTTCCGGCGTCGTAGTCGGGACCGTCGGCGTGGAACCCGGAGAACAGCCCGTCGAGGTCCTCGGTGTCGCGGAAGTCCTCGTTGACGATCGTGGCCGCGTTGGTGAAGGCGTGCAGGTACTCCGCGAAGTACGTCCCCTCGCTGAGGACCCGGTTGATGATCCCGCCGAGGAAGGCGATGTCGGTTCCGGCGCGGATGGGCACGTGCAGGTCGGCGAGCGCGCTGGTGCGGCTGTAGTGCGGGTCGACGTGGATGACCGCGGCACCGCGGGCTTTGGCCTCCATGACCCACTGGAACCCGACCGGGTGGGCTTCGGCGTAGTTGGAGCCCTCGATGACGATGCAGTCGGAGTTCTGCAGATCCTGCATGAACGTGGTGGCGCCGCCGCGGCCGAACGAGGTGCCCAGTCCCGCGACCGTGGAGCTGTGGCACACGCGCGCCTGGTTCTCGATCTGCACCACGCCCAGCGACGTCAGCAGCTTCTTGATGAGGTAGTTCTCCTCGTTGTCCAGGGTGGCGCCGCCGAGGCTGGCCAATCCCAGGGTGCGCGAGGTCGCCACCCCGTCCTGCTCGTCCTGCCATCCGTCGGCGCGGGCCTGCAGCATCCGGTCGGCGACCATGTGCATGGCTTCCCACAGGCCGATCTCCCGGAAGTCGGCGGCGTTGGGGGGCCGGTACAGCACGGTGTGCCGGCGCGCGGAGCCGGTGGTGAGCTGGAGACTGGCCGAGCCCTTCGGGCACAGCCGCCCCCGGCTGATGGGGGAGTCGGGGTCGCCTTCGATCTGGACGACCTTCTCGTCGCGGACGTAGACGTTCTGCCCGCAGCCCACCGCGCAGTAGGGGCAGACCGATTTGACCACCCGGTCGGCGTCGGCCGTGCGCGCCCGCAGGCCGCGGCTGCCCGCGGACTCGGCCGCGGGTCCGCGGCCGGAGCGGTCCTCGCCGGTGAGTTGCCGGTAGACCGGCCACGACTCGATCAGTGTGCGGACGCCCATCGCCTCTCCTCTGCCTCCTGCACCGGTCGGGCCGGCGGGCACGCCGACAGGGCCGTCGTGCTCGCAGGGTGATCGGCCGCTACCCCTCCGGAGTGACGCGAAACACAGGTCGCGGGCTCCGCCGGAGCGCGGCGGCGGATGCCAGAAGAGGCGGCCCCGCGGTCAGTGCTGAGGGCGGTTCACCCACACCGCCAGCTGGGTGCGGTCGCGCAGGTCCAGCTTGCGCAGAATGCTGGTGACGTGGTTTTTGGCGGTGCCCTCGGTGATGAACAGCGTGCGGGCGATCTCCCGGTTGGAAGCGCCGGTGCCCACCAGGCGTGCGACCTCCGCCTCGCGTTCGGACAGTCCCGTGTCCGCGGCGGACTCAGCGGACGTTCGATCGCCTTCGCCGGAGTCGGCGCCGTAGTCGCGGCGCGCGGCGGCTCCGCTCGCGGAATCGTCGAACAGCGCGCCGACGATGCGCTGGGCGGCCGCGCCGCCCAGCACCGTCTCCCCGCGGGCCGCGCGGCGGATCGCTGAGACCAGTTCGTCCGGAGGGGTGTCCTTGAGCAGGTACCCCCTGGCGCCGGCGTGCATTCCGCCGAAGATGTAGTCGTCGTCGAAGGTGGTCAGGACGACCGCGGAGACGCGCGGGTACTGCTCCGTCAGTCGCTCGATCAGCGCGACACCGTCCATACGCGGCATGCGTGCGTCGACCAGCGCCACATCGGGCCGCTCGCCGTCGTCGGCCGTCCACAGGAACTCCAGCGCTTCGACGCCGTCGGCGGCGTCGCCGACGATCTCGACGTCCTCCTCGACCTCCAGCAGCTTGCGTAGCCCGTGGCGCAGCAGGACCTGGTCGTCGACGATGAACACGCGCACGGCCTCTCGAGTCACGCCGGCTCCCGTTCCGCACCCCTGTTCTCCACAGGGACGCTCGCCACCAGTTCGAAGCCGCCTTCGGCCGGGCTGCGGGCCAGGAGGCGCCCCCCGGCTTCCTCGACGCGCTCGCGCAGCCCGCTCAGTCCGAACCCTTCTGCGGCGCCGGCTGCGCCGCCGCCGTTGTCGATCACGCTGAGATCGACTTCTTCACCGGTGCAGTCCACCACCGCTTCGATCCGATCGGCGTCGGAGTGGCGCAGCGCGTTGGTGATGCCTTCTTGCAGCGTGCGGTAGCAGATCAGCTCGGTCGCCTCGTCGGTGTCGGGCCACCGGCCGAGGGAGTTGAACCGCACTGCCGCCCCCGCACCCGAGAACGACTGCGCCAGCGCGCGCATCGCCTCGATGCCCGCCCGGCCGTCCAGTTGCAGCGGCTTGAGCGCTCGCACCCACCGGCGCGCGTCAGCCAGGGCCTCCTGGGTCAGAGCCTGGGCATCGGAGACCTCCTGCCAGGCGTCATCGGGCCGTGCCGAGCGGAATCGCTGCGCGTTCGCCAAGCCCATGTTGACGATCGTCAGGTAATGGCCGATGGAATCGTGCATCTCCCGCGCCATGCGGGCGCGCTCCTCGGCCACCGTCAGTTCGCGGGTCCGCTCGGCGTAGCGGCGCAGCTCGCCATGGGCGCGCTCCAGTTCGGCGAGTAGTCGGCGCGTCTCCTCCGCCCGGCGCCATGCCTGCATCAGCGCACCGAACACCACGAGCATCGCCAGGCACAGGAAGAGCATCACCGAACTGCTCGCCAGCGCGTTCACCAGGGAAAGAGCCGGATTGGCCAGGCTGACGGCCAAGGCGAACAGCGTGGCGGAGGCCGCGTAGCCGATACCGCCCGCCATACCGAACACGGCCGCGGCGTTGCCGATGGACAGGCTGACGAGGATCACCGCGGCGATCCCCCCGATGGGCAGGGGCAGCAGGGCCGAGAAGAGGAAGACGCAGGAGGCGGCCTTTCGCGGGGCCGAGGCGGAGCGGTGCCAGGCGAGCAGCGGCCACAGCACGCAGATCGGCACCATCGACAGCAGGCCGGAGGCGAGCAGGCCGTCGGCCAGCACCCAATCGGGCGCGATGGTGGTTCCCTCGCCCAGAATCGCGTTGACGTGGACCGCCAGCACCAGCATCGCGGTGCCCCAGAAGAAGACGTTCAGGACCCGCGGCGGCCCGGAGCCGCTGAACTCGATCCAACGACTCAGATCTCGGGGGGTTCCGCCGTCGCTCATGGTTCGAGACTAGCCCGCAGCCCGCCCGCAGGCAGCTGCTCGGAGGCACACCCGGCTCATGTATTGGCCCCATGACCACAGTCATGCCCGGTGCCCTGCGTCGGTCGACAGCGGGATGCCTTCTCCATGACCCGAGCGCGATGCCGGCGCGGCGCGGCCTTTCCTATGGTCCCCACGACAGCGGATTCCCCAGCGGGCGGCGGCCGACACCTGCGGCCCCGGCGGCGAAAGAGCTCTGACCGGCGCTCCGGCGGTGTTCGCGTTCGTGAAGACTCCACCCCGGGGGTGCAGTGGAATGTCCGTCAACCGAACGTTCGAGGCTTTGGCGCACCCGAGGCGCCGCGAGGTGCTCCGTCTGCTCGGCGATCGCGGATGCCTGTCGGCCGGAGAGATCGCCGATCGGCTGGATATGCGAAAACCGACGCTCTCCGGTCACCTGAACGTGCTCAAGGGCGCCAATCTGGTGGTGGGTGAACGCAGTGGAACCACCATCTGGTACCGCGTCAACCTGACGGTGATGGAGGACGTGCTGCACGGCATCCTCCACCTGCTCGGGCGCGGCGCGCCGGAGGAGCCCGGAGCCGAGTCCCCGATCGGCCACCGCATCGTCGACGGAACGCCCGTACACCGGATCTCAGGGATGGACCCCGAAGAAGCCCGCCGCCGAAACCGCGACAAGGAGACGGCATGACCGCTTTCGACCGGACCAGCTCCGAGACCGCTCCGGAACGGCCGCCCTGGCGCGGGATCGTGATCACCGCCCTGTGCCTCGCCGCGATGCTCGCCGTCGGCTGGGCGCTGTGGGACCGCATACCCGAGACCGTCACCACGCGCGAGGCCGGCGGCGGCCGGTCGGGAACACAGGTGCCGCGCCTGCTCGTTGCAGCCGCCTTCCCGGCCGCGCTCGCCTTCATCGCAGCGGTTATGGCGGTATCGGTCCGCGCCGGTACCGCTGCCCAGAGTCGGCTCGGAATCGGGTCGGCGCCGCCGGCGCGCACGCGCCGATGGGCGATGGACGCGCTCTTCTCCCTGCTGTCGCCGTTCTTGCTTCTCCTCCACGCGGCGACGCTGGCGAACTTCGCCGGCTACGACGTCGCCTTCGACCGCACCGTCGGCGTCGCCGTGGGGGGACTGCTGATGGGGCTGGGAAACATGCTGCCCAAGATCGGCCCGTCCCGAATGCCGTCCGACCGGGGTGCCGCGGCCTTGGCGTCCGCCTGGCAGCAGTCCCAACGCGCGGGCGGGGCGGTGATGATGGCGGTCGGCGCCGCGGCCGCCGTCGGAGCGCTGTTCCTTCCGCCCATGCCGGTGGCGATCGCGGCCGCACTGCTCGTCATCGCCGTCTACGGACTCATGTTCGTGCTGACTCTGCGCCGGATGACCTGAGCCTTCCCCCGACCGACGAAGGAAGCCGATGAACGACACCGAGATCGTGCTTGCGGCGCTGGCGCCCTACCTGCTGCTGACGCTGGGCTTCGCTGCGTTCTGCCTGTTCGACCTGTACCGGAGCACATCGGTGCGGCACCTGCCGAAGTGGACGTGGGCCCTCATCTGCCTTCTCGCCACACCGTGGGGCGGCATCCTCTACCTCGTGCTGGGGCGGGACCGATGAGCCCGGGAGTCGGCGGCTGCGCGGTGGCCACCCACGCACTGGAGCGGGACTACGGAGGCGGCGCAGGCGTCTTCGACGTCGACCTCCGGGTGCCCGAGGGAGGAGCGTTCGGACTCGTCGGATTGAACGGCGCGGGAAAAACAACCTTGTTGATGCTGCTTTCGGGGATGCGGACTCCGGGCAAGGGCCGGATCGAGCACTCCTACGCGCGATCGAGTATCGCCGTGTGCCCCGATGTCCCCGAGTTCGAGCCCTGGCTGACGGCCGCGGAGGTGGTGGCCTCTGCGGCCGGGCTTGCGGGAATCCGGCCCGCGCCTGAAGAGGTGTCCACGCTCGTGGAGCGGGTCGGGATGAGCGCAGCCGCCGACCGCCGCACCCGGGGTTTCTCCCGGGGCATGAAACAGCGGTTGGGCATGGCGGCCGCTCTGATCCAGCGCCCCCGACTGCTTATCCTGGACGAACCCGCCGCCGGACTGGACCCCCAGGGCCGTGCAGACGTGCTCGACCTGGTCTCCGCCCTGCGCGGCGAGACCACGATGGTCTTCTCCAGCCACCTCCTCACCGACGTGCAGCGCGTCTGCGACGACGTCGCCGTACTGCGCGCCGGCCGGCTGGTGTACCAGGGGGCGGTCGATGAGCTGCTCGCACAGCACGTGCGCCCCAGCTGGGAACTCCGGGTACGCGGCCGGGCTGCCGCGGAGGTGCGCGAGCTGCTCGCCGCCGAGCCGTGGGTCGTCTCGGCGGAGGAGGCCGGGGGAGACACCGTCGTCGTCGACGCCGATTCGGTGCCATCCGGCGAGACGGGCATACCGGCACTCCTGGTCCGCGAGGGGATCGCCCTGACGAGCATGGTGCCCTGCGACGCGCGATTGGAGGCGGCGTTCATGTCGCTCACGCAGGAGGAGGCGACGTGAGCGGGCGGTCGGCACCCGGGGCCGCGGCCCGGGCGGGAAGCGAACCCGCCGCGGCGCGCGCCTCGGCCGGCAATACCGGAGGGCCTGACGACAGCGGATCGGCAGGCGGGCACGCGACAGCGGAGGGGCACGCGGCTCGCCGTCGGCCGATCGGGCTGTGGCGCCTGGAGGTGCTGCGCCTGCTGCGCTCCTTCCGATTGCTCGCCGCGGCCGCGCTCTTCGCCGTCTTCGGCATGACCGGTCCGTTCATGGCCATGTACGCCAACGAGATCATCACGCAGACGAACCCGGAGCCGGCTGCCGAACTGCCGCCGCCCCAACCTTCGGAGAGCGTGGCGACGTTCGTGGACAACTCCATCGGATTGGGCGTGCTGGCCGTGGTCGTAGTGTCCGCGGCGACGCTGGCCCTCGACGCCCGGCCCTCCCTGGCCCTGTTCTACCGGACCCGGGTGGGCTCGGCCGCCGCGCTGGTGCTGCCCCGCTACACCGTGGTCACGATCGGCATGATCGCGGCCTATCTGCTGGGAGCGGGGCTCACCTGGTATCAGACGACGGTGATGATCGGCACGGTACCGGCAGGACCGATGGTGCTGGGCTCCATGTTCGTCGCCTGCTACCTCGCGTTCGCGGTCGCCCTGGTGGCCTTGGCCGCAGCACTGTTCCGCGGACTGGCGGCGGTCATCTCGCTGCCGGCCCTGCTGCTCCTGGGCCTGCCTGCCTTGGCCCTGTGGCCGTCCGCGGCGCCGTGGATCCCGTCGACCCTGATCGGGGCCCAAGCGGGCCTGCTGCACGACGCCTCCACCGCCGACTACTTCCCTGCTCTGGGGGTCACGGCCGCCGCGACGGCGGTGTGCCTGACCGCCGCCGTCGGGCTGCTGGGGCGCCGCGAGATCTGACCGCGAGCGAGGAACAGACACCCGGTGGCGGCGGGGAACGGGCCGCCACCGGGTCGGCCTCTTTTGCGGGATGGGGTAGAGAAATATGCCCTCTGCGCCCCCGCGGTGCGTGCGTTCAGCAGTCGATGGGGCGGGCAATTGCTGGGAAACGTCCAATTTCCGTGTATTCCGAATTAGTGAAAGCGCGAAATACGAAAACGGCCGCCGGGTGTTCGGACCCTGCACAGGGTCCGAACGCCCGGCGGCCGCGATGTGCCGGGGATCAGCTCTGCGAGCCGGAGCCCTCGTCGGCCGTGTCGGGGACCTTCAGGGGGGCTAGGAGTACCCAGACGCCCATCAGGACGCTGAACACGAACATTCCCAGACCCGCCCACAGATTCAGGTTCGCGCCGTCGCGGTGGGCCTCCTCCGGGGGAAGGATGAAGCCCATGGCGATCAGGACCACGCCGTAGATGGCGAACAGCAGCGCGATGACCGTCCGGATGTCGAAGGCCTTGGCGGCCTTGGGGACCTCGCGCGGTTCGCCTCCGGAGCCGTCAGCACTCATCGGATTGCCTCCTTGGCAGCGTTGCTCGGCATCGGTTCCGCCCTGCAGGGCTTAGCCGAAGATGATGTTCAGAGCGATGACCAGAACCACGACGATGGCCGCCAGCACACCCGGGCGGCGGTACCACCCGGAGTCCTCGCCCGAGTGCGACGCGCGGCGCGACTCCCGCGGAGTCAGCGAGTGCACCAGGCCGACCAGCTCGGAGTCGGGCTTGGGCCGGGTGAACATGCTGACCACGACGCTGACCAGGATATCGACGACGAACGCGGCGCCGGCGCCCACGAAGCTCGTGCCCTGCGCCGACAGGGGGAGCACCCCGGTCTCGCCGAGGACGAAGACCGCGATGGCCGCCGCGGTACCGGAGACCAGACCGCTCCAGCCGGCGTGCGGCGTCATCCGCTTCCAGTACATGCCCAGGAGGAACGTGGCGAACAGGGGCGCGTTGAAGAACGAGAACAGCTGCTGGAGGTAGTCCATCAGGTTGGAGTAACCCGACGCGATGTAGGCCGTTCCCACGGCGCCGACGGTGGCGACCACCGTCACCCACGGCCCCATCTTCAGGTAGTAGGAGTCGGGCCGGTTCCGGACGATGTAGGTCTGCCAGATGTCATAGGTGAAGACCGTGTTGAACGAGCTGAGGTTGGCGGCCATCCCCGCCATGAACGACGCGAGCAGGCCCGCGAGCGCGACGCCGAGCAGCCCGTTGGGCAGCAGGTCGCGCATGAGCAGCAGGATGGCGTCGTTGTATTCGACGTCGGCGTTCTCGCCGGCCTTGAGCGCCACCATCTCCGAGGCGGACACGCCCGCGATCATGCCGGGCACGACCACGATGAAGGGGATGAGCAGCTTCGGGAACGCGCCGATGATGGGCGTGCGCATGGCGGCCGACATGCTCTTGGAGGCCATGGCGCGCTGGACTTCGACGAAGTTGGTGGTCCAGTAGCCGAAGGCCAGGACGAAGCCCAGGCCCATGACGATGCCGAAGACGCTGAGGATGTCGCTGCTGAATCCGGTCATCTCGGTGCCGGGCCAGGCCGACAGCTGTTCGCTTCCGCCGGGGGAAGCGGTGACCTTGTCGACCAGGCCTTCCCAGCCGCCGACGCGGTTCAGCCCGGCGATGGTGAGCGGTGTCAGCGCGGCCACGATGACGAAGAACTGCAGGACCTCGTTGTAGATGGCCGCGGAGAGCCCGCCCAGCGCGGTGTAGCTGAGCACGATCAGGGCGGCGAGCAGCAGCGACACCCACAGTGGCCAACCCAGCAGCGCGTTGACGATGGTGGCCAGCAGGAACAGGTTGATGCCGGCGATCAGGATCTGGGCGAGCGCGAAGCTGAGGCCGTTGACCAGGTGCGCGGCCGTGCCGAAGCGCCGGTTCATGAACTCGGGGACGCTGCGGACCTTGGAGCCGTAGTAGAACGGCATCATCACCAGGCCGAGGAACAGCATCGCCGGTACGGCGCCGATCCAGAAGTAGTGCATGGTCGGCATGCCGTAGTTGGCGCCGTTGGCCGACATCCCGATGATCTCGATGGCGCCGAGGTTGGCCGCGATGAACGCCAACCCCGTCACCCATGCCGGCAGCGACCGTCCCGACAGGAAGAAGTCGAGGCTGGTGGACACCGAGCGGCGGGCCAGGAAGCCGATACCGAGTACGAACGCGAAGTAGACCGCGAGCAGGGTGTAGTCGACGGCGTTGGCGTCCAGCCGCAGTGGCTCTTGTGCTAGGGCGATCACTTCGGCCGGTCCTCTCTGAACACGTTGGTCCTCCCAGTGGAGCGGGGTACGGGCCGACCGGCCCGCGGTCGGTCGGCGTGCGGGCCGGGGCCCGGCGGAGCGGGCGGGGTCGTGCTCGGCTACCCGCGGTCGCGGGCGGGGAACGGCACCGTGTGCGATCGGCAGCGGTGCCCCGTAACCCGCCGGCGGACGCGGGCGGCGGACCCGGCACGGCGCGCGGCGTCCCGGAGTGGGCCGGCCCGCGCGTCCGTGCCGTGGACCCCTGTTCGGTTGTGGTGTAGCTGTGGAGTCAATTTCTCACGAAATCGAACATTAACCCACATTCGGAGTGACCCTCGTGCACGAGTGCAGGTGTGTCAAGCCTGGCACGAGGGGGTATCGGCGCCCGGTTCTGACACGCCTCGCTCGCCCGTCGCGGGGTCTGCCTGCGGCGGAGCGCCGGACAGGCCGACCGGACGGTACGTATCTCGGTGGGTCTTGACACGAATGTGCGATATGTCGCTATGATCCCAACACATTCCAACACGGCAGCGCGGTCCGCACGGCCGCGCGCGTAACCGGCGGTGCGCCCTCCGCGGCGCCGGCCCGCCACGACGGAGGACGCGATGCTGGCCGCGCAGCGACAGGCACTGATCCTCGACCAGGTACGCAGCGCCGGCGGGGTGCGGGTCACCGAACTCGTCGAGAGCCTCGACGTCTCCGACATGACGGTGCGCCGCGACCTGGACGCGCTGGAAGGGCGCGGTCTGCTGCGCAAGGTCCACGGCGGGGCCGTCGCGCCGCACCGGCACAGCACCGAAGAACCGGGCTTCGAAGCCAACGCGGCCCGCCAGGAGGCCGAGAAGCGGGCCATCGCCGCGGCCGCCGCCCGGCTGATCGAGCCCGACAGCGCCATCGGCCTGTCGGCCGGCACGACCACCTGCGCCGTCGCCCACCGGCTGCGCGACGTTCCCGGCCTGACCGTCGTCACCAACTGCCTGCGGGTGGCCGACGTCTTCTACAGCGCGCCCCGCCCCGACCAGACCGTCGTCCTGACCGGCGGCTTCCGCACCCCCTCCGACGCGCTCGTGGGCCCGCTCGCCGTCTCCGCCCTACGCAGCCTGCACCTGGACACCCTGGTTCTGGGCGTGCACGGGATGGACGCGCGGGCGGGCCTGACCACGCCCAACCTGATGGAGGGCGAGACCGACCGGGCGCTGGTCGAGGCCGCGCGCAAACTCGTGGTCGTGGCCGACCACACCAAGTGGGGCACGGTCGGACTGTGCACCATCGCGCCGCTGGAGCGCTGCGACGTTCTGGTCACCGACGCGGGGCTGGACGACGATGCGCGGCGCCGGGTGTCCGAACAGGCGGGCGGACTGGTCGTGGCCGACGCCGCGGAGGACGGAGGTGCCGACCGCGCCGGTGGCGGCCCGGTGCCGCCGAGCCCGCGCAGCGGCTGAGCGGTGCCGGCCGGCGCCCCCGGCGCGTGCGGTCAGGACGGCCGGTAGAGGACCGCGTCGACCTCGACGGCGAAACCGGGAAGGTCGGCCTGCAGCGTGGTGCGGGCCGGCGGTTCGCTGGGGAAGTACTCGGCGAACAGTTCGTTCATCGCCGCGAAGTCCTGCAGATCGCGCAGGTATACCCCGACCCGGACCGCGTCGGCCAGGCTCGCCCCGGCCGCCTCGGCGACCGCCGCGAGATTGTCGAACGTGGTGCGGGCCTGGTCGGCGAACGGGCCCTCGACCAGCGAGCGGTCCCGGCGGTGCGGGGTCGCTCCGGAGAGGTAGACGAAGTCGCCGGCGACGACGCCCTGGGAGTAGGGGCCGCCCGGAGGGGCGGCTCCGGATGTACTGATCACGCGTCTGGCCATGGCTGTATCGCCCCTTTCTCTCGTCTGTACGGGTACCGGTGCGCGGGCCGGCGGTCACCGGCCCCGCGGGTCAGAACAGGCAGCGGACGGCGTCGACCACCCGGTCGCGGTCGTCGAGTACCGGGATCAGCGGCCACTTGTCGAAGACCGTGCACGGGTGCGACAGGCCCAGCTCCACCACGTCGCCCACACGCGGCGCGGCATCGCCGGCCGCGGCGTCCACGTCGAGGAAGGCGTGGTGGTCGTTGAGCTCGACTACGCGCACCCCGCCGGTCACCGGGAGGCGTGCGCCGCCGCGCAGCACCGCCCGGGGCTGGGGCAGGTCGATGTCGAAGGAGGCGTCGCGCTTGCCCGCCCCTAGCAGCGCCCGCCCCGGTTCCGGGCAGGACAGCACCCGGGCGTAGCAGGTCAGCGCCGGACGCAGCGGGTCGGGGTCGGCGCCGCTGCGCAGTGGGGAAGCGCGCTCCATGAACATGTCGTCGTGGGTGAGGTAGCAGCCCGACCGCACCAGCGGCCGCAGCGGGCGCGACAGGTGCGGCAGCGCGGCGAGCGCGTCCGCGGCGAGGTCGGGGTAGGCGCTGCCGCCGGCGGTGACGACGATCTCGTCGGCGGCGGCGAACAGCCCTTCGGCGTCGGCGCGTTCGGCGACGTCGGCCAGCACACTCAGCCACGCGCGGGCGCGTTCGGGCGCGTCGCCGTCGCGGCGCTGCGGGAACACGCCCTCGTAGGCCTCGACGCCCACCAGGTCCAGCCGCGGGCAGGCCGCCACGCGGCGGGCGAGCGCCAGCGCGTCGTCCGGGGCGCGCACCCCGGTGCGGCGGCCGGACACGCCCAGCTCCAGCAGCACGGGCAGCGGGCGCGGCGCCGCATCCAGCGCGCGCTCCATCGCTTCGACGCCGGCGTCGGAGTCGACCAGGCACATCGGTGTGAACCCGGGATCGTCCAGGGCCCGGGCCAGCCAGTCGAGCTGGCCCGGATCGACGACCTCGTTGGCGATCAGCACCCGGTCGGCGCCGAAACGGCGCATGACGCGGGCCTGGTCGACCGTGGCGGCGGTCAGGCCCCAGGCGCCGCGGTCGAGCTGGGCCGACCACAGGTGCGGCGACATGGTGGTCTTGCCGTGCGGGGCCAGCGCGGCGCCGCGGTCGCCGCACCAGCGGGCGAACCGGTCGAGGTTGTGGCGCAGCGGTTCCTCGTGCAGGACGACGGCGGGCAGCCAGAGGTCGCCGCGGGTCAGCCCGGCCGCGCGGACCTGCGCGGCGCTGATCGGGCTCTGCGGCAGGGAGCGCGCCTCGACCGGTTCGGCGTCGAGCGCGGCCAGCGGGCCGGCGGGCAGCCCCGCGCCGGCCAGAGGCGAAGGCGGCGCCCCGGCCGCGGGCCCGGCGGATGCGGTAGCGGAATCGGTCATGGGGTGTGCGGCGTGCCGCCCCGCTATGCGGTGTGCGGGGCGCGCGCCGCCTCCCTCCCTTCACGGCGAGTGTCGGCGGTCGGCGGCTGCGGGCGCGGGTAGACGCCCCAGCGGCGGTGCGGAACGGGCGCCGGGTCCGGTGGGCCGGCGCCGGCGCGGGCGGATCCGGGCCCGGCGGTCACGTGCCGCCCCGGGGGAAGGGTTCGTCGAAGTCCTCGGGGCGTTCCAGGCGGCGCACCGCCGCGCGGGTGCGCTGCACGCGCTCGTCCTCGGCGCGGCGCTGGGCCCCGCTGAGGGGGATCCACGGCGGAGGGGGCTCCGCCGTGCACGGGGGCAGCAGGCGCCCGCCGACGTAGGTGGCCGCGTTGGTGAGCCGGATCGGCGACGCGCGTGCGGTGCCGTGCACGTCGACGACCGGGAAGCGGCCCTGTTCCAGGTCGAAGACGGCGATGTCGGCCGCGGCGCCCGGCGCCAGCGTGCCGGCGTCCAGGCCCAGCGCCCGCGCCGGGCGCACGGTGGCGGCGGCGACCGCGTCGGGCAGGTCCGCGCCGGCGGCGACCAGCTTGGCCATGACCGTGGGCAGGTCGAACGCCGGGCCGTATACCGAGCGGATGTGCAGGTCGGAAGAGGCGGTGGGGTGTATGCCCGCGGCGAGTTCGGTTTCCAGGACGTCGAAGGCCAGCGCGCCGGATCCGTGGCCGAGATCGAAGACGGCTCCGGCGTCCCTGGCCCGGAGCGCGGCGTCGGTCAGCCGGCCGTCGGCGACCAGGTCGTCGGGGCAGCCCGATGCGCAATGCGTCAGGATGTCGCCTTCGGCCAGCAGGGGAGCGATATCGGCGATCGTCGGCGGCCCGTAGCCGACGTGCACCATCAGCGGGCGCTCCAGGCGACGGGCGAGCGCGGCGGCGCGGCGCAGCGGTTCGAGGCCGTGGGCGCCGACGGTGCGGGCGTCGATGCGCGCCTTGACCCCGCGTACGAATTCGCCGTTGCGGGCGGCGACGGCGGCGGCGGTATCGACGTCGAGGTTGTCCAGCGCGTGGTGCTCGCCGGTCTCGGCCACCAGGCCCAGGGCCGAGACGTTGATCAGCGCGTGCACGCGCACCCGCGCCGGCTCGGCGGCGAAGCGGCGCAGGCCGTCCATGCTGTAGGCGCCCGCCGATCCCGCGTCGACCCACGTGGTGACGCCGGTGCGCCAGGCGACGGGGTCGGGGTCCAGGCCCCAGTAGGTGGCGCCGTGCCAGATGTGGGTGTGCATGTCGACCAGGCCCGGGGTGACCAGGAGGCCGGTCGCGTCGACGACGTCGGTCGCGGCGCCGCGGGTCGCCGGAGGGTCGGGAGCGGCGGCGTCCGGGTCGTGCTGCCGCACCTCGGCGACGCGCCCCTGCCGTACCGCGACGTCGGCGATCGCGTCCAGCCCCGAAGCGGGGTCGATGACGCGCCCCCCGCGCAGCAGCAGATCCCACATCCCGGAATCCCCCCGGTCAATGCTGCGTCATATGCAGCAATGTTGCGTATGTGTCATCAGATTGCTTAGCATTTCGCCGAGATCACGGTCAATACATCTCCGCTCCGGGCGGAGCGGACGGGAGGTCCCGCGTGAGCGGTGAGCACGGGTCCGGCGACGGGACGGCGGCCGCCGGCGGGGCCGAGGCGGTCTGTGTCGGCGAGACCATGGCGCTGCTGGTGCCCGACCCCGCCACCCCCGATCCGGGAACCGCCGGCGCCGTCGGGGACTCCGCGCCCGGATACCGGTTGGAGATCGGCGGTGCCGAGTCCAACGTCGCCGTCCACCTGGCGCGCTCCGGACACCGGGTCGCCTGGCACAGCGCCGTGGGCGACGACGCGTTCGGGCGCCACATCCGGGCGCGGCTGGACGCCGAAGGCGTGCACTGCCGGGTGCGCACGGACCCCGATCGCCGCACCGGCCTCTACGTCAAAGAGCCCGACGGCGCCGGCGGCACCCGCGTCCGCTATTACCGCGCCGGATCGGCCGCCTCCGCGCTGGGCGGCCCCGACGCCGGGCGCGTGCGCGCCGCGCGGCCGCGGGTGGTGCACACCACCGGGATCACCGCGGTGCTCTCGCCCAGTTGCCGCGAACTCGTCGACGGCCTGCTCGACGGCGCCGTTCCGGGCACCCTGCGCAGCTTCGACGTCAACTACCGGCCCGCCCTGCACGGTCCCGCCGAGGCCGAATCGGTGCTGCAGGCGGCCCGGCGCGCCGACGTCGTATTCTGCGGTCTGGACGAGGCCGCGGCTCTGTGGGGTGCCGAGTCCCCCGAGCAGGTGCGCGATGTGCTGGAGGGCCCCGGACTGGTCGTGGTGAAGCAGGGCGCCCGGGGCGCCACGGCGTTCCGCGCCGACGAGCGCGTGCACGAACCCGCGCCGGCGGTCGGCGTCGTCGAGCCCACGGGCGCGGGCGACGCGTTCGCGGCGGGCGTGCTGCACGGACTGCTCACCGAGCGACCGGTGCAGGAGTGCCTGGCCGAGGGGGCCCGGCTGGCCGGGGCGGCGCTGCAGGTGCCCGCCGACATCCCGCCCCGCTCCGAAACCGCGGGCGGAGCGGTCTGGGAGGGCGGGCTCGCCCCGGCGGGACCGCAGCCGGAGGGCACGCGTACCCCGCCGGACGGCGGCCCGCGGCCGCCGGCGGAGTAGGGAGGGCCGACATGCCCGGAAGCGTCCAACGCGCACTGCAGATCCTCATCGAGCTGGCCTCCGGCCCGGCGACCATCAGCGAGCTGGGGCGGCGGCTGGACGTGCACCGCACCACCTCGCTGCGGCTGCTGCGCACGCTGGAGGAGGAGCGGTTCGTGCGGCGCACGGACGACGGCCGGTACCGGATCGGTCCGCGCATGACCGGCCTGGCCCAGATCGCGCTGGAGGGCCTGGACGTGCGTGCCGCCGCCGCCGGCCACCTGCGCGAGCTCGGCGCCGCGTGCGGGCACACCGTGCACTTGGCGGCCCGCGAAGGCGGATCCATGGTCTACCTGGACAAGGTGGAGTCGCGCCACGCGGTCCGCATGTACTCGCGTATCGGCGCGGCCGCCCCGCTGCACGCGACGGCGGTGGGCAAGGCCCTGCTGGCGCACATGCCCGAATCCGAACGCGACGACCTGCTGGGCGAACCGCCCTACGAACGCTTCACCGCCGGCACCCGCACCACCCGCGAAAGCCTCGCCGCCGACCTCGCTCGGGTCGCCGAGCAGGGCTGGGCGCTGGACGACTTCGAACACGAGGAGTTCATCCACTGCGCGGCCGCCCCCGTCCGCGACGCCTCCGGCGCCGTCGCGGCGGCGGTCTCGGTGTCGGCCCCCGACATGGTCGTCGACCGCGCCCGGCTCCTCGCCCTCGTCCCCGCCCTCACGGAAACCGCCGCCGCTGTCAGCGAAGAACTCGGCTGGAGCCGGGAACCGCCCACTGCTGCGCCCCCGGACGACTGAACCGCCGGGAGGACCGGGATCCGCCGAAAACGATCTCGGGGTTTCACCGTTCTCCGGCGCTGCGCCGGCGAAATCCCCGAGATCGGCGGGGCCGCCGCTCTCAGGGCGCCGGCTCGCCCAGCAGGCCGGCGGTCCAGGAGTGGAATTCGGCGATGTGGTGTTCGACCGGCACCAGTACGCCGCCGTCGCGGTAGGCGCGCGAGGACATCGCGGGCTGGCAGCGCTCGCACGCCGCGAAGTCCTGGCGGTTGACCCGGTCGAACAGCTCCACCGAGTGCGACAGGTCGGCGCCGGATTCCACCACCCCCGGGCTGTAGAGCCAGTCGCACTCGATCAGCGTCCGGTCGGGCGCCAGCGGGAACATCCGGTGCACGATCACGTGGTCGGGTACCAGGTTGAGGAAGGTCTGCGGGGGCACCGTGACGGCGTAGTAGCGGCGGTCCTGCTCGTCGCCGAGGCCGTCGATGCGCCCGAATCCCTCCGTGCCGTCGACGGTGAACCCGGCGACGCCGTCGCCGAACCGCGCGCCGTGGCCCACGTAGTACTGGGCGGCGTGGCCGTCGGCGAACTCCGGCAGCACGTCGGTCAGCTCGGGGTGGATGGTGCCGCAGTGGTAGCACTCCATGAAGTTCTCGATGATCAGCTTCCAGTTGGCCGCCACGTCGTAGGAGACGCGCCGGCCCAGCGCCAGGCCCTCGGCGCCGTAGCGCTCCACCGCGTCCTCGTCGCCGAGCCGCCGCGCCACCGCCGCGCGCACGGTGTCGTCGAAGGACGGCGGCTCCTGGGCCAGGCACACCCACACGTAGCCCAGCCACTCGCGCACGTGCACCCCGATGAGCCCGCGCTCGCGGCGGTCGATGCCGGGCATGTCGGCCATGTTGGGCGCGGCGGTCAGGCGTCCGTCGAGGTCGTAGGTCCAGGCGTGGTACGGGCATTGCAGGGACCGCCGGACTTCGCCGGACTCGGCGGTGCACAGCCGTGCGCCGCGGTGCCGGCACACGTTCAGGAATGCGCGTACCCCTCCGGAGCGGTTGCGGCACACCAGGACGCTCTCGCGGCCCACGGCGGCGGTGCGGAAGGCGCCCGGCCGTTCGAGGTCGGCGCTGCGCACCGCGCAGAACCACTGGGACTCCAGGATGCGCTCCTGTTCCCGGGCGAACACCGCGGGGTCGGTGTAGTAGCGGCCGGGCAGTGTCGGCATCAGGTCCGACGGCGGGGCCGGGGATGCGGTGCGAGCGGGGTCGGTGGCCGTCATCGGGACACCTCCGTCCGGGGTTCTGCGGCGCTGCGGGGCCGCGGGGCGAACAGGTCGACGGAGTGCGCGGTCGTGCCGGAGATCGCCAGGTCGGCGGCGATCTCGCCCACGACCGGTGTGAACTTGAATCCGTGCCCGGAGAACCCGCAGGCCACAGTGGTCTGCGGGTACTCGGGGTGGGTGGCGATCACGAAGTGCTCGTCGGCGGTGGTGGTGTACATGCACGCGGCGCCGCGCAGGAACCGGCCGGGAAGGTCGGGTACCCGGGTGCTGAGGTGCTCGGCGATCACCGCGATCTCCCCGGGGTGGATCCTGCGGTCCAGCGTCTCGGGCTCGCAGGGGGTTCCGCGCCGGAAGAACGCGGTCTTCACGCCGCCCTGCGGGCCGTCGTAGGCGGGGAATCCGTAGATCTGCACACCTTCGGGGTCTTCCCACACGTAGACGGGGTGGTGCTGCGGCGCGAACGGTTCCGTCCCGCCGCGCGGCGCGAACCAGTACTGCACCTGGCGCTCGACGGTGAAGTCCACGGCCAGGTCCGCCAGCGTCCGCGGCGCCCAGGCGCCCGGGCACACGACCAGCCGGTCGGCGGTGTAGGTGCCCGCGGCGGTGGTGATGCGGACGCCGTCGCCGCCGGGCAGCGCGGTCCAGTCCGCGGCGGGCTCGAAGAAGCGCAGGTCGGCTCCCGCCCGTTCGGCCAGGCCGAGGTGGGCGGCGACCGCGGCCTCGGGACGGACGAAGCCCCCGCGCTCCTCGTAGAGCCCGACGTGGTCCTCGCCCGGGCGGAGGGTGGGGAAGCGGCGGCGGATCTCGGCCGCGTCCAGCATCTCGTGCGGCAGGCCCCACGCGTGGGCCGAGGCGCGGCTGCCCGCGACGGTGCGGCTGTCGGGCCGGCCCAGCATCAGCGCGCCGGTGAGCGTCATCAGCTCCGATCCCCAGTCGCGTTCCAGCGCGTGCCACAGCTCGTAGGCGCGCAGCAGCAGGGGGACGTAGTCGGGGTGCTCGAAGTAGGCCTGGCGGATGATGCGCGAACCGCCGTGGCTGGACCCCCGGTCGTGGGCGGGCCCGAAGCGCTCCAGGCCCAGCACGCGCAGCCCCCGTGCGGCCAGGTGGTAGGCGGCGGCGCTGCCCATCGCGCCGAGTCCGATGACGGCGGCGTCGTAGGAGCGGTCCATGGTCTCGTGCCTCCTCGGGCGGCGGTCAGCGGCGGATGCGGGCCATCTGCGGGTCGACCAGGGGTTCAGCGGCCACGGTGGCGGCGAAGGGTTCGCCGAAGTACTCCACCGCCACGTCGGTGCCGGGCTCGGCCGCCTCTGCGGGGAGCCAGGCGTAGGCGATCGTGCGGCCGAGCGTCGTGCTGTAGGCGGCGCTGGTGACGTAGCCGGCGGGCCGGCCCCCCACCAGCACGGGTTCGCGGCCCATGACCACGTGGGCGGGGTCGTCGAGGGTCAGGCAGCCGAGCCTGCGCCGGGGCTCGCGCTCGGCGGCGGTGGCTGCGGCGTCGCGGCCCACGAAGTCGCCCTTGTCCAGCCGCACCGCGAAGCCCAGCCCCGCCTCGTACGGGTCGTGCTCGGTGGTCATGTCGGTGCCGGCGAGCCGGTACCCTTTCTCCAGCCGCAGGCTGTTGAAGGCGCCGCGGCCCGCGGCGATCGCGCCCAGTCCGCGCCCGGCCTCCCACAGCGTGTCCCACAGGCGCAGGCCCAGGTCGGCGCTGGTGTACAGCTCCCAGCCGAGCTCGCCGACATAGGACACCCGCAGCGCGAGCACCGGCACGTGCCCGACGCGGATCCGGCGCGCCTTGAAGAAGCCGAAGCCTTCGTGGGAGAGGTCGTCGCCGCTGAGCGGCTGCACCAGGTCGCGGGCGAGCGGCCCCCACACGCCGATGCAGCAGGTGCCCGCGGTGGTCTCGCGCAGCACCACCGAGCCGTCGTCGGGCAGGTGGGTGTACAGCCAGTCGACGTCGAGGTTGCTGCTGACCGCGACCTGGAACATGTCGTCGTCCAGGCGGGCGACGGTCAGGTCGCTGCGCACCCCGCCGCCGGGGTCCAGCAGCAGGTTGTAGGCGACGGTTCCGGACCTGCGGTCGACCTGGTTGGTCGTCATGCGCTGCAGGAACGCCATCGCCCCCGGGCCGCTGACCTCCAGGCGCTTGAGCGGGGTCATGTCGTAGAGCGCGACGCCCTCGCGCGTGGCGCGGGCCTCGGCGCATACGACGGGGGAGTGGTAGCGGGACGCCCAGGCGTCGCGAACGGCGGCTTCGTCCTCGGGGCGGACCAGAGGCGCGTTGGCCTCGTACCAGTGCGGACGCTCCCAGCCGCCGCCCTCCAGCGAGAAGGCGCCCTGCTCCTGCTGGCGCTGGTGGAAGGGGCTGGTGCGCAGCGGTCGCGGGTGCTGCATCGGCTGCATCGGGTGCACGACGTCGTAGACCTCGATGAAGCTCTGCTTGCCGCGGTCGGTGACATAGGCGGGGGTGAGCTGGGCGTCCTCGAACCGGTGCATGTCGCACTCGTGCACGTCGGTGGACGTGCGGCCCTCGGTCATCCACTCGGCCACCGCCTTGGCCGCGCCGGCCGAATGCGTCACCCACACAGCTTCGGCCAGCCAGAATCCGCGCAACCGCTGGGACTCGCCCAGCAGCGGCATGCCGTCGGGTGTGAACGAGAAGATCCCGTTGAAGCCCTCCTCGACCTTGGAGTCGGCCAGTGCCGGCAGCAGTTCGACGCTGTCGCGCCAGCTCGGCTCGAAGTCGGCGGCGGTGAACTCCAGCTTCGAGGGCATCTCCGCCGATGCGTCGGTTCCGGGCTCGGCGACGTCCTCCAGGTGCACGGGAATGGGGCGGTGGGCGTAGGAGCCGATGCCGATGCGGTCGCCGTGCTCGCGGAAGTAGAGGTCGCGGTCCTGATGGCGCAGCAGGGGTCGGACGGTCTCCGGCTCGGGCGGGGGGTCCGCGCCCTCGATCGGAGCGGTGTAGGCGTACTGGTGGGCCATGGGCAGCAGCGGGACCTCGACGCCGGCCATGCGTCCGATCGCCGGCCCCCAGAACCCGGCGGCCGAGACCACGATGTCGGCGGGGAAGGTGCCGCGGTCGGTGGCCACGCCCCGTACGCGGCCGCCGCCGCGTTCGACGCCGACGACGGTGTGGTGGTCCAGGAACGCCGCGCCGCGCGCCATGGCAGCGCGGGCCTGGGCCTCGCCGGCGCGCACAGCATCGGCCAGCCCGTCGTCGGGGGTGTACAGGCCGCCGCGGATGCGGGTGGAATCCAGCATCGGCCACATCCGTGCGCATTCGTCGGGCCCCACGAGTTGGGCGCGTACGCCCCAGGAGCGGGCGAGCCCGCGTTTGCGTTCGAGGTCGTGCAGGCGCTGCCGGGTCGCGGCCACCTCCAGGCCGCCTACGGCGCTGAAGCACCGGCGGTCGTCGAGGTCGAGCCGCGCGAATTTGGCCACGGTGTAGTTCGCGAAGGCGGTCATCGTCGGGGACGGGTTGGTCGCGAACACGAGGCCCGGAGCGTGCGAGCTGGAGCCGCCGGTGGCGAAGAGCGGCCCTTGTTCCAGGACGGTGACGTCGTGCCAGCCGCGGCTCGTGAGCTCGTCGGCGAGGGCGCAGCCGACGATGCCCGCGCCGATGACCACGACGCGCGGGTGCGGGCTGCGGGGAGGCGGGACGGCGGCGGTGCTCATGGGCTCCCCCTCGGTACGGGCGGCCGGTGCGCCGTGATCTTGGTTGCACATGGTGCATCGTACTGCGTAATTATCAACAGATTGGATCCGACCGGTCCTCCGCGTCAAGAGCCCGCGCGGCACTCGATTTCCGGTAGAAGTTCCTGAACAGTCGCGGTTTCATCGTCCTTGACGGCGGCTAGTCGCGCCGTCGACACTGTTGCTCACTAAGAACTTAGTTGCATATTGTGGGACACAAGCTGCCGTTGTTCGGCAGCTGAGAGAACTCCCCTGCGGCGCCCGCGCCGCGGGCCCCGCCGCTCGCACCTTGCCGCTTGCGCGCCGTGCGCGGATCGGCCCGGAACAACCAGCGCAGCCGAACCGGACCGAGAGGAGGAGCTCGCCATGATCTACGCCTGCCACCTGGACGACCTGCCGCAGGGGGAGTCGCTGCGGGTGATGGCCGACGACCCCATCGCGCTGTTCAACGCCGATGGTGAGATCTACGCCGTCGACGACACCTGCACCCACCAGAACGCCTCGCTCTCGGAGGGCTGGCTGGAGGGGTGCCACATCGAGTGCCCGCTGCACGAGGCCGCCTTCGACCTGCGCACCGGACAACCCACCTGCCTGCCCGCCAAGCGCCCCGTGCGCACCTACGCGGTCACCGTCGACGACGACGGCGGCGTCTACGTGCACGCCGCCGCCCCCCAGCGCGTTCCGGAGGAGGTCGCATGAGGTCGGTCGCGGTGGTCGGTGCCTCGCTGGCCGGTGTGGAGACCGCACGCGCGCTGCGCGAGCGGGGGTTCGACGGCAGGCTCACCGTCGTCGGCGACGAGGTCCGCCCGCCCTACGACCGCCCGCCGCTGTCCAAGGACTACCTGCTGGGCAAGGCCGACGCCGCCGACCTCGCCCTGCTCGACCGCGACGACGAGGACCGCCTGTGCGCCGACTGGCGGCTGGGCGTGCGCGCCACCGGCCTGGACCTGCGCCGGCGTGCCGTCGCGCTCTCCGACGGAACCGAGACCGTCGCCGATGCGGTGGTCGTCGCCACCGGCGCCGCACCCAACCGGCTCCCGGGCACCGCCGGCGTCGAAGGCGTGCACGTGCTGCGCAACGTCGCCGACGCCGACGCGCTGCGCGCGGACCTCGCCTCCGGATCGCCGCGCGTGGCCGTCATCGGCGGTTCGTTCATCGGCGCCGAGATCGCCTCGGCCTGCTCGGCGCTGGGTCTGGAAACCACCGTCGTCGAGGCGCTGGAAACGCCGATGGCGCCGGTGCTGGGCCCGGTCGTCGCCCGCGCGGCGGCGGGACTGCACGCCGACAACGGGGTGCGGCTGCTGTGCGGCGTCCCCGTCAGCGGGCTCCGCGGGTACGGCCGGGTCACCGGCGTCGACCTCGCCGACGGCACCGTCGTTCCGGCCGACGTGGTCGTGATGGGCATCGGCGCCAAACCCGCCACCGCCTGGCTGGCGGGATCCGGACTGGAGCTGGACGACGGGGTGGTCTGCGGCACGGGGCTGCTGACCGCGGCCGGCGGTGTCGCGGCCGTGGGCGACGTGGCGCGGCTGCGCGGATCCGACGGTACCGACGCCCGTCCCGAGCACTGGACCGCCGCAGCCCAGCAGCCGGGCGTGGCAGCGGCCAACCTGCTCGCCGGAGCCGCCGTCACCGAGTACCGGCGCTCTCCCTACTTCTGGTCCGACCAGTACGGGGTGCGGCTGCAGTTCGCCGGCCGGACCGAGCCCGGCGACGACGTGCGCGTGGTGGAGGGATCGCTGGAGGAGCGCGCCTTCGCGGCGGTCTACGAACGCGGCGGCGCGGTCACCGCCGCGGCGGCCATGGACCGGCCGCGCAGCTTCACCCGCCTGCGCCGCGGCATAGGCCGGTCCGCGGCCCCGGTGTGAGCCGGGGGCGGCGGATCCCGTTGCCGCGGACGTCGCCGGTCCGGTGGTTTCCGAGGAGGGCCGTCGCCGGCCGGAGGGGGAGACCCGGCCGGCGGCGGCGAGGAGGCGCTGGGGTCAGCGAACGCCCATCAGGTGGTCCAGCGCGAGCTGGTCCAGCCGCTCGAAGTGGTAGCCGCGCTCGCCTACCGAGTCCAGGTCCAACTGCTCGCTGCGCAGGTCGGCCAGCGACTCGCCGTCGCCGAGCGTGGGCACCGACAGCTCGCCCACGCGCGAGGCCTCCAGGGCCGCCTGGACCTCGGGGTCGGCGCGGAAGGCCTTCGCCTTCTCCCGCATGATCAGGTAGTTGCGCATGCAGCCCTCGGCCGAGGCCCACACGCCGTCCATGTCCTCGGTCCGCGGCGGCTTGAAGTCGAACTGCCGCGACCCCGTGTAGCCGGCGTTCTCCAGCAGGTCGACCAGGAAGAACGCCTCCTTCACGTCGCCGGCTCCGAAGCGCAGGTCCTGGTCGTACTTGATGCTGCGCTGGCCGTTGAGGTCGATGTGGTACAGCTTGTCGTGCCACAGAGCCTGGGCCACGCCGTGGGCGAAGTTGAGCCCGGCCATCTGCTCATGGCCGACCTCGGGATTGACGCCCACCATCTCGGGGTGGTCCAGCTCGTTGATGAAGGCCAGCGCGTGGCCGACGGTGGGCAGCAGCACGTCGCCGCGCGGCTCGTTGGGCTTGGGCTCCAGCGCGAAGCGCATGTCGTAGCCCTGCTCGCGCACGTATTCGCTCAGGATGTTGAACGTCTCGCGCAGCCGGTCGAGCTGAGCGTGGTCGTTCTTGCCCGCCTCGGTCTCGGCGCCGTCCTGGCCGTTCCAGCACACGTAGGTCTGGGCGCCCAGTTCCGCGGCGAGGTCGATGTTGCGCAGCACCTTGCGGATGGCGTAGCGGCGCACGTCGCGGCTGTTGGAGGTGAACCCGCCGTCGCGGAACACCGGGTGGCTGAACAGGTTGGTGGTGGCCATCGGCACCGCCAGGCCGGTCTCCTCCAGCACGCCCTGGAAGCGCTTGACGAGCTGCCGGCGGGTATCGGCGTCGCTGCCGGGCGGGACGAGGTCGTCGTCGTGGAAGGTGACGCCGTAGGCACCCAGGTCGGAGAGGCGGCGCACGGCCTCGACGGTGTCCAGCACCGGGCGCACCGGCTCGCCGAAGGTGTTGACGCCCTGCCAGCCCACCGTCCACAGGCCGAAGGTGAACTTGTCGTCGCGGACGGGCTGGTAATCGTTCATGGCTGATCCTCGTTCGGTTTCGACTGGGGACCGGCTCCGGTCCCCCGTGGCAGACCCGCCGGGCAGCGGTTCACACCAGGGCGCCGCGCGCCCGGGCGTAGCGCTCCCGGACTCCGGGTGCAGGTGCGGCCTCGTACACGTCCGCGCTGCCCGGGCCGGACCACTCCGGCGGCTCGGTGGTCGCGGCCAGCGCCCAGGCGGCCTGGCGCGCCGCGCCGTCGGCGACGTACTCGCCCGGTTCGGGCACGACCACGGGCCGGCCCAGGATCCCCGGTGCGATCGACCGCACGGCCGCCGAGCGTGCGGCGCCGCCGATCAGCAGCACGCGGTGTACCGGAACGTCCTGGGCGGTGAGCGCGTCCACCGCGTCGGCGAGCCCGCACAGCATGCCTTCGACGAACGCACGGGCCACGGCCGCCGGGTGCAGGTTGGCCCGCGTCATGCCGTCGAGGCGGCCGGCGGCGTCGGGCAGGTTGGGGGTGCGCTCGCCGTCGAGGTAGGGAACCAGGGTCAGTCCTTCGGCGCCCGACGGCGCCGACAGCGCGAGCTTGCCGAACTCCTCCAGGTCCACGCCGAGCATCCGCGCCCCGGCGTCGAGCACGCGCGCCGCGTTGAGGGTGGCCACCAGCGGCAGGAACCGCCCGGTAGCGTCGGCGAACCCGGTCACCAGGCCCGAGGAGTCGGCGACCGGGTCGTCGGAGACGGCGAAGGCGGTTCCCGAGGTTCCCAGCGACACGACGACGTCGCCGGGGCGGGCCTCCAGGCCGAGCGCGGCGGCCATGTTGTCGCCGGTGCCCGGTGCGACCGTGCCGATGTCGGGCAGGCCGGCGACCCGGACGGGGCCCGCGTTCTCCGCGGGTCCGGCGACGCGCGGCAGCCCCAGGTCGCGGCCGAAGGCCATGCGCAGCAAGTCGGGGCGGTAGGTCCCCCGAGCGGTGTCGAAATAGCCGGTGCCGGAGGCGTCGCCGCGGTCGGTGACGGGGTCGGTTCCACCGCGCAGCCGCCAGGTCAGCCAGTCGTGGGGGAGCATGACCTGTTCGGTGCGGGCGGCGTTGCCGGGTTCGTGCTCGGCCAGCCAGCGCAGCTTGGTGACGGTCAGGCTGGCGACGGGGACGCTGCCTACGGCGTGCGCCCATTCGGCGGGGCCGCCGAGCTCGTCGACGAGGTCGCGGGCGGCGCCGGCCGAACGGGTGTCGTTCCACAGCAGGGCGGGACGCACGACGGCGCCGTCGCCGTCGACGGCGACCATGCCGTGTTGCTGGGCGCCCACGCCGATGGCGGAGACGCCGTCCAGCAGGCCGTCGCCGCAGACCTGCAGCAGAGCGTCCCACCAGTACTGCGGGTCGATCTCGGTGCCGTCGGGGTGGGCCGCCTGCGCACTGCGCACCAGGGCGCCGGTGTCCGCGTCGCGTACCACGATCTTCGTGCCCTGGGTGGAGGAGTCTACTCCCGCGACCAGCATCGTCGGATCTCCAAGCGCGTCGGGATCAGGGGGTACAGGGATCTGAGCGCGGGGGCCGCACGCGAGGCGCTGCGCACCGCGGTCTGATTAGTTTGGTCTCTGGACTAACTAGAAGTCAATCCCGCTGGGGGAATGAAGACGCTGGTGAACGCTGCACGGTGGCGGGTGCCGGATCGCGCGTCCGGGGTGCACGGAACAGCGGCGGTCCCGGATCGTGCGGCGGAATCCGCCGCACGATCCGGGACCGCCGCTCGCGGTGTCTCAGCCGAGGTCGTCGAGGATGCGGCGCAGGTAGCGGGGCGTCTCCGAGGCCGGCGCGGCCTCCAGGCAGAGCCGGTCCATGACCGCCATGTAGTGGTCGGTCTCCTCGGGCTTGTCGAAGTAGAGCGAGCTGGTCAGCTGCTCCAGGTAGACCACGTCGGGCAGATCGGCCCCGGTGAAGCGCAGGATGCTGAAGGGGCCGCCGGCCGCGGCGTGCCCGCCTCGGGCGAACGGCACGATCTGCAGCGTGATGTTGGGAAGCGTGGCCATCTCGATCAGGTGCTCAAGCTGGGCGCGCATGGCATGGGTGCCGCCCAGCGGCCGGCGCAGCGCGGCCTCGTCGACGACCGCCCACAGCCGCGGCGGGTTCGGGCCGGTCAGGCGCTGCTGGCGGGTCATGCGCAGGTGCACCCGCCGGTCGATCTCGTCGACGGGGGCGTTGCCGTGCCCGAGCATGATCACCGCGCGGGCGTACTCCTCGGCCTGTAGCAGCCCCGGCACGAACTGGAGCTCGTAGGTGCGGATGATCGAGGCGGCTTCCTCAAGGCCGACGTAGACTTCGAACCAGCTCGGCAGCACGTCGCTGTACTTGTGCCACCAGCCGGGGTTGTTGGCCTGGCGCGCCAGCGACAGCAGCGTGGCGCGCTCGCCCTCGTCGTCGACGCCGTAAAGCGTGAGCAGGTCGGCGACGTCGCGCTCCTTGAAACTGACCTGGCCGAGCTCCAAGCGGCTGATCTTGGCGTGGGACGCGCGGATCTCGTAGCCGGCGTCCTCGCGGCTGATCTCCTTGGCCGTGCGCAACCGCCGCAGCTGGGTGCCGAGCAGGATGCGCAGCACCGTGGGTCCGCCCCGGGACTGCGCGAGTACGTTCGCAGGAGGAGTGTCCTCTTCCGGCCGCGCTATCTCCATTTTGCCCCTCCGAGAGCAGCTGACCGAGCTAGTGAATCAGAATACCGGCGGTTGCGGCAATTGCCGTAACCGGTGCACACGCCCCATCTCGGTGCCGAACGATGTTAGGTGCACACTCTGCGATCGCGCCCGGATGCGTTGTGTGGCGGCAGCGCGAGGGGTGCCGGCGCTTCCCGTCCTGGTCGAAGGGGGTCGGCGCGGCATCGCCGGTGCGGCGCCGCGTGAATTGCGCGGCGGATATCCGAAGCGGCGGCGGATTTCCGTCGGGATCGGCCTTGCGGAAGTCGATTGCGCTGACAACCTCAGGCGCCGACGCGCGTCCGCGCACGCACGCGCAGAAAGACGGGAGGCGGTGGAATTGCACGGAAACGTCGCCGGTCCGCGCGGTGGACCTGCGATGGAGCCAGGCCGGCCCGGCCCTCCCCGGCCGAGGCGGCGGGGGTCAATGTGGGGCGGGGGCGCCGGGGCGCGCCGTTCCGGGGCCGGATCCGGCTGCGCAGCGGGCCGTCCGCGCCGGGCCGCCTGCGTCGCAGGCGTCAGTCGAGCAGGTAGTCGAACTCGCCCTGCTTGGCCCCGTGGACGAAGGCCGTGATCTCGGCCGGCGTGTAGATCAGGGCGGGCCCTTCGGGGTGGCGGGAGTTGCGCATCGCGATCGCGCCGTCCGGCAGGCGGGCGACCTCCACACAGTTGCCGCTCGGGTTGCTGAGCTCGGATTTGCGCCACACGGCGCTCCGGAGGCTGCCGGCGGGGATGCCGTTGTAGGTCTGCTGCATCTGTGCTCTCTCTTTCGGTGCTGTCGCGATCGGCACGATCATCCGCGGCTCGCGCGGCAGACTACATGATGCACGTGCATATGTGCTTGCAAGAGTGCTTGCGTTCGTAAACTACGTTAACTGCGACGATATGCGGCAAGACTCCGGAGACTGGGCCAGATGGGTCATTTGGTGTCAATTGGGACCTTTGGGCACAAGTTCCGGACCCCGGTAGGGAAGCGGGGAGCCCCGCTGAGCCGCTTCCGGCCGGGTGTCGGATGCTCCGGGTGCTGTGCGCTGCACGGACGTTGCGCATGTGGGGGACGGGGTGTGTCGGGTCCGACGTGATCCGCTTAAATTCTTATAACGAACGGCTACAGGGGGGACATACGGGCTTCTACTCACTAGACTAGTTTTTGCACATGCATTCGTGCTTACGTCTGTAAGCGACGACAGATGGGGATGCACGTGGACCCGTACGGCGCGAGCCCGACAGCGCAAGGAGCGCGATGACTGCGCACTCTGCCCACTTCAAAGCCGGTGGCCGCTTCCTTGAGTCCGGCAGCGCCAAAGTCCCGTCGGCACGCGTCGGCGATGTTCCGGGGGGATGGCAAGGCCTCTCGCTGGCGCCGCTGCCCGTCGGGGACCACTTCGTCCGCCCCGCCACCGCGGTGTGCGGTCTGGGGTTCCATCCGTCCTCGGTCAAGCGGGCCCGCGACTTCGCGGTCGGCGTGCTGGAGGACTGGGCCCTGGACCGCCTCTCCAGCGACCTGCGCCTGGTGGTGTCCGAGTTGGTCACCAACGCGTGCCGGCACGCCGCGCCCGTGGAGTCCGGGATGCTCTCGGAATGGTCGGTGCAATTCGGCCTGGTCCGCGGCGACGGCGAACTCACCTGCATGGTCTTCGACCCCAGCCGTGCCGCTCCGGTGCTGGACGACAGCGACGGCTTCGGCGAAGGCGGGCGCGGCCTGCGCCTCATCGACTCCTACAGCTCCGACTGGGGCTGGAACATCCTCGACGGGCAGGGAAAGGTGGTCTGGGCGGCGTTCTCCATTCCCGACGCGCCCTGAGGGGCACCACCCGAACACCCCTCGCCCTTCCGGATAGGGCGCCGCCGCCCGCGACAGGCGGCGGCGCCCTTTTTTGCGGTCCGCGTCCACGCGCCGCCGTGCGCGCCCGGCCGCGCACCGGCCCCGGCTACGGCGTCGCCCCCTCCCGCCGCGTCCTGCGCGCGAAGGCCGGGCCGGTCGCGTCGTAACGGCGCGCCGGGCGGGCCGCCGGCTGTCGGGGCGGTCGCGCCGACGAGGAGCCGGGCCGACGTGCGTGTACTAATTTGGGCGTACGACCAAATCGATTGACCAGAACGAACGACCAGAACGAACGACCGATGTGTTCGCCCGAACGGCGACCCGGGGCCGGATGCGCGCACGGCGCGTCCTCCGCGGGCGGGGAGGATCCATGGCACGACCCACCACGGCCGAGCGCGGCCGCGAGGTCCGGCGCAAGCTGCTCGACACGGCCTGCGAACTGATCGCCGAGCACGGCTGGACGGCGGTCAGCACCCGCATGCTGGCCGACCGGGCCGGTGTCACACCGGGGCTGGTGCACTACCACTTCTCCTCGGTCCAGGCGCTGCTGCGCGAGGCCGCCACCGGGGCCATGCGCGACTACCTCGCCCGGGCCCCGGAGGAGTTCGAGCGGGCCGCCACGGCGCAGCGGGGCCTGGACACCCTGTTCGGCGACCTCGACCGGCACACCGGGCTGGACCCGCTGTCGCTGCTGTTCACCGAGACCTACCTGGCCTCGACCCGCGACGGCGCGCTGCGCCGCGAGATCGCCGTCCTGCTGGAGGAGTTCCGCGGCCGGGTCGGAGCCTGGCTGGACGGCCACGGCGTGGCCGAGCCGGATACGACCGCCGCGGTACTGGCCGCGGCGGTCGACGGAGTCCTGCTGCACCGCGCACTCGACCCCGGCCTGCGCGGGTCGGACATCGCGCCGGTCCTGGGCCGCATCCTCGCGCCGGCCCGCGTCGCAGCTACCGCCGAAGAGACCGACAGAGCGGGTGATCGGGAATGAAGATCGTCGTATGCGGCGCCGGGATCGCAGGGCTCGCCCTCGCCCAGCGCCTCGATACCCTCGGATTCGAGGTCGTGGTACTGGAGAAGGCACCGGAGCCCCGGCCGCAGGGCTACATGATCGACTTCTTCGGTCCCGGCTACGACGCCGCCGAGGCGATGGGCGTGCTGCCCCGGCTGCGCGAGCTCAGCCACCGGGTCGACGAAGCCCGCTACGTCGACGCACGGGGCCGCAGGCGCGCCGGGCTCGACTACGACAGGTTCGCCCGCGCGGTCGGCGGCCGCCTGCTCAGTATCATGCGGCCCGACGTGGAGCGGGCGTTGCGCGAGCACCTCTCCGACCGCGTCGACCTGCGCTACGCCACCAGCATCGCCCAACTCGACAACCGGCCCGACGGTGTCGGGCTGGTGCTGACCGACGGCAGCGAACTGGACGCCGCACTGCTCGTGGGAGCCGACGGTATCCACTCGCGCGTGCGTGCCGAGGTCTTCGGCGAGGAAGAGCGGTTCATCCGCTACCTCGGGTTCCACACCGCCGCCTACGTCTTCGCCGACCCCGCCGTGCGCGCCGACGTCGGCGACGGGTTCTGCCTGACCGACAGCCGGGACCGGATGATGGGCTTCTACGCCCTGGACGGCGAGCGGGTGGCGGCTTTCACGGCCCACCGCACATCCGACCCCGCGGTGCCCGAAGACGTCCGCAGCGCTGTGCGGAGGACCTACGGATCGCTGGGGTGGGTGGTCCCGCGGGCTTTGGAAGCCTGCCCGCCCGCCGAGGAGATCTACTACGACCAGGTCTCCCAGGTCTCCATGCCCGCATGGAGCCGCGGCCGGGTCACCCTGATCGGCGACTCCTGCCAGGCCGTTTCCCTGCTGGCGGGCATGGGCGCATCGCTCGCGGTGGCCGGTGCCCACGTGCTCGCCGAATACCTGGCGGGTGAGGAGTCGGTCGAGGCCGCGCTGGGGCGCTACGAGCGGGAGTGGCGCCCCGTGGTCGAGGAGAAGCAGCGTGTGGGGCGGCGCGGGGCGCGCATCTTCCTGCCCGATTCCGGCTGGGCGCTGTGGGCGCGGCGTATCGCGTTGCGGCTGTCGGCGCTGCCCGGCGTCGACCGCTACATCGCCGCGTCGCTGACGGGCAAGCCGGTCGGGTTGCCCGAACCGGCGGCGCCCGCGCGGGACGCGGGGCGCGGCTGAGCGGGGGAGGGCGGCCGGCGCGGTTCAGCCGCGCGGGCCGCCGAGGTGGTGGTGCACGATCAAGTCGGTGTAGACGTCGCCGAGCTCCTGCGCCGACAGCCCGTCGCCGGGTTCGTACCAGTTCACGACCGACTCCAGGGTCTCCAGCACCGCCGACGCCGAGGCGTCGGGGCTGTCGACCGGGAAACGGCCCTGCGTAGCGCCGTCGGCCACGATCGAGCGCAGGTGGTGGAGGTAGGTGGTGCGGAGTTCGGAAAGCTCGCGGTAGCGGGCCGGGTCGACGGCGCGCAGGGTCGGCAGCACCGTGCGCCGCAGATCCTCCTCGGCGCGGCGGTGGCGGAAGTGGTCGATATGCCGCCGTACCAGGCGTTCGATCCGTTCGGCGGGCTCACCGGGGCGGCGGTCGGCGAGCTGGTCGTCCACCAGTCTGCGGCCGCTGTTGAGCGCGATCGCGCAGGCGAGGTCGAGCCGGGTGGGGAAGTCTCTGCGCAGCGCGGCGGGGGCGACCCCCGTCTCGTCGGCGACTGCGGCCGCGATCGAGGCCATTTCCAGGCCGCGCAGTCCGTGGCGCGCGAAAACGCGCGCTGCCGCGCAGAGAATCCGGTCGAAGGTCTGTGTGTCGATCCGGGAGAGGTCCGCCGTCATGATCATCTCTGCAGAACCGGCCCCGAGGGAGGGGCGTAGTCGAGGGGTGCGTGCCGAGGAAATCCACCGTCGGCGCATTCGAGGATAGCGTCATTGTTCGGATGTTTCAGAGCATTCCGGTGACGCGGCGCGTCGGACTCGGGTCCGGCGGGCGGAACTCGGGCTGTCCGGCGGGGTTGCAGCCCTGCTCAGGGCATCCGGAGGAGGGTGCTGGGCGCGCGGTGGAACCGGCGGCGGCACCGCCGCGCCGGGGGCGGTGCGAGCGGCGGGGATTCCCCGGCGCGGCCGCCGCGAAATGAACTGAATTCAATTCTTGTTCAGGGGAGTTCGGTGCTCTGGTCCGACGCGCGGGACGGTGTTTCCCGGGGGCCGGATTCGGGCGTGTTCTCCCCGTTCCGCGTGATGGGTGCCAGCTCGCCGATATTGGAGGTGACGATGGCGTCCACGCCCATGCCCGCCAGGCGCACCATTTCGGCGAAGTCGTCGACCGTCCACGCGGTGACGCTGTAGCCGTGGCGCTGGATCTCCACCACCAGCTCGCGCGTGAGGACGCGGTGGTCGGCGCTGAAGACGTCGGGTCGAAGGTCCTCCCAGACCTCCGGGCCGGGCAGGTCGGACTGCTCCCACGTCAGGGCGGTGCCCGCCGAAGGCAGCTTCGCGCGTACGTTGCGCAGCGTGTCGACCGATCCGGTGAAGCAGACGCGCTCGTTCATGCCGTGCTCGCCGACGACGGCATCGGCCGCGAGCGCGGTGCCGGCGGAATCCACCTCGCACAGCAGCGAGCGGGGCGCGGCCCCCCGCCCCGCTTCGGCCAGCACCTCCATGAACGTGGGGATGCGCTGTTCGACGCCGTCGCCCAGCACCGCGAGGTCGGCCAGTTCGGCGCTGCCGACGGCCCGGTCCAGCCCCCAGTCCTCCCTGAGGCTCCGGTCGCCCACCACCACGACGTGCCCGTCACCCGTCGTGCGCAGGTCGACTGCGAGCGCATCGGCCCCCGCGGCGATCGCGGCGCGGAGCGCGGGCAGCGTGTTCTCACGATAGCGGGAGGTATCGCCCCGCAATGCGGTCGCCAGCGTCATCGTCATCCCCCAGGCCCCGTGGAACCGGCGGCGCCCGTCCGCCGCCGTCGACGTCCAGCCTGCCAAACCCGGCCCGCGAACGTGCGGCACCTGCGGCGAGACCTGCGGATTCGGCGGCGACGCGAACGCGATGTGCGCATCGGAACCGGCGATCGCGACCCGCGCGGCCGCCCGCGGCGCGGCGGCCCGCGGATCCCGCCGCATACACTGCGGGGCGGGCAGCCCCCTACTCTGGCGGACTGGGAGACTTCTGTGGTAAGTACGCGCGCCCGCCACACGGCCGGCGCCGCTCCGACGACGACTTCCGAAGGCGAAAGATGATCCCCGACCAGCGCCGCGAGCATATCCTCAAGCTCCTGCAGGAGCGGCACGTGCTGAGCATCAACGAGCTCACTTCGATGCTGTCCGTCTCGCACATGACGGTGCGGCGCGACATCCAGGCGCTGGAGAACGACGGCAAGGTGCTGTCGGTCACCGGCGGCGTGCGCCTGGCGGCGCGGTTGAAGAGCGAGCCCTCGTACCTCGCCAAGGCCCAGCTGGAAGTGCCCGCCAAGCGAGCGATCACCCGCGCCGCGGGCCAGCTGGTACGGGACAACTTCACGATCTTCCTCGACGCCGGCACCACATCCCTGCAGATGGTGCCGATGCTCACCGAGAAAGTCGGACTGACCGTCGTCACCAACGACTTCAACGTCGTCGGGCACCTGATGGAGTACCCCGACATCGAGCTGATCCACACCGGCGGCGTAGTCTCCCACGCCGACCACTCGTCGGTGGGCCAGTTCACCGCCGACTTCCTGAGCAAGGTCAACGTCGACATCGCCTTCGTCGCCAGCAGCTCCTGGGACGTGGAACGGGGATCGACGACGCCCTCCGAGGCCAAGGTCGTCGCCAAGCAGCAACTGCTGCGCATGGCGTCCAAGAGCGTACTCACCGTGGACAGTACGAAGTACGGAAAGTTCGGGACGTTCCGGGTGGCGCGCCTGGAGGAGTTCGACCTGATCGTCACCGACGACCGGCTGCCGCAGTCGGCGGCCGATGAGATCCGGGCTCAGGACGTGCGGCTGGAGCTGGTCTCCCCGGAGTGAGCGCCGGACGGCGGCGACGGTTCGGTCGCGGGGCGGGGGACCCGCCACCGGAGGTGACGGGCCGGCGGACGGTGCGCGGCGCCGCTGCCGCCGTCCTCCGGCGGCGCCTCCGCCGGGGTGTGCGGGGGTCCGGACGGGCGGGGGTGCGGCTCAGGCTTCGTCGCTGCCCAGATCCGCGGGGCAGAACAGCTCCAACTGGATGCCGTCCGGGTCGAAGAACTGGATCATGGAACCGCTGTCGGAATGCACGACCGGGGAGTGGTCGATGTCGAGCTCGGTGAGCCGGTCCTCCCAGTAGGAGAGCTCGCCGAGGCTGCCGACCTGGAAGGCGACGTGGTCCATGCCGGTGCGGCGGTGGTCGAAGGTCGCCTTGAACTGGTCCTTGTGCTGGATGAACCCCAGCACGACCCCGCACGGGTGCCGACACTCGGTGAGCAGCCACTGCTTGCCGTCACGGGTCTTGAACTCCTTGAACCCGAGCACGGAGCGGTAGAACTCGATGCTGGCGTCGCGGTCGCGCACCGACAGGGTGATGTGGGCGAGTCCGGTCACTCGAGGCACGGAACCCTCTTTCCGGCGGTCCAGCGGCCGTCTGCGGGGTGGGAACAGCGTAAGCACGATTCTCGAGAATACGCGGGTCACCGCCGTCGGCGGGGACCTGTTAATGCACGCTTAACGGGACTGATCGGACCTGTTCGCCGCCGGCGCCGGCACGGCGCCCCGCACGGCCCCGATGGCGGGCTTCGTGGCAGCGTAGAGCGCTTCCGCGGCCGCATATGAGGGTGCTCACACGGGCGCCGCGCCCCGGCTCCGTACCGGCGCCGGCGGGCCCTGCTCTCGACGCCGTGAAATCCGCGTGCGCCCGGACGACGCGCCGTGGCAAGGTCGCGCCCATGAGTACGAACACCACACTGCAGATCGTCACCGTGTTCCTCGGCGAGGGCGGTACCGGCGGCAACGAGCTCGGCGTCTTCCCCGACGCGTCCGGACTCCCCGGCCCCAGCCGGCAGCGGATCGCGGCCGACCTCGGATTCTCCGAGACCGTCTTCGTGGAGGACGCCGACAGCGGACGGCTGCACATCCACACCCCCGCCGTCGAGCTGCCGCTGGCCGGCCACCCTCTCGTGGGCACCGCGTGGCTGCTGGCCGATTCGGGCCGCCCGCTCGACGTCCTCGCCCCGCCCGCCGGCGCGGTGCCGACCTGGTCCGAGGGCGAACGCGTCTGGATCCGCGCCGACCCCGACCTCGCGCCCGCCTTCGACACGCGCCGGCTGGCCTCCCCGGCCGACGTGGACGCCCTGGAAGGCGGAGAAGCAGGGGTCGACCTGCACGTCTGGGCCTGGCAGGACGAAGCGGCCGGCGACGTCCGCGTGCGGGTCTTCCCGCAGGAGATGGGGATCGGCGAGGACGAGGCCACCGGCGCCGCCGCGCTGCGGCTGGGTCAGCGCCTCGGCCGTGCGCTGACCGTCCACCAGGGGACGGGATCGCGCATCGACGTGCGCCCCGGACCCGGCGGCACCGTCGAGGTCGGGGGACGCTGCGCCCTTCTGGAGACCCGCCGGTACCCGCTGCCGTGACGGCGGCCGGCCGCCCTTCAGCCCGGCCGCACACCGGGCCGCACAGCGGACGACCGCACGGTGCCACACCGGGGTGTGCGTGGTCACCTGCCGCATCGGACGGCGCGGGGCGGCGGCTCTTCCGGAGTCCCGCCCCATGCCCGCCATCGGCGGATCTGGCTTACTCTCGGGGAAAGTCGAGGCGAGAGCATGGCGGAGTGGCGATGTCGGCGACGCGGTTGCTGGTTCTGGGAGTGGTGCGCGCTTCGGGGCGGGCCCACGGCTACCAGGTGCGGCGCGAGCTGCTGACGTGGGGCGCCGAGCAGTGGGCCAGCGTCAAGCCCGGCTCGGTCTACCACGCGCTGCGCCAGCTGCTGAAGGGCGGAATGCTGCGCGGCGCCGGTGTGGAGGAGAGCGGCGAAGGGCCCGAGCGCACGGTGTTCGAGCTGACCGGCAGCGGCGAGGAGGAGTTCGTCCGCCTGCTGAGCAAGGCGCTGTCGGACGCTTCGGCCAAGCCGGAGTTCTTCGGCGCCGGCATCACGTTTCTGCCGTGCCAGTCCCGTCGCCGGGTGATCCGGCTGCTGCGGTCGCGCCTCGCCGGGCTCGAAGACGAACAGGCCAGTCTCCGGTCGCTGCTGGCGGAGGACGCGGCTCCGCCCGCCAAGCCGGAGCACGTCTGGGAGCTGTTCCGATCCTGGGTCGTCGCCGGGGACGCGGCGGTCTCGTTCACCCGCGAGCTGATCGAGCGGCTGGAGAACGGGGCTTACACCATGGCGGGCGAAGGCGCGGCGGTCTTCGGCGAGCCCGGCTGGGTTCCGCCGGCGGATACCGGGTCCGAGTCCGGCGCCGGCGGCTGAAAAGCGTTTGATCGCTGCGGTCGCATGCGGCAGAGTATCAAGTGTTCAAATTTGACTACCGGATTCCAGGGGGAGTCGTGATCCGCACCCGTGACCTCGTCCGGACGTTCAAGGCCAAGGGCGGCACCGTCGAAGCGGTGCGCCGCCTCGACCTGGACGTCGGGGCCGGCGAGCTCGTCGCGCTTTTAGGGCCCAACGGGGCCGGGAAGTCGACGACCCTGCGCATGCTCACGACCCTGCTGCTGCCCACCTCCGGCAGCGCTTCCGTCGCCGGATGCGACGTCGTGGCCGACCCGAAGGGCGTACGCCGGAGGATCGGCTACGTCGGCCAGGGCCACGCGGCCGGAACGGGCCAGTACGTCGCCGAGGAGCTGGTCGGCCAGGGGCGGATGTACGGGCTGGCCAAGGCCGAGGCGCGCTCGCGCGCAGCCGAGCTGATGGCCGACCTCGACCTGGAAGGACTGGACAAGCGCGAGGCCTCCTATCTCTCCGGCGGGCAGCAGCGGCGGCTGGACGTCGCCATGGGGCTCATCCACCAGCCCGACCTGCTGTTCCTGGACGAGCCCTCCACCGGCCTCGACCCGCACAGCCGCGCCAACCTCTGGTCGCACATCGCCCGGCTGCGCGAAAGGTACGGAACCACCATCGTGCTCACCACCCACTACCTGGACGAAGCCGACAGCGTCGCCGAACGCGTGGTCGTCATCGACCACGGCTCGGTCATCGCCGACGGCACCCCCGATGAACTCAAAGGGAAAGTCTCCGGCGACCTGGTGGTCCTGGAAGCCGCGTCCGAAGAGGACGCCCGCGCGGCTGCGGCCGCCGTCCAGGGGGCGACCGCGACCCACTCGGTCGACACCGCGGCCACCGCGGTGCGCATGCGCGTCGACCGCGGCGACGCCGCCCTGCCCGAAGTCCTTAGCGCCGTCGAGGCCCGCGGTCTGGAGCTGCGCACCGTGCAGGTGCACCGTCCCTCCCTGGACGACGTGTTCCTCACCCTGACCGGGCGCAGCCTGCGCGAGAGCGCCGGATGAGCGCCGCCCCGACCCTTCCGCCCCGGCCCCGGCGACGGCCGGGCACGGCCCGAACAGAACGAACGGAGCGCCGACGATGCCCCTCCTGCGCGACACGTGGCTGATCTTCCTGCGCCAGTTGCGGCCCACCCTGCACAGCCCCGTCGCGGGCATGGGCTTCTCCATGCTGCAGCCGATCCTCTACCTCGCGCTTTTCGCGCCGCTGCTGTCGGGGATGCCCGGCGCGACGGGCGAGGACCCCCTCCAGTGGTTCGTGCCCGGAGTGCTGGCGATGCTGGCGCTGTTCGGAACCTCCTTCGCGGGCTTCGGCCTGCTGCCCGAACTGCGCAGCGGCGCGCACGAGCGGCTGCTGGCCGCTCCCGTCAGCCGGGTCGCCCTGCTGCTGGGCCGGGTCCTGCGCGACATCGCGGTGCTGCTCGGCCAGGCCGCGGTGATCCTGCTGATCGTCGTCGCGTCCGGCCTGCGGGTGTCGCCGGTAGGCGCAGCCGCCGGCCTACTGGTGCTGCTGGTCATGGGCGTGGGCTTGGGGACGCTGTCCTACATGCTCGCGATGTCGGTCAAGCAGGAGTTCCTCTTCCCGGCGATCCTGCAGACGACGACCATGCCGCTGATCCTGCTGTCCGGAATCCTGCTTCCTATGGAGATGGCGCCGACCTGGCTGTACACCCTCTCCCGCATCAACCCGCTCAGCCACGTGGTCGATGCCGAGCGTGCGCTGTTCCGCGGCGATTTCGGCGACCCGTCGGTGCTGATCGGCGCCGGGGTGGCCGCGGCGGTCGCCGTCGTCGCCCTCGCGCTGGGTACCCGCCTGATGCGCCGCCTGGCGGCGTGACGCGCCCGATCGGACCGGACCCGCCGCCGCGGTCCTGTTCGCTCTTGCCCCACAGATGTTAGCGACTAACATGTAAGCGACTAACATCGGAATCGAAGGGTGATCGTGAGCCAGGACTGGCGCGAGCGGAAGAAGGCGCGGACCCGGGAGCGGATCCAGGGCGAGGCGCTGCGGCTGTTCGGGGAGCAGGGCTACGACGCGACCACGGTGACGCAGATCGCCGCGGCCGCGGGTGTCTCCCACACCACCTTCTTCCGGTACTTCCCGACCAAGGAGGACGTCGTGCTCGCCGACGGGTACGATCCGCTGATCGATGCGGCGCTGCGCAACCGGCCCGAGTCCGAGGACCTGGTCGAGCGGGTGCGCAACGCGACGGCCGAGGGCCTGGCCGCGGTCGGCGGCTCCGACCGGGACGCGCTGCTGGCGCGCGTGCGGCTGCTGCTCAGCGCGCCCTCGCTGCGCTCGCGCCTCTGGGAGCAGATGCAGGGCACCCGGGCGCTGCTGGAACGGGCGCTGGCCGGTACCGACGATCCCGCTGCGGTGCCCAGGCGCGTGCGCGTCGTCGCCGCGGCGTGTCTGGCCGTGCTCACCACCGCCATCACCGAATGGGCCGACGGGGACGGCCGCGCCGACCTGGCCGAAATCGTCGACGACGCCTTCGCTCAGCTGCGCGCCGAGCTGAGGTGAGGACGGGGACTCCACGGGCGGCCGGACCACGGGCGGCGGAGAGGCGGAAGGACGCATGGACGGTGCGGGCACACCGGTGATCGACGTCGAGGACCTGCGCGTGCGCTACCGGGGCGCCGACGCCGACGCCGTGGCGGGGATGGCCTTCGCCGTGGCCCCGGGCGAGGTGTTCGGCTTCCTCGGGCCCAGCGGCGCGGGCAAGTCGACGGTGCAGCGGGTCCTCACCCGCCTGCTGCGCGGGTACAGCGGCCGCGCCGCCGTGTTCGGCCGCCCTCTGGACAGCTGGGGAGCCGACTACTTCGAGCGCATCGGCGTCGGCTTCGAGCTGCCCGTGGCCTTCGGCAAGCTCACCGCCGCGGAGAACCTCACCGCCGTGGCCCGCCTGTACCGCCGCCCGCCGCCGCCCGTGCGCGAGTTGCTGGAGGCGGTCGACCTGGCCGGGGCCGCCGAACGGCGCGTCGACGGCTTCTCCAAGGGCATGCGCATGCGGCTCAACCTCGCCCGCGCCCTGGTAACCCGGCCCGATCTGCTGTTCCTGGACGAGCCCACCTCCGGCCAGGACCCCGTACACGCCGCGGCGCTGCGCGAGGTGATCCGCGACCAGGCACGGCAGGGCACCACCGTGTTCCTGACCACCCACGACATGACCACCGCCGACCGGTTGTGCGACCGCGTCGCCTTCGTCGTGGACGGGCGCATCGCAGCGGTCGACTCCCCGCGGGCCTTCAAACTCCGCTACGGGCGCCCGGGAGTCCGGGTGGAGTACCGCGTCGACGGGCGGCTGGACTCCCGGCAGGTGCCGCTGGACGCGCTCACCGCCGATCCGGGACTGGCCGACCTGCTCGCCCGGGGCGCGGTCGAGACCGTGCACACCCGCGAGGCGTCGCTGGACGACGTGTTCGCCACCGTGACCGAGGCCCGGTTGTGACCGGCGTGCGGGCCGCGGCCGGCGTGTCGCTGGAGTGGCGGGTGCAACTGCGCCACCGGGTGCCCGCCGCCGCGGCGGCGCTCGCGGCGCTGTGGAGCGCGGTCCTGCTCGCCGTACCGGCCGCGTGGGCGCCCACGGCCGCCGTCTACCTGCTGATCGTCGACACCGCCGGCTTCGGCGTCCTTTTCGCGGTCGTGCTGGTGCTCTTCGAGCGGGCCGAGGGCGGCCGGGCGATCCTGGCGGCGGCCCCGCTGCGGCCGATCGAGTACGTCGGGGCCAAGCTCGCCGTGCTCACCCTCCTCGCGACGGCGATCGCGGTCCCGATGACCCTCGCCGCCGCGCGCGAGCACCCTGCCGCAGTGGCGGCGGCGCTGCCGCCGGTGCTGCTGGGTGTGGCGCTGCTGTCGCTGCTGCTGGTCGGCGCAGCGCTCGCGGCTTGCGGCGGCGCGGGCGGGATCGGGGCGCTGGTCACGCGCGTGCCGCTGGTGGCGCCGCTGGTGGTGGTGCCGGTCGTGCACGTGTCCGGTGCCCTCGACCACCCACTGCTGTATCTAGTGCCCACCACCGGCGGCGCCGAGCTGATCCGCGCCGGACTCCTGCCCGGGGCAGCACTCGGTGCGGGGCCACTGGCGCTCGCCGTGCTGTACCTGCTCGTGTGGATCGCGGGCGCCGCGATCCTCGCCTGCCGGGCGGTGGGACCGGAGACGGCGGCGGGACTCCCGGCGCCGGTCGGCCGGTCGGGCACCTCGGCCGCGGGCCGGAACGCTCTGCGGCCGGCGCAGCGGGACCGGGCGCCGGTCCGCGCAGCGGCATCGTCCGGACGGCGGTGCGGCGGGGCCGCGGGCGGGCTGGCGCGCGCCGATCTGCGTGGTCTGCTGCGGGATCCCCTGCTCGTCGCGCTGCTGCTGGGGCCGGCCGTGCTCGCGCTCGTCCTGCGGTGGGCGTATCCGTCGGCGAGCGGGTTCCTCGCGGCCCGTTACGGGCTGGACACCGGCCCTCTCGCGCCGGTGCTGCTTGCGGCGCTGGTCGTGCTGCACGTGCCGATGATGACCGGCGCGATGGCGGCCCTGCGGACCGTCGAGGACGCCGACGACGGCACGCTGCTGCTGTACCGCGTCTCGCCGCTGGGCCTGCCGCGCTTCCTGGCTTACCGGACGGCGGTGGCCGTGATCACGGCGGGGAGCGGACTGGCGGCGGCCGTTCCGCTGTCAGGGCTGGTGACCGGCGTCGCCCCCGACCGGGTGCCCGCTCTGGTCGCGGCGGTCGCGCTGGCGGCCCTGCAGGCGCCGCTGTTCGTGCTCGCCGCCACCGCCTTCGCTCCGGCCAAGGTGGAGACGCTGGTGCTGGTCAAGATCGCCGGGGCGGTGTTCACTCTGCTTCCGGTCGCGGTGTGGTGGCTGCCCGCGTGGGCGGCGTGGTCGCTCGCGCCCCTGCCGCTGTTCTGGCCGGTGGCGGTGCTTCCGGGGTACGACGTGGCGCCGTGGCCGGTGGGACTCGCCGCGGGAGCGGCGCTGGCGGCGCTGACCGGCGCCTGGCTGCTGGCCCGCACGCTGCGGCGCCTGGAGCGCGGATGAACCGGCGCCGCGCTCGCGAGCGCCGGGACGCGCGCGGGCCGGCGTGTGGGGCGCCGGCCCGCGCGGGACCGGTCAGCCGTTCCAGGTGCGGAAGGACGAGATCGCGTCGTTGATGTGGTCGCCGACGTAGACCACCCGGTCGCTGCCGTAGTGGCCGAAGTGGCCGCCGTAGTCGGAGTGCTCGTAGGCGCGCGTGACCGTGCACCCGTTCCAGGTCTTGAAGGACGAGATCTCGTCGTGCCAGAGGAAGCCGACGTCGCTGATGCCGTAGCCCCGGCTGTCGCACGGGCCGCCGGACTTGCGGATGTCGGCGGTGTCGCCTGCGTAGTTCCGGTCCTGGTACCAGGTCATGATGAGAGTGCTGGCCGTCGCGGCGCGCTGGAGCCGGCGGCCCTCCTCGCCGGGGGCGCAGTCGCGGTCGACGACCTCCGAGGACGTCTCGCCGGGCGCGACGGCGTCGAGCGTGATGACGCAGTGCCGGGTGTCGTCGTCGGCGTAGGCGGGGGCCGACGCGAAACCGGTGGCCAGCAGGGCGGCCGCGGCGGTGCACGCCGCGAACCGTCCCCAGCGCGGTGTGTTCGGGTCCATGTATGCGCCTCTCTGTGTTCGGATTGGATGCACGGGATCACTCTGCGGATCCGGCCCTGCGTCGTCCACCCCTTTTAGCCAGGGCTGAATCGGTGCTGTGCGCGCCCTCGGCGCCGTCGTGGCGATTACAATGGGAAACTCTGGCAATCCGAAGTGTGACGAGGGTGGAGCGCTGCCATTGTTTCGGCCTCGCCCGGGGAGGGCCCGTCCGTGCTGCGGATCCACTTCGCCTCTGCCGATATCGCTCGTACGCGCGTGGCCTTGGCGCCCGACCCCATGTGGGAGGCGCTGCTGAGCATGCACGTGCTGCAGGCGCCCGGCGGGGCACGCTACGCGGGCTGGCGTGCCGAGGTGGGGACGCGGTTGGACCGCCGCGGTTGGGCCCTGACCGCGCTGGCGCCGCCCCGCGGCTCCTCGGCCGACTTCCTCACCCCCGCGCCGCAGGTGCAGCCGGCGGCCCACGACGTCGACTCCGCCATCCGAACGGGGATCGATGCCGTACGGGCGACACCCGTCGACCGGTTGCGCGCCGATGTGGAGCGTATGGCGGGTGAGCGGGCGCTGCCGGCGTGGGCGCGGCGGCTGGGTGAGGGCGATTCCGCGGTGCTCGACGGGATCTGCGGCGCGCTGGCCGACTACTGCCGCACCGCCCTGGTGCCGTGGTGGCCTGCGGTGGACGCGGCCGTCGGTGCGGCGCGCGAGCGCCACTCGCGCGTGCTGACCCACTACGGCGTCGCGGAGTTCCTCGCCCGGTTGCCGGTCTCGGGCGGCTGGCGCGGCGACGTACTCGACGTGCGCTATCCGCGCGACCGGGACCTGTACCTGAGGGGCCGAGGACTGCTGGTGCTGCCGTCGTACTTCTGCCTGGCGCCGGTGACCCTGTGCGATCCCGACCGGCCGCCGGTGCTGGTGCTGCCCGTCCCCGAGGAGCAGAGTGACGCCCGTGTGCGTTCCGCGGCGGCAGCGGCCCGGCCCGACCGGTTGCGGGCCCTGTTCGGCCGCACCCGCGCGGCCGTGCTCGCGGCCGTCACCGACGAACCGACGACCAGCGAGGTCGCGGCCCTGACCGGGGTCTCGGCCGCGGCCGCCAGCCAGCATCTGGGGACGCTGCGGGCATCGGGTCTGGTCACCACACGCAGGGCCGGGTGCTGTGTACGGCACAGCCTCACCGCACTCGGGCGGTGCCTGCTGTCGGGCGAAGAACCGGGGCGCGGCCGTATCGGGAGCGTCCGGCCGGATTGAGGCCCGGGGCCGGTCCCCGGAGCCGCAGTGGCGGGTGCACAGCCTGCGGCGCGGCGGGGACGCTCACGGCCGCACGGGACGCCAGGGGTAGGGGCTGGAGAGCACCATCGTGCTGGAGGGGCGGCCGTGCTCGGCCAGCCGGTCGATGACCTCCTCGAAGTGCGCCATCGAGGCCACCGCCACCAGGAGCACGCAGCAGGCGTCGCCCGTGACCCGGTGCAGTTGCAGGATCTCGGGTGTCGCCAGCGCCGCAGCGTCGCGCAGGAGGCACCGCGGCCCGAAGCACTCCATGCGCACCAGCGCCGTCACCGCAAGCCCGGCGGCGGCGGGGTCGACATGGGCGTGGTACCCGGTGATCACGCCGGTCTCCTGCAGGCGCCGCACCCGGTCGGCCACGGCGGGCGCCGACAGGTTCACCCGCCGCGACAGCTCGTTGTAGGACAGCCGCGCGTCCTCCTGCAGTTCGTCGAGGATCCGCCGGTCGACGGTGTCCAGCACAGGCCCTCCCGTTTTCCGGGACGCTTCGCCGGGGTCCAAGCGTCGTTTTCGCGTTCGTAAACAGTACAACCGATACCGGTTGCGGACGTTAAGTGCACGACCCCGATTCGTCAGCGGCGGCCATTCAATCCGCCGGACCGCTTGGCCCATGCTGGGTCGGACCGACCGCAGCGGCGTGCACAGAGGGGGAGCGAGGATGGCGAGGACCGCGTACGACCAGGGGCGCCGGGTGCCCGGCGGCGCGGCCGCGGAGGAGGCCGGCGCACCGTCGGCCTGTCCGGTGCTGGGCACCGACGAGGCCGCCGCCTACACCGACTACGTGCACACGGAGACGCTGCTGAGTCTGCAGCGCCCGCGCACGGGGGAGCCGGCGGAGCTGTCCTTCATCATCACCACGCAGGTCATGGAGCTGCTGTTCCGGCTGATCCGCCACCACTGGGAGCAGGCCCGGGACGCGCTGGAGGCCGGCGACACCGCCGCGGCCCTGGCTGCGCTGCGCCGCGGCACCGGCCCTCAGGACGTGCTCGTGGAGTCCTGGGGCATGCTGTCCATGCTGACCCCCGCGGAGTTCGACCGGTTCCGCGCGTCGCTGGACGTGGCCTCGGGCGTGCAGTCGGCGGGGTACCGGCAGTTGGAGTTCCTGCTGGGCAACAAGTCGGCGGGGATGGCGCGGGCGCAACGCGGACTGCCTGTGGCGGGTGCCGGGCTGGAGCGGACCCTCGCCGAACCCGGCCTCTACGACGCCGCGCTGCGGCTGCTGGCCCGGCGCGGGCTGCCGGTGCCCGACGACGTGACCGAGCGCGACTGGACCCGCCCGTACACGGCCGACCCCCGGGTGGAGCGGGCCTGGGCCGAGGTCTACGCCGACGAGCGCCCCGGCAACGATCTGCTGCGACTGGCCGAAGCTCTCCTGGACACGGCCGAACGTGTGACCCGGTGGCGGCACCGGCACCTGATGGCGGTCAAGCGCTCCATGGGTGCCAAACCCGGTACCGGCGGTTCCAGCGGGCTGGACTGGCTCGCCCGCAACGCCGCCCGCGACGTGTTCCCCGAACTGTGGTCGCTGCGTACCGGAGTGTGAGGCCGCGCCCCGCCGCGGGCATGCATCATCCGTGCGCGGGCACGTCGTGTCCCGCCCGCCGTCCGCGGCGTGCCCGCCGCACCGGCCCGCGCTTCGGTCCGCCGCTGAGATCGCCCCGTCCCAGGAAGGCCGCATCCGCATGACATCCACCACCAGATCCGACTGCGCCCGCCGTGACGACGAGGATCCGCTGGCCGGTTTCCGCCGGGAGTTCCTGCTGCCCGAGGGGGTGGTCTACCTCGACGGCAACTCGCTGGGCGCGCTTCCGGCGGCCGCTCCCGCACGCATCGCCCGCACCGTCGAGCAGGAGTGGGGCGAGCGCCTGATCGCGAGCTGGAACGACGCCGGCTGGTGGGACAAGCCGCGCACCCTGGGCGCCATGCTCGCACCGCTGGTGGGAGCGGGGCCGCACGAGGTGGTCGTGGGCGACGGGACGTCCGCCAACCTGTTCAAGGCGCTGGTGGCGGCACTGCGGCTGAATCCCGAGCGCCGCGTCGTGCTGGGCGAGACGGGGAACTTCCCCACCGACCTGTACATCACCGGGGGCGTGGCCGAGATCATGGGTGCCGTCGAGCGCCGCGTCGACGCCGACCGTCGCGCCGCCCTGGCCGGAGCGCTGGCAGCGGGCGACGTGGCCGTCCTGCTGCTGAGCCATGTGGACTACCGCACGGGCGCTCTGCGGGACATGGCCGAGATCACCAGGCTGGCCCATGCCAACGGGGCGCTGGTGGTGTGGGACCTGTGCCACAGCGTCGGCGCGCTTCCGGTCGAGCTGGCGGGCTGCGGCGTCGATTTCGCCGTGGGCTGTACCTACAAGTACCTCAATGCGGGGCCGGGCGCCCCCGCGTTCGTCTTCGCCGCCGAGCGCCACCACGGCGCCGCCCGCCAGCCGCTGACCGGGTGGCACGGCCACGCCCGGCCGTTCGACTTCTCCGCCGAGTACGCGCCCGCCGACGGGGCGAGCAGCTTCCTCAGCGGATCGCAGCCGGTGGTGGCCGCCGCCGCGCTGGAGGCTTCCCTCGACCTGTGGCAGCGGGTGGACCTGCACCAGCTGCGGGAGAAGAGCCTGGCGCTGACGGAGCTGTTCATCGAGTCGACCGGCTCCGCCGGGTTGGAACTGGTGACCCCGCGCGAGGGCGGCCGCCGCGGCAGCCAGGTCGCGCTGCGCCACCCGCAGGGGTACGCGATCGTGCAGGCGCTGATCGCGCGCGGTGTGGTGGGCGACTTCCGCGCTCCCGACGTGCTGCGCTTCGGGTTCGCCCCGCTTTACCTGCGCTATACCGACGTCTTCGACGCGGCATCGGCGCTGGTGGAGGTAGTGCGCGGCGAGGAGTGGCGCGACCCGCGATTCACCGCGGCCAAGGCCGTGACCTGAGGCACGGTCCGCCTCCGCCGCCCCCGATCGTCCCGGCACCCGTCCACGTGTGACGGGTGCCATGTTCGTGCCGGTCCGGCGTTGCGAACCCCGGTGTGGTCTGGGGTTCCGTACTGGCGGTACGGCGCCGACACCTGTCCTGATCTGCGGTTTTACGTTCCCGATTGTGGCGTTTGACTTTTTCGTGGGCTACAGTCTTCGTGATCGGTTCGTGACTTGGCTATTACCTTTCCAGGACCCAGGTCTGCCCCCGATGTCGAGCCCCGGGACATGACCCCGGTCCACGAGGCCTGAGACCTCTTGCGGGCAGGGCCGCGCATCCAGCGCCTGCCCCGGTTCGCCGTCCTTCGACGGCGGCCGGCGATCCCGCCGCTCCCGGCCGTCCAGCCGGGAGTCCCCCGCAGACACGCCGTTCGTCGGTCACCCCTGCCCCCAGTGTGTCCAAAAGGTCAGGAATGTCGTGTCTGTGTGGCCTCGCTCGGCCCCGCTCCGTCGAATTGGGTTTGCGTTTTCATGAGTTCTGAACCTGTGCAGTACGGCGAGGTAAAGTCGTCCTACTTCTGGGACGACGGTTCCGGCATCAACGGCGACACGGGCGCTCCCGCCTCCGGTGAGCCGATGCAGAAGGGCATGGCCGCCAGCCCGAGCTGGCCGCTCGGCACCGAGGGCTACGTCGAGTACAACGGCGAGAAGGCCGAGTTCTTCATCGGCGACCGCGGCCCCGGCCACCCCGCGGAGAACTGCGACGTCCTCCTCGATCTCGACGGCAAGACCTTCGCCGAACTCACCGGACAGAGCTGGAACGACTCCAGCTACACCGTCACCGGCGGCCAGGGCCACATCGACGTCGAGTACTACATCACCGAGTGGGGCGACGGTGCCGGAACATCCGGCGCTCCCCGGCCGATGAGCGGTTCCGAAGTGTGCGACGGCGCGGCCGTCCAGCCCGTTCCGGCCTCCGCCGGGGACGACGGCGACGACCAGGAGCAGCAGCAGGACGACGGCTCCGCCGAGAACGGTTCCACCTCCGAGGACGGCGGCTCCTCCGGGGACGGCTCCGCTTCCGAGGACGCCGGTTCCTCCGGGGACGGCGGTTCCGGTCAGGAGTCCGCCGAGGAGCCGGCGGACTCCGGCGGCGGATCCTCGGCGGAGCCGCCGTCGGGCGCAGAGGACTCCCAACAGCGGCAGCAGGCCGGCGGTGCCTCCGGCGACGGTGACGGCGGCGACGGCTCCGGAACGGGCCTGACCACCGAGTCCGCCTCCAACGACATGTCCGGAATCTCGCTGGCCGGAAACGACCTGCCGCTGGCGACCGGGGTGCTCACCCTGGCCATCGTGCCCGCGCTGCTGGTGGCCCTGCTCTTCGTCCGGCGCAAGCCCTCCGCCGGCTACGCCGGACCGGGCCGCCACCGCTCCGCCTCCCCGCTGACGGCGGCAGGGATGCGCGCGACCGCGAAGAACCTGCGCGGGGCCGCCGCCTACTGCCGGCAGCGTGTGAGCCGCTCCGTGCGTAGCGGCTCCGGCGCCGACCGGGACTAGGCCCTGTTTAAGAAGCCCTGGTTGATCGGGCTTGCCCGGCATGTCGGAACTGCGCACAAGCGAGGTCTCCGGTAAATGGAGCAACGACCAAGCAGCCCATCTACACGGAGACCTCGGTGGCCAGGGTACCGATCGGAGGACGTAAAGACCTGACCGACAAGCAGTGGCGGGCCCTGAAACCGCTGCTGCCCCCGCGACCCGCAGGCGGGAGGCCGCCGACATGGACGCGGCGCCAACTGCTGGACGGCATCCGCTGGCGCACCCGCGCCGGTGTGCCCTGGCGCGACGTGCCCGAACGCTACGGCCATTGGCAGTCGGTCTACCATCTGCTGCGGAGCTGGCAGCGCGCCGGGATCTGGGCGCTGATCGCGGCCAAGCTGCGGGCCTGGACCGATGCCGCCGGGCTCATCGGCTGGACGGTCGCGGTCGACTCCACCACCTGCCGTGCCCACCCCCACGCCGCCGGGGCGCGCCGCCGTCCCGGCCGCCAGGCCGAGCCGCCCGGCGACGAACCCGGCGACCACGCGCTGGGGCGTTCGCGCGGCGGGTTCTCCACCAAGCTCCACCTGGCCGGAGAGCAGCACCGCAAACCGCTGTCGGTGGTATTGACGGCGGGCCAGCGCGGTGACAGCCCGAAGTTCGCGCGGGTTCTGGAGCGCATCCGTGTGGCCCGCTCCGGGCCGGGGCGCCCGCGTATTCGGCCCGAGCGGGTGTTGGCCGACAAGGCCTACTCCTCGCGGGCCAACCGGGCCTACCTGCGGCGGCGCAAGATCCCGGCGACCATCGCCGAGCCCCGCGACCAGCGGTGCCATCGCAAGGCGAAGGGGTCGGCGGGCGGCCGGCCGCCGAGGGTGGACCGACAGGCGTATAAGCAGCGCCACGTGGTGGAGTGCGGGATCGGGCGGCTCAAGCAGTTCCGTGCTGTGGCCACCCGCTTCGACAAGCTCGCCCTGCGCTACGAGGCCACGATCCAGGTCGCCGTGATCGACATCTGGCTGCGCGACCTCGCAGCGACACCTTCTTAAACAGGGCCTAGCCGCTCCGGTCCCTGCGGCGGAACGCCGGCGGCCGCTCCCGCGCCCCTCGGGAGCGCAGGCGCGGCCGCCGCGCCGATCCCGCGGGCTCACATGTCGCCGAGCAGCGCCGCGGGGCGTTCCACGCAGTCGGCGAGGAAGCGCAAGAACGCGCCCGCCTCGGCGCCGTCGCACACCCGGTGGTCGAAGGCCAGCGTCAGCTCCGTGACCGGGCGCAGCACGAGCTCGCCGCCGTGGGCCCAGGGGCGCTCGACGATGCGCCCCACGCCCGCGATCGCCGCCTCGGGGTGGTTGATCACCGCCGCCGCACCGTCCACGCCGAACACGCCGTAGTTGTTCACCGTGAACGTGCCGCCCCGCAGCCGGTCGGGCGGCAGCGTGCCCGCCCGGGCCGCCTCGGTGAGCGCCGCGATCTCGGCCGCCAGCTCGCGGGCGGTCATCGTGTGGGCGTCGTGCACGACCGGCACCACCAGCCCGCGCGGCGTCTGCGCGGCGAATCCCAGGTGGACGCCGGCCGGCCGGAGCAGCTCCTCGCGCTCGGGGTCGAACCGGGAGTTCAGTGCGGGGAACCGCGCCAGCCCCAGGACGCAGAACCGCGCCAGGAGCCCCAGCAGGCCCACCGGCCGCTCGGGGGCGGCCCCGTCGACCGCGGTGCGCAGCTCCAGCAGTCCCGTGGCGTCGGCGTCGACCCACACGGTGGCCTCGGGGATCTCCCGCCGCGACCGGGCCATGCGCCGGGCCATCTCGCGGTGCGGCGCCGTGAGGGATACCCGCTCCGCCGCGTCGGGTGCCCCGTCCGGACCGCCGGCCGGCGGCCGGGAGCCGGCCGCGACGGCCGCCTCCACGTCGCGTCGCAGCACCACGCCGCCGTCGCCGCTGCCGGCGAGGGCGGCGGCGTCGATCCCGTGCTCGCGGGCGATGCGGCGCACCAGCGGCGAGATCACCGGCGCCCGTTCGCCCGTTGCGGGACGTGGCCGGGGAGGTGCCGCGGACGCCGTTGCCGGCGGCACCTCCCCGGCTGCGTCCCGCCTGGGGAGGCGGCGGGACGGCCTTTCGGGGCGGGTGCCGGACCCCACCAGGACGGCCCCCGAATCGGCGCCGCCGCCTTCGGCCGCCGGCGCGTCCGCGCCGGTGCGCACGCTGACCAGCGGCTCCCCCACCGCCACCGTGTCTCCGGCGCCGCCGTGCAGCTCGGCGACGGTCCCGCCGAAGGGGCAGGGCACCTGCACCGCCGCCTTGGCCGTCTCGACCTCGGCCACCGGCTGGTCCACCGCCACCGTGTCGCCCACCGCCACGAGCCACTGCACGATTTCGGCGTCGGTCAGCCCTTCACCCAGGTCGGGAAGCAGGAAGCTGCGCACTGCGCCCTCGCCCGCCGCGCTCATGCGCCCACCTCCGTCCGGGAGGCTTCCGGGCGCGGCCCGGAGGCGCCCGGAACCCACGACGACTCCCATTGCAGCCGGTCGACCGCGTCCAGGATGCGGTCGGCGCTGGGGAGGTGGAACTCTTCGAGGTGCGGCGGCGGGTAGGGGACGTCCAGGCCGCACACCCGCAGCACCGGCGCCTCCAGGTGGTGGAAGCACCGCTCGGTCATGCGTGCGGCGATCTCGGCGCCGAACCCGCCGAACTCGTGCGCCTCGTGGACGACGAGCGCGCGCCCGGTCCGGCGCACCGATGCGGCGACGGTTTCGTCGTCGAGGGGGGAGAGGCTGCGCAGGTCCACCACCTCGGCCTCGCGCCCTTCCTCCGCCAAGGCCTCGGCGGCCGCCAGCGCGGTGTCGACGGTGGGGCCGTAGGCGATCACGGTCAGGTCGGCGCCCGGGCGGCGCACCACCGCCCGGTCCATCGGGGCCGTGCGCACCGGAAGGTCGAGTTCCGCACGCGCCCAGTAGCGGCGCTTGGGTTCGAGGAACACCACCGGGTCGGGCGACTCCACGGCCTCGCGCAGTAGCGAGTAGCCGTCGGAGGCGGTGGCCGGCGTGACCACGCGCAGGCCCGGCGTGTGGGCGTAGTAGGCCTCCGAGGAGTCGCCGTGGTGCTCCACCGCGCCGATGCCGCCGCCGTAGGGGATGCGGATGACCAAGGGCAGTTCCACGCGCCCCCGGGTCCGGTTGCGCATCTTGGCCACGTGCGAGACGACCTGCTGGAACGCCGGGTAGGCGAAGGCGTCGAACTGCATCTCCACCACCGGCCGGCGCCCGTACATCGCCATGCCCACCGCGGTTCCCGCGATCCCCGACTCGGCCAGCGGGGAGTCGAAGCACCGGTCCTCGCCGAACTCCGCACCCAGGCCGTCGGTCACCCGGAACACGCCGCCCAACCGCCCGACGTCCTCGCCGTAGACGACGACGTCGGGGTCGGCGGCCAGCGCGTCGCGCAGTGCCCGGTTCAGCGCCCCGCCCAGGGTGTAGCCCGCCATCACCGGCCCCCGTTCGACGCGCCGCCGCGCTCGGCCCGCGCAGCCGCTTCGCGCACCCCGGCGCGCTGCCGGCGCAGCGCCGGAGTGGGCTCGGCGTAGACGTGGGAGAACAGTTCGTCGGTCGAACGGTGCGGCTCGTGGGCGAGGCGGGTCCGCACCGACTCGGCCAGGCGCTCGGCGCGGGACGCGTACTCCGCCAGCTGCGCGTCGTCGACGGCGTCGTCGCTGCGCAGCAGGGCCTCCAGACGGGCCAGCGGGTCCCGGCGGCGCCAGCGGTCGGCCTCGGCTTCGTCGCGGTAGCGGGTGGGGTCGTCGGAGTTGGTGTGGGGCTCGGTGCGGTAGGTGCGCGCTTCGATCAGCGCCGGCCCGCCGCCGGAGCGGGCCTCGGCCAGCGCGCGTGCGACCACCGCGTGCACGGCGGCCGCGTCGTTGCCGTCGACGTGGTAGCCGCGCATGCCGTAGCCGACGGCCTTGTGCGCGAGGGTCGGAGCAGCCGACTGCTTGTGCAGCGGCACGCTGATCGCCCATTCGTTGTTCTGGATCAGGAAGACGACGGGCGTGTTCCACACCGCCGCGAAGTTGTAGGCCTCGTGCGCGTCGCCCTCGCTGGTGGCCCCGTCGCCCATGAGCACCAGCGCCGCGGTGTCGGATCCCTTGCGGCGGGCGGCGTAGGTCAGTCCGACCGCGTGGGAGGCGTTGGTGGCCAGGGGCGTGCACTGCGGAGCGCAGCGGTAGGCCTTGGGGTCGTAGCCGCAGTGCCAGTCGCCGCGCAGCAGGGTCAGGACCTCGACCGGGTCCACGCCCCGGGCGGTCAGGGCCACGGAGTCGCGGTAGGTGGGAAACAGCCAGTCCTGCTCTGCCAGTGCGAGCACCCCGCCGACCTGGCACGCCTCCTGGCCGCGGCTGGACGGGTAGACCGCCAGCCGCCCCTGCTTGGCCAGTGCGGCGGCCTGGCTGTCGAACCGGCGGCCGACCACCATGGCGCGCAGCAGCATGCGCAGTGTTTCGGTGTCGGGGAGGTCGAAGCCCGCCCGGTGCGGCTGCGCTGTGCGGCAGCCGTCGTCGTCGATGAGGCGGAGGGGCTCCAGCGAGGGCAGAGGGAGAGCCGCAACGGGTGGTGCGTCGCTGGTCGTCATGGTCTGAATATGCGGCCCCGTTCGGCACAATGTCCATAATCGGGCGCATAACGTGGACGGATGGCCGAACAGGCCGGACGATGCTGGCGATCCGTCTCAGGGCGCGGCCGTCGAATCGGTGTGAGGTGAGACACATGGCTGGTCCGGACGACGTCGACCGGCGGATCATCGACCTGCTGCGCGCCGACGGCCGCATGTCGATCCGCGCGGTGGCCGAGCAGGCCCACATCTCGCGCGCGAACGCCTACGCCCGGCTCGACCGGCTGCGCTCCGACGGCGTCATCCGCGGATTCACGACGGTCGTCGACCACGAGAAGTACGGAAACGGGCTCGCCGCCTACGTCTCGGTACGCATCGAGCAGCACTCCTGGGAACGGTTCCGCGACTACCTCAAGGACATCCCCGAGGTCGACCACGCCGCCCTGGTCTCCGGCGACGTCGACCTCCTGCTGCTGGTGCGCGTCGCCGACGCCGCGGCGCTGCGCACCTTCGTGCTGGAACGCCTGCAGCGGATCCCCGAGGTGCGCAGCACCCAGACCATGTTCATCCTCGACGAGCCCGCTCTGCGCTGACCGGCCGGAGACCGGTCCGGGCATCCGGCCGCGGCCGGGCGCGCACGCCCGACACCGGTGCCGCCCCGGTCCCCGCCTTCGGCCGGACCGGGGCGGAGCAAGCGCCGCCGCACCCCGTCGGCACCCGCTGAAGCCGATCCGCAGCGCGACGGCGGTGCGGCGCACCGGCCCCGGCGTGGGCTCGGCGGCCCTGGGAGAGCTCGCTTCCAGCGGGGCCGGTGGGCTCAGGGGCGGTCGAGCCAGAAGAAGTGCGACTCGAAGTTGCCCTCCTCGCCCCAGAGCATGACCACCAGCCGGCCGCCGTCGATCCAGAAGCCCCCGCCCTTGTGCGGACCGCAGCCGGCGCCGGTGTCCAGCCACCCGTCGTAGCCGTCCTTGTTGTTGGTCCGGAAGAGCGTGAAGCTCCAGGTGCAGGCCCGGTCGCTGGTGGTCAGGTCGGCGGTCTCGCCGCCTTCCTCGATGACGAGGTCGTAGCCGCGCTCGGTCCCGTTGGGGAACGTGCCGCGGCCCACCCAGCGGCCGGCGAACTCGTGGGAGAAGACCACCGGGGCGTCGGCTTCCTCGGTCTCTTCCGCCTCGTCCTCCTCGCCGTCCTGCGCCCACTCGGCGCTCAGCACCTTGACCGCCGCCTCGGTGCCGTCCGGCGCCGTCCCCAGATAGACGACCCCTTGGCCGCCCTCGCCGAGCCTGCCGGTCAGCCGATACGGGCCGACGGCTGCGGGATCTCCTGTTCGCAATGGCCGGGATTCCGGCATCCGTTCCCCTTACGCCGCTGTGACCTGCACCGGATACGCACTCACCCGGCGGGCGCCGCGCGTCCGCCGCCGCGCGGGTTGGGCTGCTGCCACCGGCATCGGAGCGGCCCGGTAGACGGGCGTCCGACGGGGAGCCGGGGCGGCCGGGAATCCGCTCCGGGGGATCGACGCCGAACCGGCGGTGGCGCGGATATGCGCTTCCCGTTCGACCGGTACGGCGGACCGCACGCAGCCTGGCCCTACGCGGCCCGCGGTGCACACCGCGCCCGCGGCGGCCGAGCGCGCCCGCCCCGCCCGCCCGGGATCGGCCGGCGGCCTCCGATCCTGCGGACAGCGCTGAGGCGGCGAAGCCGCGTCGTCCGCCCCGCGGACGGCGGCCGGGCCGCATCCGGCCACCTGGACGTTAGGCTTGGCGAACGGCCGCGGCCGCCGACCCGCGCGCACCCGGACCCGAGGCCGCAGCGCGACCCGATGCGGCCGTACCGGCGGGCACGGGCCCGACCGGCGCCGCACGGCCGTCCGCGCGCCGCGGGTCGCAGCCTGCGGACAGCGCGGACCGCCCGGGGGAGCGGCGCGCCGGACGAGGACGAGACCGAGCATGCAGGAGGGATCCGACCGATGCCTGGACGGTACGGGGGCCAGGGGCCCCGCCACGGCGGGGGACGCCCGGAGCGGCGCGGCGGTCCCGGCGGCGGCAAAGGCGGCCGCCGCGACCAGCCCGAGATCACCGGCCGCCGCGACGACGCCCGCCTGGCCGAGGAGCTGCGCCGGATGGACGGCTCCTCCTACGGCCGCTACAAGTCGCTGACCGGCGACTGGACCTTCCCCGACTTCACCCTGACCGTCGAACGGGTGCAGTCCGACCCCTTCGCCCCGCCGTCCCGCGTGTCCGTACGCATCCCCGCCGACGTCGTCGAACTGCCCGACGACGCCTGGCACGCGCCCGTGCGGCGCCGCGCCACGGCCGACTACCTGGTGCGCCGGGCCCACCGGGAGCTCAAAGGCGCCCGGCTGCGTATCGACGCCGGCGGCCAGGAGGTGCTGGACCGCGCCTCCTGCCAGATCCGCGACGGCGACCTGCACCTGAGACTGGGCATCGAGATGCCCGGACACGGGCGCCGGATCGACGGCGGCACCGCCGAACGCGAACTGTGCGAACGGCTGCCCGACATGGTCGACGCGCTGCGCTGGCCCGAGATCGACACCGCGGAGGCCGCCGCCTTCGCCGACACCGTCGAGGACACCTGCGCGCTGCGCGACCGGCTGGAGGACCTGGGCTTGGTGGCCTTCGCCGCCGACGGGGCGGTGCTGCCGCGCCGCAGCGGTGTCAGCGACCTGCCCATGCAGGGCAGCGCCGTGCCCTTCCGCTCCCCGGAGAGCCTGCGCGTCAGCGTCGACCTGCCCCACGCGGGCACCGTCACCGGGATGGGCATCGCCGAGGGCATCACCCTCATCGTCGGAGGCGGATTCCACGGCAAGTCCACGCTGCTGCACGCTCTGGAACGCGGCGCCTACGACCACGTGCCCGGAGACGGCCGCGAGCTGGTGGTCTCGCGCGACGACGCCGTCAAGATCCGCGCCGAAGAGGGCCGCCAGGTCGAACGCACCGACATCAGCGCCTTCGTGCGCAACCTGCCCACCGGCGCGGACACGGCCGACTTCTCCACGGAGAACGCCTCGGGATCGACCTCCCAGGCCGCCAACATCTCCGAGGCCCTGGAGGCCGGCTCGCGGACCCTGCTCATCGACGAGGACACCACCGCCACCAACCTGATGATCCGCGACGCCCGGATGCAGCGGCTGGTGCACGGCGACCGCGAGCCGCTGACCCCCTTCGTCGACCTGGTCCGCCCGCTCCGGCGCGACCACGGGGTCTCCACGGTGCTGGTCATGGGGGGAAGCGGCGACTACTTCGACGTCGCCGACCAGATCGTCATGCTCGACGGCTACCGCCCCTACGACGTCACCGACAGCGCCCGCGAACTCGCTTCCGAACGCACCGACGCCGACTTCGGCGCACCCGCGGACCGCGTGATCGACGCCCGCTCCGTGGACGCCACCGCGCGCGGCAAGTCCCGCATCAAGCGCCGCGACATGGACGTGCTCACCTTCGGGGAGAACGACATCGACGTGCGCAGCCTCACCCAGCTGGTCGACCCCGGCCAGATCATCGGCGTGGGCCTGGCCATGCGCCGCCTCGCCGAGGACGGCCTGCTCGGCCGGCACACGCTCGCCGAAGCGCTGGACGCGCTGGAGGAGCGGCTGGGCGACGACGGCGTGACGGCGCTGGGCCGCGGTTTCGCGGGCGACTACGTGCTGCCGCGGCGCTACGAGATCGCCGCCGCGCTGAACCGGCTGCGCAGCCTCCGCGTGCAGCGCCAGATCCGGGCGGACGGGGACGAGTGACGCCGTTTCCCCCGCCGGAGGGGCCGCCGCTGACCGTGCCCGGCGCCGGAGTCGCACCGACCGCGGCGCCCCCGGCGTGCGGGACCGGAACCGCCGCTGCGGGCGCCGCAGTCGCGCTCGACTATTCTGGACCGTGCATCCGCCGCGCGTGCGACCGCCGTGTGTCGCAGCCGCCCCGCCATCTTCGTGTGCGAATGGAGACCCTGCCAGGTGCGTGACCACGCTGACCTCTACCAGCTCCGCTCCGGCGCCGAGAACGCCGCCGGGACGGTGATGCTGGTCGTCCTCGACGGGTTCGTGGACGCCGGGACGGTCGGTCGCCAGACCGCCGACGCGTTGTTCGCCGCGTTCGACGCCGAGGAGATCGCCGCCTTCGACGTCGACCGGCTGCTGGACTACCGCTCCCGCAGGCCCGTGCTGACCTTCGTCGAGAACGCCTACACCGAATACACCCCGCCCAAGCTGTCGCTGTACGAGATGCGCGACGGCGACGGAACGGCGTTCCTGCTGCTGCACGGGCTCGAACCCGACCACGAGTGGGAGGCCTTCGCCGCGGCGGTGCGCGACCTCGTCGACCGGCTCGCGGTCACCCTGGTCGTGGGCGTGCAGGGCATCCCGATGGCGGTTCCGCACACCCGGCCCGCCACGGCCACCGCCCACGCGACCCGCACCGAGCTGGTTTCGGGCCACACTCCCTGGATCGGCCGCGTCAACGTGCCCGCCAGCGCCGCCGCCCTGCTGGAGTTCCGGCTCGGCGAGAGCGGGCACGACGCGCTCGGCTACGCCGTGCACGTGCCCAGCTATCTCGCCCAGTCGGAGTACCCCCGCGCGGCCATCGCCGCGCTGGAGTTCGTCTCCGGCGCCACCGGGCTGGCGCTGCCCGGAACCGAGCTGGAGGAGTCCGCGCGCCAGACCGACGAGGAGATCGAACAGCAGGTCGAAGCCTCCGAGGAGGTGCAGCGCGTCGTCGCCAACCTGGAGCAGCAGTACGACGACTTCATGGCTGCACGTGCGAACGCCGGGGAGGAGGGCGCCCCGATGTTCGGCGAGGACGGTTCCGAGCTGCCTACCGCCGACGAGCTCGGCGCCGAGCTGGAGCGCTTCCTCGCCGACCGCGAGCGCGGTGACGGCTGACCACCCGGCCGGGTACCCGCCCGCAGACCGGCGCCCGGCCCCGCGGGCCGGGCGCGCCGCCCCGACGAATTCGGAAAGCCAGTGCTGTACCAGTTCCTCTTCTCCGCAGTGCTCCGGCGCACCGATGCCGAGTCCGTCCACCGGCTGAGCTTCGCGGCGCTGCGCGGGCTCGCCGCGGTGCCGGGCGCCGCCGGGGCCCTCCGCGCTGCTCTGGCCCCCCGCGAACCCGAACTCGCCGTGCGGGCCCTGGGCCGGGACCTGCCGGGCCCGCTGGGGCTGGCGGCCGGATTCGACAAGAACGCCGAGGGCGTCACGGCACTGACCGCCCTGGGCTTCAGCCACGTCGAGGTCGGAACGGTCACCGCCCACCCGCAGTCGGGGAACCCCCGTCCGCGGCTGTTCCGGCTCACCGCCGACTCCGCGATCGTCAACCGCATGGGGTTCAACAACCACGGCTCGGTCGTGGCCGCCGACCACTTGCGGGCGCTGCGGTCCCGGCGCGGCGGCCGCCGCCCGGTGGTCGGCGCCAACATCGGCAAGACCAAGACGGTGCCCGAGTCCGAGGCGGTGGCGGACTACGTCGCCGGCGCACGGCGGCTGGCGCCCTTCGCCGACTACCTGGCGGTCAACGTCAGTTCACCCAATACCCCCGGCCTGCGCGACCTGCAGTCGGTGGAGCGCCTCCGGCCGCTGCTGCGCGAGGTGCGCGCCGCGTTGGACGGCGACGGGCACGGCGCCCTGCCCCTCCTGGTCAAGATCGCGCCCGACCTCGCCGACGCCGATGTCGACGCGGTCGCCGATCTCTCCGTCGAGCTGGAGCTGGACGGGGTGATCGCCACGAACACCACCATCGCGCGCGAGGGTCTGAGCAGCCCGGCGGAGGACGTCGCCGCGGCCGGCGCCGGGGGGCTCTCCGGCGCACCGCTGCGCCGGCGCTCGCTGGAGGTCCTGCGGCGCCTGCGCGCCCGCGCCGGCGACCGGTTGCTGCTCGTCGCCGTCGGCGGCGTCTCCACGCCTGAGGACGCCTGGGAGCGTATCCGGGCCGGCGCGACCCTCGTCCAGGGCTACAGCGGTCTGATCTACGGCGGGCCGCTGTGGCCGCGCAGGATGCATCGGGGCCTGGCCCGGCTGGTGCGCTCGGCCGGCTACAGCTCGGTCGCCCAGGCGGTGGGGGCCGACACGCCGGCCGCCGACGGAGGCTGAACCCTCCCCGCGGGCGGGCCGGGGCGGGGTGCGCACCGCCAGAGCCTGCCCGAGCGGCTGCGGACCGGCCCCGTCGGTGTCACCACGGGCAGCCGTCCAGGCGGATGCACTCCTCGTTGGCCGCCGGGTCGGCGGTGTAGTAGACCGCGCCCGGCTCGGTGTCGCCGAGCAGGTCGGGCACGGTCACCAGGGTCAAGCCGTGCGACTCGGCGCGGTCGAGGATCTCCGGCAGCGCCGCGACGGTGGTGTCGCGGGTGCCGTGCAGCAGAACCAGCCCGCCGGGCGGCGTGACGGCGGCGACGTTGGCGGCGATCTCCTCGGCGCCGATACCGGTCCAGTCCTCGGAGTCGGTGTCCCAGACGATCTGCGCCTGGCCGTGCTCGGCCGCGGCCTCGGCGACCGCCGCGTCGGTTTCGCCGAACGGCGGGCGCAGGATGTCGGGCCGCTCTCCCGTCCGGCGGCGCACCAGCGCGTCCACGGCGTCCAGCTCCGAATCCAGCTCGGCCCGGGTGAGGTCGGGGAAGGGCTCGTGGGTCTCACCGTGGCTGCCGAGGGCGTGGCCCGCCGTCCGTACACGCCCGACGTCCGCCGGCCGCTCGCGGATCGCCTGGCCCGACATGAAGAACGTGGCGCGCGCGTTGTGCCGCTCCAGTATCTTCAGTATCGCGCCGGTGTTCTCACTGGGCCCGTCGTCGAAGGTCAGGGCGAGGCAGGCGGTCTCGGTCCCGCACGCGTGGTCCCCGCCGCCGGGGGGCGTCCCCGGAACCTCGGTCCCGCCGGTCGGCGCGGCCTCGGGGGCGGAATCCACAGAGAACGCGTGCGGGTCGCGGGTCGAGGCGTCCAGGACGCGCTCGCCCAGCTCCGACAGCAGCGGCTGCGCGTCGCTGGCCGCGACCACGGCGGCGACGCGCCCTTCGGCGATCGGCGCGAGCTCCCCGGCGTCGAACTCCACCACGAGGTCGCCGTCGGCGTTGAACCCGATGGAGTCGTAGAGCCGGAGTCCGGGATGCAGCAGACCGGGATCGGCCGGGGTGTCGGCCAGCGCGGCGGCGACGAGGCCGTCGAGTTCGCGCAGCTGGGCGTCGCCGGCCAGCAGCTCGGTGGCGTAGGCGGTGCGGCCGGTGCCGACGTCGTAGTAGTAGCTGGAGAACGCGTCGTGGCTGCCGCGGTGGTCGGTCTCGGTGCGGATCGTGCGCACGCCGATCACCCCCGCGCCCGCGGCGGTCAGCTCCCAGTCGACCTCCAGGCTCTCGGCGTCGTCGAAGGCGTCGCGGAAGTCGGCCGCCTCTCGGTCGACGATCTCGGTGAGGCGTTCGGTGAGGGGCCCGGCGCCGGGGATCCGGGGCACGGACGCGTGCACGGTATAGGCGTCGCCTCCGGCGTCTGCACCCGCGGGCCGCTCGGTCAGGCCGGGCACGTTGTCGGCGGCGAAGGACGTGAAGGCGGTGGGCGGTGGAGCGGGCAGGGCGAGCGCGTCGCAGCCGGTGGCCGCGGCCAGCACTGCGGCGCACGCCGCGAGGCGGGCGCGCCCGCGCGGCGGGTTCGGGGGCGCACCGGCAGAGGATCGTGGCATGCTCCGATGGTTCCTTCCACGTGGCCGGGAGCACCGCGGCCGGGCCGGGCGGCCGGTCGCGCCGGCCCCCGGATCGTGCCGACGTCTACGCAAGAAACGTAGGACACCGGACCGTCCCGCAGAACCGGGACGCGGCAGGTGTCCACATCAGGTCAGCGGACACGCCGGGACAACGGGGGGTCGGACCCGGCCGTCGCACAGCGGGCCCGGCCGGCGCCGGCCGGGCCGCGGGGAGGGCACGGAGGCGGTGCCGGTCAGCGCGGAGTAAGCGGCAGGGCCGTGTCCAGTTCCGCACCCAGAAGCGGGCCGGCCAGGTGCGAAGAGCGGATGCGCACCCCGGTCACCCGGTCGGCCAGAGCCAGTACCGCCGCGCCGGGGTCGGACTCGGCGGCCGTACCGCCCAGACCGACGGCGCTCATCTGCTCGTCGAGCGAATCGGGGCGGGTACCGCGGCGCGTCTGCGGTGTGCGGGCGTCGAAACAGGTCTGCAGCACGCCGTCGATGACCCAGCGGAACTCGTAGCGGTGGCCCATCAGTACGCGCACCGACACCAGCTCGGTCTCGGCCGAGAGGGCGCGGTAGCACTCCGGCCGGGTGGCACGGCAGCCCGTGGGCTCGATGATCACGGTCCAGCCGCCCATCGCCAGCGCGTGCACCGTCATCGGGGGGCGGTCGTCGGAGGCGCAGAGGGCGGCCTCGACCGCCTCGGCGATGGGCAAGCAGCGCAGATCGCGCTCGGCGACGCCGAGGCGGCCCAGCGCGGCGGTCTTGCCGAGTCCTCGGACGTAGGAGAGGCAGAACGCTTCGGCGAGGTCCGGCTGGGTCTCCCGCAACCAGGTGTAGTCGCGGGCCAACGCAACGGCCATCGGATTTCCCTTCACGTCCACGGGGCACGCTGTGGTGGCTGCTCTCGTCATCGGGAACGACCGCTCTCGGTACTCACGTTCCCCGTACTCGCCTGTCTAGCGGGCCGGTTGCGGACACGCCGAGGACGGTTGGGCCGCCCCCGCGCGGGTAGGCGGGTATCCGGCGGGGTGTTCCTGTGCCACGGCGCACCACCCTACGCGCGAACACGGGGTGCCCCGCACCCGGGACGTCCCGTGCCGTGCCGGATCGGTCGCGGTCTCCGCGGCCCGGCGGTTCCCGGGCCCGGACGGGTGTCAGGGCGACGGTTCCGTCGTGGGCGGGGGATGGGACGGATCGGCGTCGGTGTAGGTCCCGCCGGGGTCGGTCGCGCCCAGCAGCTGCGACACCGTGACCATCGTGTAGCCCTTGCCGTCGAGCCGCTTGAGGATGCGGGGAACGGCGTCGACGGTCGTGTCGTGGATGTCGTGCATCAGTACGATCGCGCCGGGGCGGGCGCGCTCGACGGCGCGATCGGTGACGATTCCCGCGTCGTGGTCGCGCCAGTCGTTGGTGTCGATGCTCCACAGCACCTGCGCCTGCTCCATGTCCGCGGCGACGTCGGCGACGCCGTCGTCGGTGGCGCCGTAAGGCGGGCGCATGAGTTCCATGCTGAATCCGGTCTCGCGCCGTACCAGCCGGTTGACCGTGGTCAGTTCGCCGGCGACGCCGCCCTCGCCCAGCGAGGTCAGGTCCGGGTGGTGGACCGTGTGGTTGGCCAGTTCGTGGCCCTCGGCGTAGGTGCGGCGCACGGTCCCGGGGTGCTCGCGCACGGGGCCGCCGGTGACGAAGAACGTCGCGCGTGCGTCGTAGTCGGCCAGTGCGTCCAGAACCTCCGGGGTCCGTCCGCCCGGGCCGTCGTCGAAGGTCAGCGCGATGCACTTGGCCTCGGAGCTCTGGCAGTCGACGTCGTCGGGCGCGGTGGACAGCATCCCCGGCACGTTGCCCGGGTCCTCGCCGTCCTTGGGGGCGCTGGCGGCGCTGGTGATCTCGAACTCGGGCGTCACCACGACGGCGGCCTCTTGCGCGCGCTCGCCGAACGGCGACAGCAGCGGGTCGGCCTGCTTCTCGGGGACCACCGCGTGGACGCTGCCCTGATCCGCCGGCGCGACCTGGCCCTCGTCGAACTCCACCACGAGGTCGCCGTCGGGGTTGAACCCGATGGAGTCGTAGAGCTCGGCGATGGGGTACAGGCGTGCGGCGTCGACGCCTTCGCGGTCGGCGATCCGCTCCTTGACCAGAGTGTCCAGCTCCTCCAGCCGGCTCTGGCCGTCGAGCAGCTCGGTGGAGTAGGCGGTGCGTCCGGACTCGGTGTTGTACCAGTAGGTGGAACGGCCGGTCCGTTCGCCGTCGCCGTCCTTCTCTCGCTGGGTGAGGCGCACGGCCAGGACGTTGCCGCCTGCGACGCTGATCTGCCAGTCGACGGTGTAGGACTCCGCCCCGGGCACGGAGCCGGCGAAGTCGTGCGCCTCCTGCTCGGCGAGTGCGGCGATCCGCTCCGCGAACGGTTCGGCGTTGGGGATCTGCGGATACGACAGCTCGACGTCCACGCCGTCGACGCTGTCGGTGGTGGTCTGCTCGCGCAGCCCCGGGATGTGGTCGGCGCCGACCACGGTCGGTGCGTCCTCGGGGCCCTCGGCAGGTGCGGCCTCCGGCGTGGCCGAGCTGTCCGACGAAGCCGGATCCGTTTCGCCGCCGGAGCAGCCGGCCGCTGCCAGCAGGGCCAGCGCGACCGCTGAAGCACTCAGCGTGTTCGTTCGGTTTCGTTTCGTAGTAGCTCGCGGGCTGGGCGGCGGGTTCTGGCCAACGCACAGGTGCTTCAACTGGTGAGCGTCCTTCACGAGTCTGTTTTCGGGTCCCGACGAATGTGTCGCTCTGGGAATCCTGCCGGTTCCCCGAAATGCGTATCGATTCGGAAACACGGTCCATCGGCGGAGGGGAATTCACGAAAGACCAGTTCAGGCGACATGGCGTGTCATGATGCGGCCGGCAGCCGCCGGGTTCGCCGGGGCGATCGGCGGGCCGTGCCCGACACCGGGGCCACCGGCGGCGCCCCGTCCGGCCGCCGGGGAGCCCGGGAGCTCCGACGGTGCACGGCACCGGACCGTCCACGACAGTTCCACCGATCATGGCATTCGCCGCCGGCGCGTGCACGTTCTCGCGTGCGTGTCGCTGCCGGGATCCTTTCGGAATGCGGCCGAGCCCTGCGGGCGAACGCGCGATCGGCGACCGTTCCCGGCGACGGCTGCATTCGGGGGCGTCCGTCCCGGTCACGGTGAAGCGAGAGGACGGAGCGGCCTTCGGCTCGGTACCGCGCCGCCGCCGGGCACGCGGGCGCGGCGGCGTGCGGACACGCGAAAGGGGCGCGGCCGCGCGCGGCCGCGCCCCTCGTCGTGGCCCGATCCGTCTCGGTCAGCCGCCGATCGGGCTCAGGGACTCCTCGCCGAGGTCGTGCATCAGGTCCTCGACGTCGGAGAACTCCAGCGGCGCCGGAGTGTCCTCGCCGGCGGACAGGCCGGGGGAGAGGGAGTACCGCAGCTCCAGGTTCACGTTGTCCTTGCGGATCAGCAGGGTCGCCACGGAGTCCTGGGTGTCCACCACCACCTCGGTGGAGAAGACCAGCACCGCCTCGTCGCCCAGGTCCACGTCCTCCTGGTTGTGGACCTCGCGTTCGCTGTAGCTGTCGTCCTCGTCGGTGGCGTAGTCCACGTTGGTCTGGAAGTCCTCCTTGGCGCCCTCGATCGAGTCCGATCCGGCGTAGGGCGTCTCGTAGCCGAGCGCCAGGCTGCCGTAGGTCTCGCCGTCGCCTTCGACGTACCAGTTGCAGTTGGAGGAGGAGTCGGTGAGGCTCTTGCTGCCGTCCTGGATCCCGTGGTCGGAGAGGACGTCCTGGGGGATCGCCGAGCACGGCTCCTCGGGCAGGGCATAGGGCGGGCCGTCGCCCTGCTGCTCCGGCTCGTCCTCCTGCTCGTCGCCGCCGGGCTCTTCGCTGGGCTCGTCCTGCGGCGCCTGGCTGGGCTGCTGCTCGGGCGCGGGGCCGCCGTCGGCCGCCGGAGCCTCCTCGCCCGGGTTGCGCAGCAGCACGACCAGTACGGCGATCACCAGCACCACGATGACCGCGCCGCCGCCGATGACGACGAACAGGCCGGCGTTGCTCTTCTTGGGCGGCGGGTAGCCGCCCCCCGGGTCCATGGGCCCGCCCGGCCCGCCCGGGCCGTAGGGAGGCTGGCCGCCGGAGAACATCTGCTGGTCGGCCGGCTGCTGGAACTGCGGGGGCTGCTGCGGCCCGTAGCCGGCGGGGGGAGGGCCGTAGCCGGGCTGGCCGCCCGAGGGGTCGCCGTAGGGTCCCCCCTGCGGCTGCTGGGGGTAGGGCTGCTGCGGCGGCTGCTGGTAGGGGCCGCCGTAGGGCTGGCCTGGAGGAGGCGCCCCCTGGTCGGGGCCGGGCTGCCCGTAGCCGCCGTACGGCGGCTGCTGCCCACCGGATCCGCCCTCGCCCTCCGGGAACTGCGGAGGCTGTGTGTAGGGCCCGTTGTCGCTCATGACTCCCCTCGCGCCAGCTGAGTTCGAAACGCTGCCTGAGACGCGCGTCGGCGCGCTCCTGGTTCCACCGCCGTGCGCCCCCGCGGTCGCCGGGGCGGGCCGTAGGGGGGACGCGCGTGCTTCCGGAATCGGTTCCGGGAGCCGGTGATGACCGCGCCGGTGGCACGGGTCCTCCGCGGCCCCGGCCGCGGACGAGCCGACCGTCGTCCGCGGTTGGCGGTGCGGACCTGAGGGCCGGGATCTCGCATCCTAGCTCCTGAGTATGCCGGGGTCCGCGGCCGGGGCGCGGAGGACGGCGGGACATCGTCACCGTTTCGTGCCGGGGACGGACCTTTTCGTGTCCTGGCGGACGGCCGGGATCCGGGGCCGTGGCGCGGCCGCCGCGCCGGATCCGGGCACCGGCCCGGATCCGGGAACCGGGCCGGTGCGCCGCGGCGATCGTTGCCCGATCGCAACAGCGCGGGGTGCCCGGAAACCGGTGCCGTACTACGGTGGAAACCGCTTCACAACCTCCGCCGTCGGACAGTCCCGGGCTCTGGCGGGCTCCGGGCGGGAAGGTGCGCCATGCGATCGTCGGACCCGGCCGGTTCCCGGCCGCCGTCCGGTCAGCGGCGCGGCGGATACGGTCCGCTCGCCTGGACCGTGTTCATCCTCGCCGTCGTCGCGGTGCTGGTGCTGCTCGGGGGGTGCCTGTCGGTGCTCTACGGGCCTATCGCCACGGGCGGCTGAAGCGGGCCGGCGCGGTGCCCGGCTCCGGGACCGGCGCACCGGCCGCCGCGGCTAGAACATCGAGATGTGCACGTGGTCGAAGTGGTTCTCGGTGATGCTGCCGCGGTCCTCCATGGGGCGCCAGCCTTCGCCGCCCCGGCGGATGTCCCAGATCTCCTGGCGGTAGATGATGTACATGATCCCCAGGCGTTCTGCGTTCTGCTGCGCCCAGTCGGCGATCCGCTGTCCGCGTTCGCGCTGATCCTGCGGCGGCATCTGGCCGTTGTCGTCGACCATGAAGTCGCAGGCGCGGCCCTTGGGGTGCTCGCCCACGACCCAGCCGCCGTCGGGGCGGTAGCAGCCCACACCGCCGGTTGCGGGGCTCTCGCCGAACTTCTCGATGATCAGCGTGCGCATCTGCTGGGTGCGGGGGGTGATGTTGTAGGGCCCCTGCATCTCCTGTACGGGGTAGTCGGCGATCATCTCCTGGACGTCGGCACGGCGGTCCTCCAACTGCTGGAGGTCCTCCTCCACCTGCTCGACCTTCTCCTCGGAGTTCGCCTGCGCCTTCTCGTCGCGCTCGATCGCCTGTTCGAGCTGGTCGACCTTGTCCTGGTTGGTGGCGGAGAGGTGGCCCACCAACTGGGCCTGGTCGACGATGGCCTGGGGGTCGTCCTCGACGAACATCGCCAGGGCGGGAGTGATACCGCCGCCGGTGTAGCTGGCGACCGCGAGCCGGCGCACCTGCTCCTGGGCTTCGTCGACCTCCTCGCGGGTGCTGTCGGCACGCTCCTGGGCGGTCTCGGCCTCTTCCACCACCGCGTTCATGTCGTTGAGCTGGCCCCGGTAGTCGTCGCTCAGGCTGTCGGCGCGGTCGCGCAGATCCGACAGGCTGGGATCGCCGGGCAGCGGCGCGGCGCTGGAGGGAAGCGAACCCAGCGTGCACGCGGCCAGGGCGGCGGCGACCAGGGCCGCGGTCGTGCGCAGGCCGCGGTGCGGGCCGGGGCTGTCGTCGGGGTCGCGAGGGCACGGGGGATCGGGCGCCCAGAAATCGGCGAAGTCGTTCGCGCGGTCGGGTCGGTCGGACTCCACGTGAGTCGCTCCTCGCTGGCGCGGCACCGCCCGGGGGAGGTGCGCGTACTCGGTCGGATGCGTGGCCTGACTCGGCGCCGCGCGGAGGGGCGGGACGCCGAGCGCCCGCGGTCAGTCAAGTGTTTAGCCTGCCGCAGGCAAGGGTAACCATTCCACTTTGCCAATCGACGGGCCTTACTTGGGCCGCGCATCGATTGTATGAAGGCCGCCCCGGCGAGTGCGGACGGCACGCTCGCTTCCCGGTGCGGCGGCCCCCGGACGGCGCGGTCCCCTGGGCATATCCGATCCGGGGCGTGCACGCGCTGTCGCGCGGGGCGACCGGGGAGCGGCGGGACTCCTCCGAGGTCGCGCCCCCGGTAACGGTTGGGTTTCGGCAGCGGGTATGGGCATTGACTCCACGGGGTGTGACCCGATTCTCTTATGGGAGCGCTCCCAAAAGGGGGTACGGGGACGCGGTCAGTATTCAATCCTCGTGTGACGTAAGGGGTCGCAGATGTTTAAGCGTATCCGCGGTGCCAGGGTGGCAACCGCGATGCTGGGGAGCGGAGCGCTGCTCCTGGCTACCGCGTGCGGTGGCGGAGGAGACTCCGCCGATGGCGGCGAAATCAACCTCGTTCTGGACACCTTCGGGACCCCGGGCTACAACGCCCGTATCCAGGCCTTCGAGGAAGAGCACCCCGACGTCACCATCGAAGAGCGCAACGTCGCCGACGTGGCCGACTACACGCCCCAGCTGCAGCAGAACCTCGCCGCCGGAAGCGGCGCGGGCGACGTGGTCATGGTCGAAGAGGCCAACGTCGCGCAGTTCTACGCCCAGTCCGACCAGTTCGTGGACCTCAACGACCACAACGGTGCCGAGCTCGAAGACAACTTCCTGCCCTGGAAGTGGGACCAGGGCCACAACTCCGACGGCGCCCTGCTGGGTCTGGGCACCGACATCGGCTCGATGAGCATGTGCTACAACATGCCGCTGTTCGAGGACGCCGGCCTGCCCACCGACCCGGAGGAGCTCGGCGAATCCTGGGAGACCTGGGACGACTTCATCGCCAGCGGCGAGGAGTTCATGGACGCCGAGACGGGCGCGTCCTTCGTTTCGACGGTCCAGCCCTACTTCCGCGCGGTCCTGGCCCAGAAGGGCGGCGAGCCGTACCAGAACCGCGACGGCGAGCTGATCATCGAGCAGCAGCAGTCCACGCGCGACGCCTACGACACCGTGACCGAGATGGCCGACGTCGGACTGTCCGGCAGCCTGCAGATCTGGTCGGAGGAGTGGAACGCCGGCATCCAGAACAACGCCTTCGCCACGCTGCCGTGCCCGGCCTGGATGCTGGGCACCCTCGAGGACACCGCCGGCGACGAAGGCACCAACCAGTGGAACGTCGCCAGCGTCCCCGGCGAAGGCGGCAACTGGGGCGGCTCCTTCCTCTCGGTGCCTTCCCAGACCGAGAACCAGGACATGGCCATCGAGCTGGCCAAGTTCCTGACCAGCAAGGAAGGACAGCTCAGTGCCTGGGAGGAAGCCAACCTGCTGCCGTCCAACCCGGAGGCGCTGAAGGACCCGAAGGTCACCGAATTCACCCGGGGCTACTTCAACGACGCCCCCGTCGGCGAGATCTTCAGCGCCACCGCCCTGGAGCTTGAGCCGATCTACTTCGGCCCCGACACCCAGGCCATCGACGACGGGTTCCGCAGCGCCGTCGAGTCCGTCGAGCAGGGCCAGGCCTCGCCCGAGGAAGGCTGGGAGGCGGCTCTGCAAGAGGCCGAGCGCGCCACCGGCGAAGGCTGACGCTTCCCCGCCCGGCGGCCCGGCCCCTCCCCTTCGGCGGTGACGCGGCGACCACGCCCCGCCACCGCCGGGCCGGGCCGCCTTTCACGGCGGCCAGACCCGCTCGCTTCATCACGTCCCGGACCGCTCCGGGACATCGCGAAAGGAGTGCGACGTGACCTCCCTGCAGCACGGCGCCCCGCCGTCACCCGCGCCGGGGTCGGCGGGCGGTGCCGGCGACCGTCCACCCGACTCACGGGACCGGGCGCGTGCTCGCCGCAGCCAGATGTGGAGCAGGCTCGACATCCGGACCTCGCCTTACCTGTTCATCACCCCGTTCTTCCTGCTGTTCGGGATCTTCGGCCTGTTCCCGCTGCTCTACACGGTGTGGGTGTCCCTGCACGACTGGAGCCTCATCGGGGGCAACGAGGGCTTCGTCGGCCTGGACAACTTCGTGCGCCTGGCCGGCGACGAGAAGTTCTGGAGCGCGCTCTACAACACGCTGGGCATCTTCACCATCGCGGTCGTGCCCCAGCTGCTCCTCGCCCTGATGCTGGCGGACACCCTCAACCGCAGGATCCGCTTCGCCAACCTGTTCCGGATGACGCTGGTCCTGCCCTACATCACCTCGGTCGCCGCGCTGGCGATCGTCTTCAGCGTGGTCTTCGGCGGCGAGCAGTTCGGCCTGATCAACCAGGTCCTGGGATCCATCGGACTGGACCCGATCTCCTGGCAGGGGGACCGCTACTGGTCCTGGGCCGCGATCGCCACGATGATCGACTGGCGCTGGACCGGCTACAACGCGCTCATCTACCTCGCCGCGATGCAGTCGGTGCCCAAGGACGTCTACGAGGCCGCCGACCTCGACGGCGCCTCCCGCGCGCGGCAGTTCGTCCAGATCACCGTGCCGCTGCTGCGGCCCACGATCATCTTCACGGTCATCATCTCCACCATCGGCCAGATGCAGCTGTTCACCGAGCCGACGATCTTCGGCAACAACGGCTACGCCGGCGGCACGCAGGGCCAGTTCCAGACGGTGATGATGCTGGTCTTCCAGGAGACGTTCGACTACCAGAACTTCGGCTACGCCGCCGCGATCTCCTGGGTGCTGTTCTTGATCGTGGTCGTCATGGGACTCATCAACGTGTGGCTCACCAGCCGGATCAAGGGGGCGGAATGACGGCCACGACCATCGAGCGACCCGCCCGGCCGCACGACGAGCGGCCCCGCCGCCCGCGGCGCAGGCGCTCCGGCGGCGGTCTGCGCCGGATGCGCCAGGCCACACCGCTCACCTACTTCGCACTGATCCTGACCTTCGTGCTGTCGGTCTTCCCGCTGTGGTGGATGATCGTCGTCGCCACGCGCACCACCACGGCCGCGTCGCAGTTCCCGCCGGCGCTCCTGCCGGGCGGCAACCTCGTCGACAACGTGGGCCGGCTCTTCACCAACAACTCGGCCAACTTCCTGACCGGCCTGATGAACTCGATCATCGCCTCCACCACGGTGGCGGCCTCGGTCGTGTTCTTCTGCTCGCTGGCCGGATTCGCCCTGGCCAAGCTGCAGTTCAAGGGGCGCGGCTTCTTCACCGTGGCCGTCGTGGTCACCATGGCCGTGCCGGTGCAGATCGGGCTGGTCCCGCTGCTGATCCTGATGGACTGGCTGAACTGGCGGGGCGATCTGCAGTCGGTGATCGTGCCGTTCATGGTCAGCGGCTTCGGCGTGTTCCTGATGCGCCAGTACGTCCTGCAGACCATCCCCGACGACCTGATGGAAGCCGCCCGCATCGACGGGTGCTCCACCTTCCGGATCTACTGGAGCGTCGTCCTGCCGGCGCTGCGCCCGGCCATGGTCGTGCTGGGCCTGCTGACGTTCATGCAGACCTGGAACGAGTTCATCTGGGCGCTGGCCGTGCTCACCCCGGACAACCCGACCGTCCAGTTCTCCATCCAGCAGCTGAACGAATCGGCGTACTCGCGTGACTTCGCCCTGATGTTCACCGGCGCGACCTTCGCGACGCTCCCCTTGCTGATCATTTTCTTCGTGTTCGGCCGCCAGCTGGTCGGGCGCATCATGGAAGGTGCGATCAAAGCGTGACCCAATCACACGTGTCCACCGTCGCCGATCCGGCGGCCGAGACCGCCGGCGGCGCCGACCCCGCCGTCCGCTTCCCCGCGGACTTCGTGTGGGGCGCCTCCACCGCTTCCTTCCAGATCGAAGGAGCCACCACCGCCGACGGGCGGGGCCCCAGCATCTGGGACACCTTCTCGGCGACCCCGGGCAAGGTGCTCAACGGAGACACCGGCGACCCCGCCGTCGACCACTACCGGCGCTACGCCGAAGACGTCGGGATCATGAGCGAACTCGGCATCGGCGCCTACCGCTTCTCCGTCGCCTGGCCGCGGGTTCTGCCCGAGGGCGGCGGCACCGTCAACCAGGCCGGGCTCGACTTCTACGAACGGCTGCTCGACCGCCTGCTGGAAGCCGGGATCACCCCCTGGCCCACCCTTTACCACTGGGACCTGCCCCAGGCTCTGGAGGACAAGGGCGGCTGGCCCGAGCGCGACACCGCCTACCGCTTCGCCGAGTTCGCCGAAGCGCTGCGCGACCGGTTCGGCGACCGCGTCCGCGACTGGACCACGCTCAACGAGCCCTGGTGCGCGGCCTTCCTCGGCTACGCCGACGGGGTGCACGCGCCCGGCCGCCGCGACCCGGCGGCCGCGCTCGCCGCAGCCCACCACCTGCTGCTGGGCCACGGCTTGGCGGCGCAGGTGCTGCGCGAGGGCGGATCCGAGCGCCGCGTGGGGCTGACCCTCAACCAGACCACGGTGCGCCCGTACACGACCTCGCCGGCCGACGTGGCGGTGGCCCGCCGCGCCGACGGGGCGCGCAACCGCATCTTCACCGGTCCCCTGTTCCAGGGGAGCTATCCCGCCGACATCCGCGAGGACCTCGCCGGCATCAGCGACTTCTCCTTCGTGCGCGACGGCGACCTGGACCTCGTCTCGGCGCCGCTGGACCACGTGGGCGTCAACTACTACACGCCCGAATGGGTCTCGGCCACCGCCGAGGGCATCGACCCCGAGCGCGTCGAGAGCGGCGGTGACGGCGGTGCCTTCGTCGGCTGCGACGACGTGGTCTTCGTCAACCAGGGCCTGCCGCGCACCGGCATCGGCTGGGAGATCGACGCCACCGGGCTGTACGAGGTCCTGGTGCGACTGTCGGCAGAATGCCCGGGAGTGCCCCTGTACGTCCACGAGAACGGTGCGGCCTACGACGACGAGGTCGGCCCCGACGACCGGGTCCACGACCCCGAGCGGGTGGCCTACATCGACGCTCACCTGCGTATCGTGCACGAGGCGCTGAAAGCGGGCGTGCCCATGCGCGGCTACTTCGTCTGGTCGCTGCTGGACAACTTCGAATGGGCCTGGGGCTATTCGAAGCGCTTCGGCGTGGTCCACGTCGACTACGAGACCCAGGTGCGCCGCGTGAAGGACAGCGGCCGCTGGTACGCCGACGTCGTCGGTGCAGGTGGCCTGCCCAGGTAGTGGCGGATGCAATGCTGGTACGGGCGTGAACGCGCCCGGCACTGTGCGGGGACCGGGGAAGGTGTTGCGATGAGTGGGGCCCGGCGGCCGACGCTGGAGATGGTGGCCGTGCGCGCCGGAGTCGGCCGCGGCACCGTTTCCCGCGTGATCAACGGGTCGGACCAGGTCAGCCCGGCGACACGCGAAGCGGTGCGCAACGCCGTCTCGGAGCTGGGCTACGTCCCCAATCACGCGGCACGCACCCTGGTCACCCGGCGCACGGACACCGTCGCGCTCGTGGTGCCCGAGCCCAACGACCGGCTGTTCGCCCAGCCGTTCTTCGCCCACGTCGTCCGCGGGGTCAGCGCCACGCTCAACGAGCGCGACCTGCAGCTGCTGCTGACGACCGTGCGCTCCGCCGACGAGTACGGCAGGCTCGGGGACTACCTGACCGCCCATCACGTCGACGGCGTGCTGCTGGTGTCGCTGCACGCCGACGACCCGCTACCGGACCGGCTGGCGGAGGCGGGCGTCCCGTGCGTGATCGGCGGCCGGCCGTCGTGGCCGACCAGCCACCCCATCCACTACGTGGACATCGACAACGTCGGCGGGGCGCACACCGCCACCCGCCGGTTCGTCGAGACGGGGCGGCGCGACATCGCCACGGTGGCCGGCCCGCCGGACATGGTCGCCGGCGAAGACCGGTTGGAGGGCTACCTCAAGGCCATGCGCGAAAGCGGCCTGCCCACTCCGCCGGAGCGGATCAGGCGCGGCGACTTCAGCTACGAGAGCGGCGAGGCCGCCACTCGCGAGCTGCTGGAAGCGGCGCCCGGCATGGACGCCCTGTTCGTGGCCTCGGACCCCATGGCGCTGGCGGCCATGCGGGTGCTGCGCGAATCGGGGCGGCGCATCCCCGACGACGTGGCGGTGATCGGCTACGACGACTCCTCGTTCGCCTCGCACAGCGACCCGCCGCTGACCAGCGTCCACCAGCCCACCGAGCGCATGGGCGGGGAGATGGCGCGCATCCTGGCCGACGTCGCCATCCCCGGTGAGGCCGACGCCAGCGAGCAGGTGCTCGACACCGAGCTGGTGGTGCGCGAGTCCGGATGACGGTCCGCTCCGGACCGCCCGCGTGGACGGAGCGCCCCCGCGCCACGGTATAGCGTGAGGCCGGGAGGAACAGGGCCGAAAGGTCCAGTCTGCTGCGGGGAGGGGAGCGTTCGATGCGGTGGGTGACCTACCTTTCGCCGAGCGGGGGAGAGGAGCGATCGGGCGTCGTCGACGACGGCTGCGTCTTCGGCTACCCCGGCGAGCAGAGCGTCCCCGAATTGCTGGGGCAGAGCCGCGACACCCTCGCCGACGCCTTCCACAAGGCGCTGGCGTCCCCGGTCGAGATCATCGTCGAATTCGAAACCCGGCTGTGCGCGCCGGTGCGCCCCGAGAACCCGGTTCCCGTCCGTGTCGGCGGCGAATGGACGGTCCTGGACCCCGGCCTGGTGCGCGGCACCGACGACGGCGTCATGCTCCCCGCGGGCGAAACCGAGCTGACGGCGACCGTCGGCGTGCTGGCGCTGTTCGGCGGCCGCGGCGGGCACGCCGGCTACACCCCGGCGTGCCTGTGGAGCGCCCCCGGCGGAGTACCCGTGTCGCTGAGCCTGGGCCCGGCCATCGTCACCCACGACGAGTTCGACGGTTCGCCGCTGGCGGTGGAAGCGTCCGTGGAGGGCGGCGTCCTCGCCCGCGCCGAACTGGACGGCGGTCTGGAGTGGGCCGCCGGCGCCCCCGGCGGTCTCGTCGCGGCGGCGCTGCCCGTCCGCACCCGCCCCCTGGAGCGCGGCGAGGAGCTCTACATCGACGGCGGCCCCCTGGGCGAGTTCGAGGTGCGCGTCGGCGCGGGCGCCTGAGGGCGGACCCCGGGAACCGCGTTTGGCGGCCGCCACCCGGGCCGCCCGTGCCGCAGCCCTCGGAGCGCCTCCGGCTGCGTGGTCCCCGGACGGGTTCCAGCCCGTTCTCGCTCGTTCTAGCCCGTGTACTCCCAGTGCCAGGGCTCGAACCCGCCCTGTGCCCATTCCGGGTTGTGCCACCCGTAGTCGGGGGCGTTGGCCAGCATCCACGTGTGCTCGTCCGACCCGTGCCGGTTGACGCCGCCGCACAGGTCCACCGCCGCCCCACGGCCGTGGACGCTGGTGCCCGGGCTCGCCGCCTCGCCTGCGGTCCGCTCGCGGAATAGCCGGACCTGGTCCGAGAAGGGCCGGTAGGAGTCCGTCACGCACGCCGGGCGGCCGAAGCGGTCCCGGAAGGCGCCGTCGAGTTCGATGAAGGCCGCCGCCGCGTCCGCGCGCAGGCTCTCCCCGGGCTGGGGCAGGGGGCACAGCGCCGCGGCCGGAATGCGCCCGTTGGAACGGCCGTCGGCGCCGGATGCGGTGCACGCGCCGCCCGCACCGCCCGGGCCGCCGGAGGACCCCGTGTCGCCGCCCGAGGCGGCCGCTGAGCCGCCCGCGGCCCCGTGTGCGCCCGCCGTGTCCTCGGAAGCCGATCGGGCCCGCTCCAGTGCCTGCTCGCGCTCCCGCTCCGACGCCGCGGCGCCGTCGCGCTTCTGCTCCAGTTCGCGTTGCACACGCGTCTGCTCGGCGGTGATGCCGGCGAGGGCGTTCTCCTGCTCGGCGACCGCATCCAGCGCGTCGTCTTCGGCGTCGGCGGCGTCCTCGGCGGCGTCGCGGCGCTCCTGCTCGGCTTCTTCCGCGCGCTCGCCGAGCGTTTCGGCCGCGCTCAGCGCGGCGCTGGCGGTGTCGACGGCGGCCCCGCGCCGGTCGCCGAGCAGCGCCAGGTCGGCGCCGCGGTCCAGGGCATGCTGGGGCCCGCCGGCAGTCGCCCAGGCCAGGGCAGGGCTGAAGTCGGCGCCCATCGAGGCGGCTGCGGCGTAGTCGGCGGCCTCCTCGCGGACGCCGTCGGTGCGCTCGCGGGCGCGCTCGGCCGCCAGCGCGGCCGACTCGCTCTCCTGCTCGGCCTCCTCCAGACGTTCGAGGGCGTCGGCGTGCTCGGCGATGCGGTCGTCGGCGCGCTCGTAGAGCCCGTCCAGGCGCGCGCGGACCTCGGCGAGCCGTGTCGCCAGGTCGGCGAGGGTCTCTTCGTGCGCGGCCTCGTCGCCCCGGCCGTCCGGGGCCGTGCCGGATCCGGGTGGTGCGGCGGCTCCCAGGACGGTGCACAGCGCCAGGCCGAGCAGTCCGGCGGCGCCGGCGCGTCCGCGTCCGGTCCCCGGGGCGTCCTTTCGGCCCGCGGTGGTGCGGTCGCGGTCGGCGGGGCCCCGCCGACCGGGGCGCTGCAGGTGCCAGTGTCCCGATTGCACGGAGACCCTCCCGGAAACGCGGCGCTCACCGGCGACGATGACACGGAGCGGCAGTCGTTTCACGGACCGTCGGAGGCGTGTCCAAAAAGTTATCGCAGCAATTTCGGTGGACCGATACCCGGGGTGAACACGGCGCAGGTGGGCCGGGTCGGGCCAGGTAAGCGGGTTTTCGCAGGTACTCCGGCGCCTCCGGGTGAGGTGCGCCGCCGCTCAGGCGGGGTGTGGCATCTGAGTGGATTGGTACGCTATCAACCTCACGTGCGCTGTTTTTTGGTTTATGGTGCACAACGCCTCTTCATTCCCCCTGAGGGCGCGTCCGGGTGCGGATCCCCACTCTATTCCGCGCCGACCGATCCGCGCGGCAGGCCCGATCGGGCCTGCCGGAACCACTCAGGCTCCATCGGACGCATTCGGACCCGGTATCGCTCGCAGGGAATCAGGAATCCGGCGGTTGAGGCGGTGAACACGAAAGGTTGCGAGGGTCCGTGTCGACACGAGCGACAGATGACGGAGGCGGCGCCGCTCGGGGCGAACCGCAGGCCGGCCGCGCGGCCGTGCCGGCGGAGGGCAGGCGGCGCTGGTGGGCACCGCGCGAATGGCGCGTGCGCCCCCGGTTGATCGCGCTCATCGTGATCCCGACTGCGGTCGCCCTCGTGCTGGGCGGGCTGCGGATTTCGGAGAGCGCCGTCAACACGGTCACCCACGACCGGATCGAGGAGGCCGCGGCGCTGGGCGAAGCCGTCGTGGGCCTGTCGACCGAACTGGGCCGCGAGCGCCTGATGGCCGCCGCGTTCATCGCCGACGACCCCAACTACGAGCAGCGCTCCGAGGAGTCGCTGACGGCGTACCAGGACCAGGTGAAGGAGACCCGCCAGGCCGAGCAGCGGGTGAAGAGCCTCATCGACGGCCTGGGCGCTCCCGGAACCCCGCTGATGGCGACCCGCCTGCAGCGGATGCAGGGCAGCATGGGCAACCTCGACCGTGTGCGCGACGAGGTCGAGAACACCCGCCTGACCGTCCTTCCGATGGTCACCAAGTACACCCAGGTGCTGGACTCGCTCGCCGACTTCAACCAGACCATCGCCGAGAGCACGAGCGACACCGAGCTGCGTGAGAGCGTCCGGTCGCTGACCGCTGTGGCCAATGCGCGCGCTGAGCTGTCCTACGAGGGCGCGCTGATGGTGCACTCGCTGCTGCGCGGGTCCATGTCCGAGGGCATCCGCTCCGAGATCGAAGACAGCCGGGCCACGTTCGAGAACGAGCGCGACAACTTCCGCAACAGCGCCACGACCGACCAGCGCCAGATGTACGAGGAGACCTTCGTCGGCGCGGAGGTCAGCCAGATGTCCACCACCCGGCTGCGCATCGTCATGCGCGCCCGGGACGGCCAGGACCTGTCCGGCCTGACCCCCGGCGACACTCCGGACGCCTACCAGGAGGTCGTCGGCGACGTCCTCGACCGGATGAACGAGATCGAGTCGAACCTCGCCTCCTCGGTGCGGTCCCAGGCCGACTCGCTGCGTACGGCCGAACTGAACCGGGCCATCGTCGAATCGGTGCTGGTCCTGGCCGTACTCGTCTCCGTGTTCGCCCTGACCTCGCTGGTGGTGCGCTCCCTGGTGCGGCCGCTGCGCGCACTGCGCGAAGGCGCACTGCGCATCGCCGAGGACGACCTGCCCGGTGCGATCTCGCGCATGCAGGAGTCCAGCGCCTCCGGCGAGGTCGAGGTCAGCCCGATCGAGGTCAGATCCCGCGACGAGATCGGCGAGGTCGCCCGCTCCTTCGACGAGGTCCACCGCGTGGCGCTGCACCTGGCCTCCGACGAGGCGGCCCTGCGCAGCAACGTCAACGCGATGTTCGTCAACCTCTCCCGGCGGAGCCAGACCCTGGTGGAACGCCAGCTGCGGCTGATCGACGGTCTGGAACAGGGCGAGCAGGACGACGAGCGCCTGGGCGACCTGTTCCAGCTGGACCACCTGGCCACCCGTATGCGCCGCAACAACGAGAACCTGCTGGTCCTGTCCGGCCAGGACAACACCCGCAAGTGGGCCCAGCCGGTTCCGCTGGTCGACGTGCTGCGCGGCGCGGTCTCCGAGGTCGAGGAGTACGAGCGCATCAACGTGCGCGCCCCCTCGCACATCTCGGTGCTCGGCCGCCCCGTCAACGACGTCATCCACCTGGTGGCCGAGCTGGTCGAGAACGCCACCTCCTTCTCCTCGCACGATTCCCCGGTTGCGGTCAACGCCCAGGTCATGGAGGACGGCGGCGTTCGGGTGGACGTCACCGACAGCGGGATCGGCATGCCGCCCGACGAGATCCGGGCCGTCAACGCGCGGCTGGCCGAACCCCCGGTCATCGACGTCGGGGTCTCGCGCCGCATGGGCCTGTTCGTGGTCAGCCGGCTGGCCGCCCGGCACGGTATCGGGGTCCAGCTGTACGAGGCGCACAACGGCGGCATCACCGCGTGCGCGATCCTGCCGCCCGATCTCCTGATCACGCCGGTGGAGCCGCAGGCCGCCCTGGACTCCCCGAGTACCCCCGGCACGCCCGACACCTACGCCGAAGCCGCTGCGGCGTTCGCGGCGAACCCCGCACCGCCCGAGCCGTCGATCTGGGGTGAGCAGCGCGGATCGGCCGAGCCCCAGCTGCCCAAGCGCGAACCGGGCATCAACCGCGCCGACGGCGCCGGCGACGAGCACCCGCCCAGTGGCGAGGACCTGTGGCAGGGCAGCGGATGGAACCTTCCGCCCGAGCAGCCGGAGCAGACCCGGCCTCCGGAACCGCCCGCCGCCCCGCGGCAGCAGCCGCAGCCGTCGTGGGGCGAGCCTCCGCAGCAGCCGCCGGAGCCCCCTCAGGCGCCGCAGCCCCCGGAGCCGTCATGGGCCGAGCCGCCCCAGGCGCCGCAGCCTCCTGAGCCCCCGCGGGCCGAGCCGCCGCAGGCGCCGCAGCCTCCTGAGCCCCCGCGGGCCGAGCCGCCCCAGCCTGCCCAGCAGCAGTCCGGCGCACCGCAGTGGGACGCCTGGGACACCCGGCGCTGGCGCGAGCAGCGGCCGAGCCGGCAGCACAACGACGAAACGCCCACCCAGTCCTTCGCCCAAGCGGCCGAAGCGGCGAACCCCTGGGCGTCGCAGCCGGACCCGGCTGAGAACGGCCGGGTCGACGGAGCCGACGGGCAGTCCCGGCAATCGGGGCGTCCGGACGACTCCCGCCCCCAGCCCGCCTCTGCCGAGGCGGGCCGCCAGGAGTGGCACGAGCCCGAGAACCGCGAGGGATACGGCTCCGCCGCCTACCTCTCGCGGCGCTACGGCGGGGGAGCCGGACAGGACACCGTCGTTCCGCCCTCGCCCGAGGGCGGATCGGATTCCCTGCCGATCTTCGACGCCATCGAGTCCAACTGGTTCCGCCGCCGCAGCGGCGGACCCGCGACCGAGCCCGAGACCGGGCCGCTGCCGCGCTTCGACGCCGATCCGGCAGCCGCTGCCGAGGAAGCCCCCGACCGGCCCCAGCAGCCCCAGGAGGGCTCCCCGGCCGGCCGCACCTCGCGGTACGGTGCCGATACGGCAGGCGCCAACGGCTCCTCGGGGCGACAGGGTGATCAGTACATGCAGCAGGACGAGGGCGCACCGGGCGCTCATCAGCCTCACGAAAGCCCCGCCTCCGCTGCTCAGCAGCCCCACGGCACCGAGGACGACTGGAGGTCGGAGGCCGACCGCGGATGGGAGGCGGCGCGCACCGCCGCCGACCCCATGGCCGGCGGACTGACGACCTCGGGCTTGCCACGACGCGTTCCCAAGGCGAACCTTGTTCCCGGAACGGCCCCCGAGCCGGACAATGTCAAGCAGGTCCCGGCACGCTCCGCCGACCGGGTGCGCAACCGCTTCTCGGGCTTCCAGCGCGGGGTTCGGGAGGGCCGCAACCAGATCGGCGGAAACGACGAGGAGAACTAGTGCTGTACGCGGGCACGGTCAGGCGCGTTCCGACCCGCTGCGGAGAACCACCGGGTCGGAGTCCCGACATATCACGGAACGGCGATGGATTAGTATCATCGGCACCTCTCGTGATGATCAGCAGCAAGCAACCGATTAAGGTCTCTACGGGAGCCTATTCGGCCGACGCTAGGCCCGCGGGCCGCGGTCGATCCCCCGGCCGATACGGACAGGAGAGCAGATGAATCAACCGGTGAACGAGCTCAACTGGCTGATCACTGACTTTGCGAATCGTGTGCCGGACGTCGCGCACGCGATCGTCGTCTCGTCGGACGGGCTCCCACTCGCCTCTTCCACCGGTTTCCCCGCGGACCGGGCCGACCAGTTGGCCGCCATCGCCTCAGGGCTGTCCAGCCTGACCCAGGGTGCGTCCCGGGTCTTCGAGGGCGGTGCCGTTTCGCAGACCGTCGTGGAGATGGAGCGGGGGCTGCTGCTGATCATGTCGATCAGCGACGGCTCCTGCCTGGCCGTGCTCGCGGCCGCCGAGTGCGACCTCGGACTGGTCGCCTACGAGATGACTCTGCTCGTCGAGCGGGCGGGGCGTGCGCTGACTCCGGCGGCGCGTACCTCGGGAATCCACTGAACCACCACCGACAGGAGGAAGTGGTGGCACCTCACAGTCGAGATGCCGGGAACGCTTCGTGGTTCGGACAGCAGCCCGGCGGCGAATCCAGGCCGCCGGCGGCGAGCCCGGGCGGCGCGGATGTTCCACGACCAACCCAGAACAACGCCGACCAGCAGGCGGCGGCCAACAGTTCCCCCAGTTCACTGGTTCGCCCCTACGCTGTAACCAAGGGACGTACCAAGCCCAAGTCCCAGCTGCCGCTGGAGACACTGATCTCCTCGACGGAGACGGCGCGTGCCGAACAGGGGACCCTCACCCCCGAGTGCCAGGCCATCAGTGACCTGTGCCGTGACTGGCGCTCCGTGGCCGAGGTCTCGGCTCTGCTGCGCCTGCCGCTCGGTGTGGCGCAGGTCCTCGTCGCGGACATGTCCGAACAGGGACTGCTGCAGATCATGTCGTCGATCAACACCGACAGTCGGCCCAACGCCAACCTTCTTGAAAGGGTGCTCAGTGGACTTCGCAAGCTCTAGCGCGGCCGACGAGGGCGGTGCTGCGGCGAGTGCGATGACGTCGGTCAAGATCGTCGTCGCCGGAGGCTTCGGTGTAGGCAAAACGACGTTCGTCGGCTCCGTCTCCGAGATCGTGCCGCTGACCACCGAGGCCGTCATGACCAGCGCCAGCGTGGGGGTCGACGACCTCGCCAAGACGCCGGACAAGCAAAGCACCACGGTGGCCATGGACTTCGGCCGGGTCTCCCTCGATTCCGACCTCATCCTCTACCTGTTCGGCACCCCGGGCCAGCACCGCTTCTGGTTCATGTGGGACGACCTGGTCAAGGGTGCGATCGGCGCCGTGGTCCTGGTCGACACCCGCCGCCTCGCCGACTGCTTCCCCGCCATCGACTATTTCGAAGAGGCCCGGCTGCCCTTCGTCGTCGCGGTCAACGGGTTCGACGGCTACTACCCCCACGCCGCCCAAGAGGTGCGCGATGCGCTCACGCTCAGCCCGGAGATCCCCATCGTCCAGGTGGACGCGCGCGATCGCTCCTCCACCAAGTCGACGCTGATCACCCTGGTGGAGCATGCCATAACGGTAGGCGACCCCGGAGGCGCCGGCCAGCCCACCTCGACCGGCGGGCAGGGCTCCTGGCGGTAGTGCGCCCCCGGCCGCCCGCGGGATCGGACGCGGCCGGGGGCGGCACGATCCGCGGGCGCGCCCCGTGAGCGGGCGGGTCGTACCGGCGCTCAGCCCAGTCGGGCGGCCACGGCGCGTACCGGTGCTCCGTCCCCGCCGGCCAGCCGGATCGGCAGGGCGATGAACAGCGGATCGGCGAAGTCGATGCCGTCCAGACCGCACAGGTTCTCCAGGATCGTGCCGCCCGCACCGAGCAGGATCGTGTGCGCATCCCAGTCTCCCTCGGGATGCGGGCCGTGCGGCGTGGAGTCCGGGCTGGGCGCGTCCACGCCCACGCAGCGCACCCCCGCGTCGGCGAGCAGCCGTGCGGCGCTCGCGTCCAAGTAGGGGTGGTCGAAGTAGCGCTGCGTTCCGTAGTGCTCATCCCACCCGGTGCGGACGAGCACCGCCGCCCCCGGCGCGAAGCGGTCCGCCCACGGCCCGATGTCCTCCGCCGTGATGGCCGAGCGGTCCGGGCGCCCGGTGGCCTCCACCACCACCGCAGGACCCGTGAACCGCTCCAGCGGAAGCTCCTCCAGGCCCGGCCCGTCGTCGGAGACGTGGTAGGGAGCGTCGGCGTGGGTGCCGCTGTGCGAACTCATGTGGACCGCGGTGGAGTTGAAACCGTTCTCGGCCACCGTGGACGAACGCTCCAGGCGCGGCTGCATGTCTCCGGGGAAGGCCTGCGTCTGCGGGCCGACGGGGCGGCTGAGGTCGACGATGCGGGTGAACTGCACGGGATTCCTCCACTCGGTTCCGGGCGCGGCGCCGGCGGGCGGGGCCCGGCTGCGCCGCAGGCGCCCACACAGGGTGCGTCGCGCGCGGTGACGAGGCAAGATAGCAGGCGATGACTTCCGAGCCTTCCCGCGACCAGCCCGACCCCGGCGCCAACGCGATGACGGACCGCTTCCGGTCCGTGGGCGAACGCGTCCTCGACGCCCTCCTCGAAGACGCCCCGGAATGGGCCGACGACCTCGGTGACCACCGCTTCGCCGATCGGCTCACCGACCACTCCGCCGACGCCGACGCCGCCCGCGCCGGAGTGCTCACCGACGCCCTGGGCGCCCTCGACGAGATCGACGACCTGCTGCTGCCCCCGGACGACCGGGTCGACCTGGAGATGCTGCGCAACCGCGTCTCGGCCGACCTGTGGCAGCTCACCGAGTTGCGTCCGCAGACCTGGGACCCGCTGGTGCACCTGCCCGGCGACGCGCTCTACGGCCTCGTCACCGGAACGGACCTGCCGGCCGAGGAACGCCTGAGCGCCGCGGTCCGGCGCTGCGCCGCCGTCCCCGAATTCCTGGCCACCGCGCGTGACCGCCTCGAAACCGGCCCCGGCATGCCGCGCGTGCACGCAGAGGCCGCGATCGCCCGCGCCGAGGGCGTCCTCGGTCTGCTCGGCGGCGGGATCGACGGCCTCATCGAGCAGGCGCCCTCCCTGCGCGCCGACGCCGGCCGCGCCCGCGAGTCCGCCGCCGACGCGCTGCGCGAGCACGTCTCCTGGCTGCGATCGCGGGTCGGCACCGCCGACGGCGACCCCCGCCTGGGAGCGCGCGACCACGCCGCCCGGCTGTGGTACACGCTGGACTCCGAGTTGTCCCAGGACGCCCTGCTGACCCGCGCCGAAAGCGACCTCCTGGCCACCGAGGAGGCCATCGCAGAAGCGGCCTCCGACTTCGCCGGCGCACCGCCGCGCCCCGGCCAGGTGCGCGAAGTGCTCGACCGGATCGCGGCCGAGGCCGCGGTCTCCGAAGACGCGGTGCGGCCCGTCTGCGAACAGGCCCTGGAGCATCTCGCCGGCCGCGTCGGCGAGCTCGGCTTCGCGACGCCGCCCGACCCCCCGGCGCGCGTCGTCTCCGTGCCGGAGTCGCACCGCGGCACGGCGGTGGCCTACTGCGACCCTCCCGGCCCCCTCTCGCCGCGGCCCGAGCGGCCCGCCCGCATCGCCGTCGCTCCGCCGCCGGCCGAGTGGCCCGCCGAGCGCCGCGCCTCCTTCTACCGCGAGTACAACGCCGACATGCTGCGCGAGCTGATGGCGCACGAGGGCGTGCCCGGCCACGCGCTGCAACTGGCCCGCGCCGCGGGCTACAACGGGGCCACCCGGCTGCGCCGGGCCCTGCACAGCGGGACCTTCGTCGAGGGGTGGGCGGTGTACGCGGAGGAGGCGCTGCAGGAGGCGGGGTGGAGCGAGGACCCCGACCGGAACCGGCGGCTGCGCATCGTCCAACTCAAGACCCGGCTGCGCATGATCATCAACGCCGTCCTCGACGTGCGCGTCCACGCCCACGGCATGACCGAGTCCGAGGCCATGTCCCTGCTGGTCGAGCGCGGACACCAGGAGGAGGGCGAGGCCGCCGGCAAGTGGCGGCGCGCCCGGCTCGGCAGCGCCCAACTGTCCACCTACTACGTCGGCTACCAGGAGGTCTCCGCGATCGTGCGCGACCTGGCCGCCGCGCGGCCCGGAGCCTCCCGCCGCGAGCTGCACGACAGCGTCCTGGACCACGGCTCCCCGGCCCCGCGCCACTTGCGCACCCTGCTGCACGTGTGAACGGCCCGATCCGGCCGCCGGAGACCCGCGGATTCCCGAGAGCGCACGCGGCACCATGGCCTAGACTCCTGACGGCCTGAAATCCCCTGATCCCTGACAACCGGAGCTGACGTCCCCGCTGTAACGGGTTCTCCCGCCTGATGGCAGGGGCTTTCACCCTCGGGTGAGGCCCGCCGTTGCCAGCACTAGCCAACACCACAAGGGAGGTGACCACGTTGGCTACGTTCCACACAGGACCACAGACCCACCAGGCCGTGCCTCCTCAGCGGCCTGCTCTGGAACCCGGCCCAGCAGACAACCCCGGGAACAGGGACGAAACGGGGGCCGGGCGCCGCGACGCACCCGGTGTGGAACACGTGCGAGAGGAGACCCCCGGTCGTGCACCTGCGACCGGGGGCGCCACCCCCGGCCCTTCCGGGATCGGGGAGCAGGGCCGTGAGTGGGCGCTGTGGCGCGCACTCGACACCCGCCTACCCACGCACGCGGGATCGGGCGGGCGCACCAAATGGAACCGCACCCGCAACCGTTTGCCCAAGACCCACACCCTCGACGCGCTATGCGCCGGCACGACCGACACCGTCACCGCAACCGTGTCCGCGGTGCTGGTGGCCGCCTGCACCGGCCGCGGAACCCACGCCCGCACCCGGTGCGGCAAGCACGGGTTCCCGAGGCTGTACATGCCCCGCACCAAGGCGTTCCACGGGTTCGCCACCGGCGACCTCGTCCGCGCGGTCGTGCCCACCGGCAAGAACGCCGGAACCCATACCGGCCGGGTCGCGGTGCGGTCCAACGGCAAGTTCAACGTCACCACCGACCGCGGCGCTGTCCAGGGCATCCACCACCGCCACGTCCGCCGCCTCCAGCGAGGAGACGGTTACGGCTACACAACCGGAAAGGAGGGAGCGGCTTCCTCCCCGGTCTGACGGCCGGGGGATCCGCTGCAGAACCCTGATGACCACGGATCTGATCGTCGGATTCTTCACGCTGACGGCGCTGGAGATCGTCCTCGGCATCGACAACCTCGTATTCATCTCGATCCTGGCGAACAAGCTGCCCGAGCACCAGCGACACCGGGCGCGCCAGCTCGGGATCGGACTGGCCCTGATCGGCCGGTTGGCGCTGCTGGGCTCGATCACGCTGATCATGCGGCTGACGGAGCCGCTGTTCGCGGTCGGCTCGTTCGAATTCAGCGGTCAGGCGCTCATCCTGCTCGTCGGCGGGCTCTTCCTCATCGCCAAGGCCACCTACGAGATCCACGAGAGCCTCGAAGGCGAGGAGGACCACGCCGGCTCGAAGGTGCGCGCCGCGATGGGCGCGGTGCTGATGCAGATCGTCGCACTGGACATCGTCTTCTCCCTGGACTCGGTGATCACGGCGGTCGGCATGATCGGGCCCGACGGCATCTGGGTGATGGTCGCCGCCGTGGTGATCGCCGTGATCGTCATGCTCGTCCTGTCGGGGCCGCTGAGCCGCTTCGTCAGCGACCACCCCACGGTCAAGATGCTGGCCCTGGCGTTCCTGCTGCTGATCGGCATGACCCTGGTCGCCGATGGCCTCGGCTTCCACGTGCCCAAGGGCTACATCTACACCGCGATGGGCTTCTCGCTGTTCGTGGAGGTCCTCAACCTGCTGCGCCGGCGCGCCCGCAGCGCTCCGGTGAAGCTCAGCAGCCGCTACTCCGAGGAGGGGGAGAGCCACGGCTCCGGCGCCCCCGCCGTCGGAAAGGCCGAGTGACCCGCCCGACCGCCGGGGGGTCGGTCCCGCGCCGCCGGGCGGATTATGCTGGGAGCAGCACGGCGCCGCGGACCGGTCCGCGGCGGTCGGGGCGGATCCCAGACGCGGTGGGGGTGAGCGCACGATGAGCGAGGCCGAGCGGGAAGCCCCCTTCGGCGACCCGGACGGCTTCCAGCGCCTGTGGACCCCGCACCGCATGGCCTACATCAAAGGCGAGAACCGGCCCACCGGCCCCGCCCCCGACGACGGATGCCCGTTCTGCCGCGCCCCCGGGCTGCCCGACGGCGAAGGCCTGGTGGTGGCCCGCGGCGAAACCGGGTACGCGGTGCTCAACCTCTACCCCTACAACAGCGGGCACCTGCTGATCTGCCCCTACCGGCACGTCGCCGACTACACCGCACTCGACGGTGCCGAAGCCGCGGAGGCGGCGGCCCTGACCCAGGCCGGGATCACCGCGATGCGCCGCGCCTACGGGCCGCAGGGGTTCAACGTCGGTATGAACCTCGGCGCGCCCGCCGGCGCCGGAATCGCCGCCCACCTGCACCAGCACATCGTCCCCCGCTGGGAAGGCGACACCAACTTCATGCCCGTCATCGGGCGCACCAAGGTCCTGCCCGAACTCCTCGAGCAGACCCGCGAGGCCCTTTCCCAGGCCTGGCCTCAGGAGTGACCGCCGCAGAAGAGGTGAGTCCCATCGCCACGCAGCGCCCCGCACCGGTGCTGATCTTCGACGGCGACTGCGGTTTCTGCACCGGCAGTGTCCGGCTGGTATGCCGCTTCGTCGAGCCGCGCCTGCGCGCCGTTCCCTGGCAGACCGGCGACCTGCCCCCGGCCGCGCGTACCCGGGCCCGGGAGGAGGTCCTGCTGCTGGACGCCGCCGGCACCCGGCTCTGGGGCGGTATCGACGCGGTCGCCGTGCTCCTGCTCGCCAGCCGGCGCCCCCTGTGGCAGCCGGCCGGCTGGCTGCTGCGCCGCGCGCCCCTGCGCGCCGTGGGCGGCGCCGCCTACCGCTGGGTCGCACGCAACCGCCACCGGTTGCCCGGAGGGGCGCCGGCCTGCGCCGCCGGCGCCGCGGACGGTGCCGGGCCGCGTCCCGCGGCTGCGGGAGGTGGCGGGTGACGTTCGCACGGAAAGCGACGTGCGGCGCCGGCGGGCTCGGCGGCCGACCCCCGTCCGGCCCGCGTGCGCCGGACCGCCGCGTGGCCTCTCCCGCTCCTGCGCACTACGATCTTGAGAGATCATGCTGAGAAACCTGCGTCCCGTTTTCAACCGAATGCTGCTGCCCCCCGGCCGACTGCTGGCCAGGGTCGGCGTCACCCCGACCATGGTCACCCTCGTCGGCGCCTTCGGCGTCGTCGCCGCGTCCCTGGTCTTCTACCCCCGCGGCGAGCTCTTCATCGGATCGGTCGCGGTCACGGCCTTCGTGCTGCTGGACATGCTCGACGGCGCCGTGGCCCGCGCCGCCGACCGCACGACCCGCTGGGGCGCCTTCCTCGATTCGACTCTGGACCGCCTTTCCGACGCGGCCATCCTCAGCAGCCTGGTGCTGTGGTTCTTCGGCGGCGGAGACGCGCCCCTGCTGGGCTATGTCACCCTGTTCTGCCTCGTCAGCGGGTTCGGCATCTCCTACATCAAGGCCCGCGCCGAAGGGCTGGGCGCCAACTGCGACGTCGGGTTCGCCGAGCGCACCGAGCGACTCGTGATCCTCCTGGTGGCCGTGGGCCTGGGCGGACTCGGCGTGCCCTACGTGCTGTCGGCCGGGTTGTGGATCCTGGCCGCCCTCAGCGGCATCACCGTCGTGCAGCGCCTGATCGAGACGCGCAACCGCCTCACCCGGCCGCGCCGCCCCGCCGGCGACACCGGCACGGTTTAGGGCGCGTCCGATGGGCCGCTCGCCACGGACGGACGCGTCGAACACACCCGAAAGGGGGCGGACATGTCCGAACGCGCGACGACGGCGCTCTACACTCTGGGCTGGTCGCTGCTGCGGCGCGTCCCCGAACGCGCCGGGCGCGCCGCGTTCAGCGCCGTGGCCGACGCCGCATGGCTGCGCCGCGGCCCCGGCGTGCGCCGCCTGGAGGCCAACCTGCGCCGCGTGGCCGGTCCCGAAGCCGGCGGCGACCGCATCCGCGCGCTCGCGCGCGTCGGCATGCGGTCGTACCTGCGCTACTTCTACGAGATGTTCATGCTGGAGGCTTACAGCGACGCGGACGTGCGCGAGCGCGTGCACTGCACCGGCGTCGACGCCCTCCAGGACATCCTCGACTCCGGGCGCGGCGTCGTCGCCGCGCTTCCGCACATGGGCAACTGGGACCTCGCCGGCGCGTGGATCACCCGCTACGGAATCCCCCTGACCACCGTGGCCGAGAGACTCGAACCCGAGGCGCTGTTCCAGCGCTTCGTCGCCTTCCGCGAAAGCCTCGGCATGGAGGTGCTGCCGCTGACCGGCGGCCCCGCCCACAGCGCCGGGGTTCTCGCCCGCAGGCTGCGCCAGGGCGGCTTCGTGTGCCTGCTCGCCGACCGCGACCTCACCGAGAACGGAATCGACGTCGAATTCTTCGGCGAATCCGCGCGCCTTCCGGCCGGGCCGGCGGCGCTGGCCGAGCGCACCGGCGCCGCTCTGCTCCCCGTGGCGATGTGGCACGACGGCGGGCGCCTGCGGATCGACATCCGCGCCGAGATCCCGGTGCCCGCCGCGACCGGCCGGACCGAGCGGGTCCGGGCCATGACCGCCCAGCTCGCGGGGGTCTTCGAAGGCGCCATCGCCGAACACCCGCAGGACTGGCACATGCTCCAGCGCGTCTTCGCCGCCGACCTGGACTCCGGCGGCCGCGTCCCGAACCGGAAGCGGACGACGCGATGAGGGTCGGTCTGGTCTGCCCCTACACCTGGGAAGTCCCCGGCGGTGTGCAGCAGCACGTCGGCGACCTCGCCCGAGCGCTGCAGCGGCTGGGCCACGACGTCTCCGTGCTGGCGCCCTGCGACTCCGAGACCGAGCTCGACGACCACGTCGTCTCGGCGGGGAGGGCCGTGCCCGTGCCCTACAACGGTTCGGTCGCGCGGCTGTCCTTCGGGTTCCGCGCCGCCGCGCGGGTCCGCCGCTGGATCCGCGCGGGCGCCTTCGACGTGCTCCACGTGCACGAGCCCGCCGCGCCCAGCCTGTCCCTGCTGGCCTGCTGGGTCGCCGAAGGCCCGATCGTGGCGACCTTCCACGCCTCCACGCCCCGCTCACGCGCGCTGGCCGTCTCGGCCGGCGCGCTCCAGCCCGCGCTGGAGAAGATCAACGGCCGCATCGCCGTCTCCGACGCCGCGCGCACGACGCTCGTACAACACCTGGGCGGCGACGCCGTACTCGTCCCCAACGGTGTCGCGGTGGACCGCTACACCCACGCCCGCCCCTTCGACGGCTGGCCCGGCGAGGGCGGCGCCATCGGATTCCTGGGCCGCATCGACGAGTCCCGCAAAGGGCTGGGCGTGCTGCTGGACGCCTTCGACACCCTCGGTCGCGAGCGCACCGGTCTGCGACTGCTGATCGCCGGCCCCGGCGACACCGCCGAGGTGCGCGAGCGCGTCGCGCCCGAGCTGCGCGACCGGGTCGTCTGCCTGGGCCGGGTCGACGAGGCCGACAAGGTGCGCGCTTACCACTCGGTCGACGTGTTCTGCGCCCCCAACCTGGGCGGCGAGAGTTTCGGGATCGTGCTCGCCGAAGCGATGTCGGCGGGAGCCCCGATCCTCGCCAGCGACATCCCCGCCTTCTCCAGCGTGCTGCGCGAAGGCGCGGCCGGACGCCTGTTCGCCACCGGCGACCCGGCCGGACTGGCGCGCGGCGCCGCCGAACTGCTCGACGCCCCCGAGCGCCGCGAGACGCTCTCCCGCGCCGCCCGCGCGGCCGTCGACGCCTACGACTGGCGCACGGTCGCCGCCGACGTCGTGCGGGTCTACGAGACCGTGCTGCCGCTGGAACGCAACGCGGGTCCGGTGACCGCCGGCCGCCAGGAGCCCGTATGACCGCCCGCGACCCCGGATAGCCGCCGATGCCCGACTGGATCTCCACCCTGGCTCTGGCCGTCGCTGCGCTCGTGCTGCTGTCGGCCTACGTATCCTGGCGCGCCGGGCGGCTGGACCGGCTGCACACCCGCGTCGAGACCGCCTACGCCGCGCTGGACGCCGCGCTGCTGCGGCGCGGCGCCGTGGCGCTGGAGCTGGCCGCCTCCCCGGAGCTGGAACCGGCCTCGGCGGTGCTGCTGGGCGACGCCGCGGCCTATGCGCGCCGCGCCCACGGCGGCGACCGCGCGGCGCGCGAACAGGCGGAGAGCAACCTCTCGCGGGCTCTGCGCGCGGTGCTGGACGAGCCCGGGTTCGCCGAGGAGACGGCCGCCGCCGACGGTGCCGCCGCCGACGTCGCCGCGGAAGTGCGGGCCGCCGCCAAGCGGGTGCTGCTGGCCCGGCGCTTCTACAACAACGCCGTGGCCGGCATCCGCGAGGCCCGGTCCCGCCGGCTGGTGCGGCTGCTGCGGCTGGCGGGCCGCGCCCCCGTTCCCGAGTTCTTCGAGATGGACGACGAGCCGCCCGCACCCGTCCCCGCGTGAGCGCTGGACCCGCAGCCCCCGGGCCCGCTGGAACAGCGGATCGGCCGGATGTGTTGTCCCCGCAGAGTCGTCCCCGCACAGGTGCACGAACCGGTGCACGAACCGGTGAACTACCATGGAGCCCGGGACAGCACCGGCCGCACGCCGCTGACGTGCCAGGTCGACCATCCGACGCGCACCGGGCCCCGCACCCCGGTCCGCCCGACCTTTTGGGAGTCCGCCACCGTGACCGACACCGCCGACACCGCCGACAGCGCCGTCGGCACCACCCGCGTCAAGCGGGGGATGGCAGAGCAGCTCAAGAACGGCGTGATCATGGACGTGGTCACCGCCGAGCAGGCCCGGATCGCCGAAGACGCCGGAGCCGTAGCGGTCATGGCCCTGGAGCGCGTGCCCGCCGACATCCGCTCGCACGGCGGCGTGGCGCGCATGTCCGACCCCGACATGATCGACGGCATCATCGAGGCCGTCTCCATCCCCGTCATGGCCAAGGCCCGCATCGGCCACTTCGTCGAGGCGCAGGTCCTGCAGTCCCTCGGCGTCGACTTCATCGACGAGTCCGAGGTGCTCACCCCCGCCGACGAAGCCCACCACGTCGACAAGTGGGCCTTCACCGTCCCGTTCGTCTGCGGCGCCACCAGCATCGGCGAGGCGCTGCGCCGCATCGCCGAGGGCGCGGCCATGATCCGCTCCAAGGGCGAAGCCGGCACCGGCAACGTCGTCGAGGCCACGCGCCACATGCGCGCCATCCGCTCCGAGATCGCCCGGCTGGGCACCCTGGACGGAGCCGAGCTCTTCGGCGCCGCCAAGGAGATGCAGGCGCCCTACGAGGTCGTCAAGGACGTCGCGCGCCTGGGCAGGCTCCCGGTGCCGCTGTTCTCCGCCGGCGGCGTCGCCAGCCCGGCCGACGCGGCACTGATGCGCCAGCTCGGCGCCGAGAGCGTCTTCGTCGGATCGGGCATCTTCAAGTCCGGCGACCCGGCCAAGCGCGCCGACGCCATCGTCCAGGCGACCCTGCACTACCGCGACCCCGGGGTCGTCGCCAAGGTCTCGCGCGGTCTGGGCGACGCGATGGTCGGCATCAACGTGGACGACCTGGAGGAGTCCGAGCGCTACGCCGGACGCGGCTGGTAGAACCGCCCGCGGAGCCGGTGCGGGACGCCCGCGCCGGCCGCGGCCGAGCCACCCGAGCGAGAGGGAGTCTGTGACCGCCACACCCACCGTCGGCGTTCTCGCCCTGCAGGGCGACACCGCCGAGCACCTGCGCGTGCTCGGCGACCTCGGCGTCCCGGCCGAACCGGTCCTCGCCCCCGAAGACCTCGACCGGGTCGACGGAGTGGTCCTGCCCGGCGGGGAGTCCACCACGATGTCCAAGCTCGCCGCGCGCTACGGGCTCCTGGAGCCGCTGCGCAAGCACATCGACGGCGGCATGCCCGCCTACGGCACCTGCGCCGGCATGATCCTGCTCGCCGACCGCATCCTCGACGGCGCCGCGGAGCAGGAGACCGTCGGCGGCCTCGACATGACGGTGCGGCGCAACGCGTTCGGCCGCCAAAGCGACTCCTTCGAGGCGGGCATCGACATCGACGGCATCGGCGGCGCCCCCTTCGAAGCGGTCTTCATCCGGGCGCCCTGGGTCGAGTCGGTGGGCGATCGGGTGCGGGTCCTGGGCCAGACCCCCTACGGTGAGCGGGCCGGTAGGATCGTCGCGGTACGACAGGGCGGCCTGCTGGCTACCTCTTTCCATCCCGAACTCACCGGTGACCCGCGGATACACCGGTTCTTTGTCGACATGGTGAAAGGACAGGTATGAGCGGCCACTCCAAGTGGGCCACCACCAAGCACAAGAAGGCCGCGATCGACGCCAAGCGCGGCAAGCTCTTCGCCAAGCTGGTGAAGAACGTCGAGGTGGCTGCACGCACGGGCGGCGGGGACCTGGAAGGCAACCCCACCCTGTACGACGCCATCCAGAAGGCGAAGAAGAGTTCGGTGCCGCTCGACAACATCGAGCGCGCCCGCAAGCGCGGTTCCGGCGAAGAAGCCGGCGGCGCCGACTGGCAGACCGTCTGGTACGAGGGATACGCCGCAGGCGGGGTCGCGCTGCTCGTCGAGTGCCTCACCGACAACCGCAACCGCGCGACCTCCGAGGTGCGCATGGCGGTCACCCGCAGCGGCGGCTCGATGGGCGACGCCGGATCGGTGTCCTACCTCTTCACGCGCAAGGGCGTCGTGACGGTCTCCAAGGACAGCGCCACCGAGGACGACGTCACCCTCGCGGTGGTCGAAGCCGGCGGCGAGGACGTCAACGACCTCGGCGAGTCCTTCGAGGTCGTCAGCGAACCCAACGAGATCGTCAACGTGCGCACGGCACTGCTGGAAGCGGGCATCGAGTACGACTCGGCCGAGGTCTCCTTCCTGCCCAGCGTCGAGGTCCGGGTAGGCGAGAACGACGCGAAGAAGGTCATGCGCGTGGTCGACGCCCTGGAGGACTCCGACGATGTGCAGAACGTCTACACCAACGCCGACATCCCCGACGACGTCATGGCCAAGCTCGGCTAGAGTCCCCGCGCCTCCGCGCCCGTACGCCGCACGCCCCGCACTCCGGTCCCGGAGCGGGGCGTGCGGCGTTTCGCGCCCGCCGGGCCGCCCGGGTGCCGCGGATCCGCCCGCTCGCCCCGCTGCGCGCGGCCGCGCGCGGTAGGGTGGCCAACCGCCGAAGCAGTCCCGCCCAGCCGCGTGAGCGAGGCCCCATGAATCCCCCCGGTGACACCCCCGACGAGTCCGGCCGTCCCGACTACGGTTCCCGGCCCGGGCCGGATCCGTCCGGCTACTCCGATCCTGCGGGCTATCCCGGCCAGCCGGGCCAGCCGGGCGCGTCCGGCCCCCAGCAGGGCCGGCAGCAGCCGCCGCACCAGCCGCCCTACGGCGCGCCCGGTCCCGGCCCGGCGGCTCCGCCGCCCGCGGCCGGCCCCAACTTCGTCACGGCGCTGTTCGACTTCGAGTTCCGCAGCTTCGTCACCACCCGGATCACCAAGGTGCTGTTCGTCCTCGGCCTGGTGCTGATCGCGATCTCCACCCTCAGCGGGATCGTCGGCTCCTTCGACCTCATATCCCACAACGCACTGGCCGGCCTGCTGGCCCTGCTGGGAGCACTGGTCGGCGGAGCCGTGTCGGTGCTGCTCACGCGTGTGGTCCTGGAAGTGCTGATCGTGCTGTTCCGCATCAGTGAGCACCTCGCCGCGCTCCGCGCCCGCAGCGGCATGTGAGCCGGCGGGTGCTCCGCGGGCGGCGCCCGTCGGCGGAGTCCGCCGGGTCTTGTCGGGGGTGGTGCCCCGGTCCTCACCGAGCGCGGGGTTCTCACCGGCACAGTGCTGGAGAACGGTTGAAACCCCGCGCTCGTTTTCGGTGCACCCGACACAACGGGCCGCGGCCGAGGGCGGACGCGCCGAAGGGCGGGGGAGAGGAGCGTCGCCGGTTCCCGATAGGCTCGGAGCCTGCGAACGGGCGTTCGAGGACGGCGCCGCGGCGCGCAGAGCCGCTGTCGGGAACGGCGGAGCGCCCGCACGGGCAGGCAGCGCCCGCCCGGCCGGTGCGGACGAGGGAGGAGCGGCGTGCGAGTCATGGGGGTCGATCCGGGGCTGACCCGGTGCGGAGTGGGAGTGGTCGACGGCGCGGTCGGGCGGTCCCTCGCGCTGTCGGGCGCCGGGGTCGTGCGCACCGGCGCCGACGCCGACCTGCCCGAGCGGCTCCTGGGCATCGAACACGGCATCGAGGACTGGCTGGACCGGTACCGCCCCGACGCCGTCGCCGTCGAGCGGGTCTTCGCCCAGCACAACGTCAGCACCGTCATGGGCACCGCCCAGGCCAGCGCGATCGCGATCACGTGCGCGGCCCGCCGCGGACTCCCCGTCGCGCTGCATACGCCCAGCGAAGCCAAAGCCGCCATCACCGGCAGCGGACGCGCCGACAAGGCCCAGGTGCAGACCATGGTCGCCCGGCTGCTGGGCCTGGACGCCGCCCCCAAACCGGCCGACGCCGCCGACGCCGCCGCACTGGCCATCTGCCACATCTGGCGCGGCGGTGCCCGGGACCGCATCGCCCAGGCCCAGCAGGACCTCGCCCGCAAGGTGGAGCTGGCGCGCCGCACCCGTCCGACCCCCGAAACCCCCGGAAGGTGACGCCGACGTGATCGCGTTCCTCAGCGGCCGCGTGGCCGCCCGCACCGGAGGGACCGCCGTGATCGAGGTCGGCGGCGTCGGCATGACCGTGCACTGCACACCGACGACCCTGGCCGGCCTGCGGGTGGGCGAGCAGGCCACCGTCCCCACCTCGCTGGTGGTCCGCGAGGAGTCGCTGACCCTCTACGGATTCGCCGACGACGACGAGCGCGAGGTCTTCGAACGGCTCCAGCAGGCGAGCGGGGTCGGGCCGCGCCTGGCGCTGGGCATCCTCGCCGTGCACACGCCCGACGTCCTGCGTTCGGCCGTCGCCTCCGAAGACACCGCCGCCCTCACCCGCGTACCCGGCGTCGGACCCAAGGGCGCCCAGCGCATCGCCCTGGAACTGCGCGACAAGCTCGGTCCGCCCCCGGCCGCCGACCCCGCCGTCGCCGAGCACGGTGCCGCGCCTCCCGCGGCCGAGGCGCCGTGGCGCCCGCAGGTGGTCTCGGGGCTGGTCAACCTGGGATGGTCGGCCAAGGACGCCGAAACCGCGGCCGAGGCCGTCGCCCCCGAGGCCGCCGACTCCCCCGATGTGGCCGTGCTGCTGCGCAGCGCCTTGCGCAGGCTCAGCCGGTCTTAGGAGCACACACGATGAGCGACTACGAGCGCGACGCCGTCGCGGCCGACGCCGACTCCGACGAGCGTGCGCTGGAAGGAGCGCTGCGTCCGCGCAGCCTGGACGACTTCGTCGGCCAGGAGCGTGTCCGCCAGCAGCTGTCGCTGGTGCTGCGCGGCGCTCAGCGGCGCGGCCGGGCCCCCGACCACGTGCTGCTCTCCGGCGGGCCGGGCCTGGGCAAGACCACCCTGGCCATGATCATCGCGGCCGAGCTCGGCGCGCCCCTGCGCATCAGCTCCGGACCGGCCATCGAGCGCTCCGGCGACCTCGCCGCGGTGCTGTCCACCCTGCACGACGGCGAGGTGCTGTTCCTCGACGAGATCCACCGGATGGCGCGCCCCGCCGAAGAGATGCTCTACGTCGCCATGGAGGACTTCCGCGTGGACGTGATGGTCGGCAAAGGGCCGGGCGCGACCGCCATCCCGCTGGACGTCGCCCCCTTCACCCTGGTCGGCGCCACGACGCGTTCGGGACTGCTGCCCGCACCGCTGCGCGACCGGTTCGGCTTCACGGCCAACATGGACTTCTACGACGCCGCCGACCTGGAGTGGATCCTGCGCCGCTCGGCCGGCCTGCTGGGCGTCGAGGTCGACGGCGACGCCGCCGCCGAGATCGCCGGGCGTTCGCGCGGCACCCCCCGCATCGCCAACCGGCTGCTGCGGAGGGTGCGCGACTACGCCGAAGTGCACGGCGACGGCCGCCTCACCCGCGACACCGCCTGCGCCGCGCTGACGCTGTTCGAGGTCGACCACCACGGGCTGGACCGGTTGGACCGGGGGGTGCTGGAAGCCCTGTGCGGGAAGTTCCGCGGCGGTCCGGTCGGGCTGTCGACACTGGCTGTGGCGGTGGGGGAGGAGCCCGAGACCGTCGAAGTGGTCGCCGAACCGTTCCTGGTGCGCTCGGGACTCATCGCCCGCACCCCGCGCGGGCGGGTGGCCACCCCCGACGCCTGGAACCACCTGGGTATCGCGCCGCCGGCCGACGCCGCGTTCGGGGCCGCGGCGGCCGCCGACACCGCGGCCGCCCCGCGCGCCGTCGACGCGTCCGGAACCGAAGGCGCGGCCCGGTGAGGCGGAAACATCCGCGGGCGGGGGTCCGCTGCGCGGACCGGTAGGTAAACTGGGACGCGGACCTTGCGAGTCGGCAACGATGGACGCGGATCGCAGCCGCGGGGAACACGCGGCGCCGCCCACGCGTTGACCTGCGGCGGCGTGGTGCCGCGGAACGCGGATCCGCGACCGCGGTGGCGGCGCGGCCGCTAAGGTCGGAACAATCTATGGAAGGACACCCCGTGCTGGCCCAGACAATTTTGGCCGAGGGCACCCAAGACACCGGCGGCCTCCTCGGGATGGTCCTGCCGCTCGTGCTCATCGCACTCGTCTTCTGGCTGCTGATCCTCCGCCCGCAGCAGAAGCGCAAGCAGCAGGAGACCAAGCTGCAGAGCCAACTGCAGCCGGGCGTCGAGGTGCTGACCAAGGCGGGCATTTTCGCCACCGTCGTGGAGGTCCGCGAGAACGAGGTCGAGTTGGAGATCTCCCCGGGTACTCGGGTCCGGATGCTCAAGGCGGGCGTCGGCGACGTCGTCACGCCCAACGACGGCGTGAGCGACGACACCCCGGTCGAAGACCGCCCCGACTTCCCGGGCAACGACGACAAGAACGACGGCTCCCGCTAGGAGCCGGTGACGAAGCGGGCCCCGCCGCGGGCCCCGTTTCGTGCGTCCGCGCCCGGTCGGCGCGCCCCAACGCCCCCGCCGCTGCGGCCCGGGCCGCCGGGCGCGCCGCCGACCCCCGCCCCCATCAACCGAGACGAGGAGACCCCCTCCGCCATGCCCGCCGACTCCAGTGCCCCCGCCGACCTCGAATCCCGGATCACGTCCGGCATGCGCGACGTCCCCGACTTCCCCAAGGAAGGGGTCGTCTTCAAGGACATCACTCCGCTGCTGGCCGACCCCGAGTCCCTGCGGGCCGTGGTCGCGGGCATCGCCGGCCGCTACGCCCGGGGCTCGGTCGACGCCGTGCTCGGACTGGAGGCGCGCGGCTTCATCCTGGGGGCCCCGATCGCGCTGGAACTGGGCGCCGGCTTCGTGCCCGTACGCAAAGCCGGGAAACTCCCGCGCGAGACCCACCGGGCGTCCTATGATCTGGAATACGGCTCGGAGACCATCGAGATGCACGCCGACGCCGTGGGCCCGGGAAGCCGTGTCCTGATCGTCGACGACGTGCTCGCCACCGGCGGCACGGCTCGGGCCGCGGTGGAGCTGGTCGACAAGGCGGGTGGTACGGTCGTGGGATTCTCCGTCCTGGTCGAGCTCGGGTTCCTCCAGGGTCGGCGGAAACTGACCGACGTGGAGCCGCACGCATTGGCCGTGCTTTAGCGGCCGGGTTCCGGGCCGTGCGCCCCGGACCCGCCGAATAGGCCCTGACATGCGAAAATCGCTGCCGTCCGGCAGTAGAATCGCGGGCATAACAGGGCTGCGGTGATGCGTTGCTACAGGTGACACCTGACGTGCACGACGCAGACGTCGACCCGGCGGGCCGAGCGGCGGCGACCCCGCGGCGCGGTCACCCTCCCGCAGCGAGGCGGAGTGGACCCGGCCCCCGGGAGAACCCGCGGGAGGGATGTCCATGGCAGGCGAAGCGGCATCGGCCGAGGCGGCCTCCGCACTGCGCGGAGCCTCCCCGAGCGGGCACGACCGCTCCGGGAACGCGCATACCCCCGAGCCGCCCGCCGCACACGCCGCCGACCCCGCTGATTCCGGCGCCGCGTCCCGACAACCCGGTCCAGACAGCGGAGCCGACGGCCGGAACGCCTCCCCGGCCGGCTCCAACCCGTCGTCCGGCGTGCGGGTACGGCGCAGACTCGCACGACTCGGTGCACAGCGGGGGGTATCCATGAACCCGGTCCTCGAACCACTCATCAAGACCGTCCGGGCGACCCATCCCAAGGTCGACGTCCGGCTCATCGAGCGCGCCTACGACGTCGCGGCGCACTACCACCGCGACCAGAAGCGCAAGAGCGGCGACCCCTACATCACCCACCCGCTGGCGGTGGCCACCATCCTCGCCGAGCTGGGCATGCAGGAACCCACGCTCGCCGCGGCGCTGCTGCACGACACCGTCGAGGACACCAGTTACCCCCTCGACCAGCTGCGCAAGGACTTCGGCGACGAGATCGCCGAGCTCGTCGACGGGGTGACCAAGCTCGACAAGGTCAAGTACGGCGAGGCCACCGAGGCCGAAACCGTGCGCAAGATGGTCGTGGCGATGTCCCGCGACATCAAGGTGCTGGTCATCAAGCTGTGCGACCGGCTGCACAACATGCGCACCCTCCGCTACCTGCCCGAGGCCAAGCGCGAGAAGAAGGCCCGCGAGACCCTGGAGATCTTCGCGCCCCTGGCCCACCGGCTGGGCATGAACACCATCAAGTGGGAACTCGAAGACCTCGCCTTCGCCACCCTCTATCCCAAGCGGTTCGACGAGATCGCCCGCCTGGTCTCCGAGCGGGCCCCGCGCCGCGACGTCTACCTGCAGGACGTCATCGAAGCGGTCTCGGCCGACCTGCGCGACGCCAAGATCAAGGCGACGGTGCGCGGGCGGCCCAAGCACTACTACTCGATCTACCAGAAGATGATCGCCCGCAACTGCGGCTTCGACGAGATCTACGACCTCGTCGCCGTGCGGGTGCTCGTCGACAGCGTCCGCGACTGCTACGCGGCCCTGGGCACCATCCACGCGCGGTGGAACCCCGTCCCCGGACGGTTCAAGGACTACATCGCGATGCCCAAGTTCAACATGTACCAGTCGCTGCACACCACGGTGATCGGTCCGTCGGGCAACCCCGTCGAGCTGCAGATCCGCACCCGCGCGATGCACCGCCGGGCCGAGTACGGGATCGCGGCGCACTGGAAGTACAAGGAGGAGCGGGCCGCCGCCAAGGAAGCCGGGACGTCCAAGGGCACCGCCGACATGGCCTGGCTGCGCCAGCTCATCGACTGGCAGCAGGAGACCAAGGACCCCGGCGAGTTCCTGGAGTCGCTGCGTTTCGACCTGTCGGTGCAGGAGGTCTTCGTCTTCACCCCGCAGGGCGACGCCATCGCCCTGCCGCAGGGGGCCACCCCCATCGACTTCGCCTACGCGGTCCACACCGAGGTCGGGCACCGCACCGTGGGGGCCAGGATCAACGGCCGGCTCGTGTCTCTGGAGAGCGAGCTGCACAACGGCGAGACCGTGGAGATCCTCACCTCCAAGGCCGGCGACGCCGGCCCCAGCCGCGACTGGCTGCAGTTCGTCAAGAGCGCCCGCGCGCGCAACAAGATCCGGCAGTGGTTCACCAAGGAGCGCCGCGAGCAGGCCATCGAGCGGGGCAAGGACGCCATCGCGCGGGTCATGCGCAAGCAGGAACTGCCGATAAAGCGGTTGTTCAGCGGCGAAGCCCTGATCGCGCTGGCGCGCGACCTGCGCTACGGCGACGTCGACTCCCTGTACGCCGCCGTGGGCGAGGGCCGCATCGGCTCGCAGAACGTCGTGCAGAAACTCGTCGACTCGCTCGGCGGGATCGAGAGCGCCGAGGAGGACATCGCCGAGTCCTCCCTGCCGACCCGGACCCGGCCGCGGCCGGCCGGCAACCCCGGCGTGGTCGTCGAGGGCGACTCCGCCGTGTGGGTGCGGCTTTCCAAGTGCTGTACGCCGGTTCCCGGCGACGACATCGTCGGATTCGTCACCCGCGGCAACGGGGTATCGGTGCACCGCAGCGACTGCGTCAACGCCCGCGCCCTGGACCAGGAGCGCATGGTCGACGTGGAGTGGCAGCCCACCGAGGACTCCATGTTCCTGGTGGCGCTGCAGGTCGAAGCGCTGGACCGCTCCCGCCTGCTGTCGGACATCACTCGGGTGCTGTCCGACCAGCACGTCAACATCCTTTCGGCCACCGTGCAGACCAGCCGCGACCGGGTCGCGCTGAGCCGGTTCACCTTCGAGATGGCCGACCCCACCCACCTCGGCCACGTCCTCAAAGCCGTGCGCGGGGTCGACGGGGTCTACGACGTCTACCGGATGAAGAACTGACCTCCCCGGTAGGGCCGCACGGGCGGTCCCGGCCGGCGGTCCCCGCGTGTTCCGCCGGCCCGCGGCGGCCTGCGGCGTTTCGCGGCGTGTGAGCCGCCGCGCAGCGGTCAGAATGTCGGCATGAACAAGTTGTCGTTGGACGCCCTCGCCCGCAACCACCTGGAGACGGCGGCGGCGGCGCCGGCCGGCCGCAGTTCCGAAACGTTCTACGGCGGGCACGAGCGCACGCTCCGCCAGACCCTCATCGCGCTCACCCGGGGCAGCACCCTGTCGGAACACCCCAATCCCGGCGAGGCGACCGTCCTGGTCCTGCGCGGCCGCGTCCGCCTCGACGCCGACGGGGACAGTTGGGAAGGCCGGGCCAACGACGTGCTGGTCGTCCCGGAGAAGAGCCACTCGCTGGAGGCGTTGGAGGACTGCGCGATCGTGCTCACCGTCGCCAAGAGCTGACACCGGAGGCGGCCGCACCGCGGAGACCGCGCAGGACCGCCGCCCGCCGCATCAGCTCATCTCGTCCAGCGCACGCTGCGCCTCCTCCAGCCAGGACCGGCGCGCGGCCAGCGCCTCCTCGGCCTCGCGGATCTCGCGGTCGTCGCCGCGCCGCTTGGCGCCGTCGAGGTCGTCCTCCAACTGGGAGATCGCGCCGCGCAGCCGGTCGGCGGTGGCTTCGGCGCGCGCCCGGGCCTCGGGGTTGGTGCGCTGCCACTCGCGGTCCTCGGCCCGGCGCACCTCGTCCTCGAGCTTGCGGAAGGCGCCCTCCAGCCGGTCGCGCTGGTCGCGCGGCAGCGGCCCCGCCTCCTCCCAGGCCTCCTGGAAGTCGCGGAGCCGGGCGCGCGCCGCCCGCGGTCCGGTGATCTCCGACAGCTCGGTGCGCGCATCCTCCAGGAGGCGTTCCTTGGCCTCGGCGTTGCCCCGCAGTTCGGCGTCGCGCTCGGCGAAGGCCGCGTTGCGCGCCTGGAAGAACCGGTCCTGGGCCGCCTTGAACCGCGACCACAGCTTGTCCTCGCTGGTGCGGTCGGCGCGGCCGCTGCCCTTCCACTGCTGCATCAGATCCCGGTAGCGGGCCGCGGTGGCGCCCCAATCGGTGGAGTCGGTCAGCGACTCCGCCTCGGCCACCAGGCGCTCCTTGTCCTGGCGTACCTGCTCGCGCTGCTGGTCAAGGCCCGCGAAGTAGGCCTTGCGGCGCTTGGAGAAGGAGTTGCGCGCCGCCGACATCCGCTTCCACAGTGCCTGTTCGGTGGGCCGGTCGGTACGCGGCGCCGCCTTCCACTCGTCGATCAGCTGCCGCATCCGCTCGCCACCGGACTTCCAGTGCGTGGTTTCGGCTGCGACGCGCTCGGCCTCGGCGACGATGCGCTCCTTGACCTCGCGCGCCTCGGACCGCGCCTGCTCCTGCGCCTGCTTCTGCTCGACCCTGCGCTTCTCGGCCTGCTCGGTCAGCACGTCCAGACGCCGCGAAAGCGCATCGAGGTCGCCCACGGCGTTGGCTTCGCGCACCGCGGTGCGCAGCTTCTCCACGCTCGACAGCGCCTGCGACGCCGACAGGTCCGTGGTGCGCAGCCGCTTCTCCAGCAGATCGACCTCGGTAACCAGGGCGTCGTATTTGCGGCGGAAGAACGCGAGGGCCTCCTCGGGCGCGCCCGCCTGCCACGATCCGACGACGCGCTCGCCCTCGCCCGTGCGCACGTAGACCGTGCCGTCGTCGTCAACGCGGCCCCAGGGGTCCGTGGTCACCGTGTCCTCCAGAGTCATGAGCCCGGCCCGCAGGCCAGGTCCGGGTGGTCCGGCGGGCGGCTTTCGCCAGAGCCGGTGTGAACCGCCGTGACTGAGCACGATATCCGCACACCTCACCGGATACCGTCCGCCTCCTGTCAGCGTCGTCGCACATCAACGGCGCAAGCCGTTTCGAGGCATGCCGTCCGGACACACCGGACGCGTGCGACGCGACCAATATGACACTGACGGGGCGTTTGGCAAAGAGCCGTGAGTACGGCGGTGATCGAATGGTGATGTGCGCCTGAACGGCGGGCGCGGCGCGACCGCGCGCAATCCGGTCGCCGCCGCGCCCGCGCCTCGGTAGGCTCGGACCACGGGCGGGGCCGGCGGCCGCATCCGCTCCCGCTCGGCACGCCGCCCGCAGAGTTCGACAGAGTTCGAGAGGAAGTCAGCGCTCACCGTGTTCATATCCGCTTTCCCCGCCGGGCCGCTCGCCGCGAACTGCTACCTGGTCGCTGCGGCCGATCGGGCGGCGGAGTGCGTGATCGTCGACCCCGGCCAGGACGCCGGCGAGCAGATCTCCGCCCGCCTGGCCGAGCACGGGCTGGTGCCCGCGGCCGTGCTGCTGACCCACGGCCATTTCGACCATGTGTGGTCGGCCGCCGAGGTGGCCCGCGACCACGGCGTCGCCGTCTACGTGCACGGCGCCGACCGGCCGCTGCTGAGCGACCCCGCCAAAGGGCTGGGCCCCGGACTGGCCGCCCAACTGTCGGCGCTGCTGGGGCAGGCCGAGCTGGAGGAGCCCACCGACGTGCGCGAACTGGCCGGCGGCGAAACCCTGGAGCTGGCCGGCCTGGAACTGTCGGTGGAGCACGTGCCCGGACACACCCCCGGGTCGGTGTGCTACGGGCTGGCCGGCGGTGCGGCGGGCGATCCGGTGCTGTTCACCGGCGACCTGCTGTTCGCCGGCGCCATCGGGCGCACCGACTTCCCCGGCGGCGACCACGGTGAGATCCTGCGCAGCCTGGAGCGCGTCTGCCGCGACTGGCCCGACGGCACCGACGTCCGCCCCGGCCACGGGACCCCGACCACCATCGGCGGCGAACGCGCGGCCAATCCGTTCCTCGCGGATATCCCGGGGCGCTGACCCGCTCCGGAACCCGACGCGCGCCGCGAGCGTGGCCCGCCGCGGCGCGCAGGGTCAGGGCCCCGCCCGCACACCAGGGCCGGACGACGGCGGCCCGAACGACCACAGACCCGCCTGCTCGGACCGACCGCGCCACGAACCCGCCTGCGACGGCAGGTTCCGGCGGTCCCCGGTACGGGACCGCGCACGTGCGCAGGTCAGGCAAGATGAGTAGGTACGAGAGACACTGAAGGAGAACTCCGTTGATCCGCACGCATGACGCCGGCGCCCTGCGCGCCGAGCATGCAGACGCGACCGTCGTACTGGCCGGGTGGGTCGCGCGCCGCCGCGACCACGGCGGCGTCGTCTTCCTCGACCTCCGCGAAGCCTCGGGCGTCGTCCAGGTCGTCGTCCGCGAGGACGACCTGGCCCACGACCTGCGCGCCGAATACTGCATCAAGGTGACCGGCAGGGTCCGCGTGCGGCCCGAGGGCAACGAGAACCCCGAGATCCCCACGGGCGGCGTCGAAGTCGTCGGCGACCGGATCGAGGTCCTCAGCGAATCGGCTCCGCTGCCGTTCCCGCTGGACGGGTCCCAGGACGTCGCGGAGGAGACGCGCCTGCGCTACCGCTACCTCGACATGCGCCGGTCGGAAACGGCCTCCGCGCTGCGGGTGCGGTCCCACGCGGGATACGTCGTGCACGACGTGATGCGCGACCACGGATTCCTCAACGTGGAGACGCCCAACCTCACCCGGTCCACGCCCGAGGGCGCGCGCGACTTCCTGGTCCCGGTGCGGCTCCAGCCCGGCCACTGGTACGCCCTGCCGCAGTCGCCCCAGTTGTTCAAGCAGCTTCTGATGGTCGGAGGGCTGGAGCGCTACTACCAGATCGCCCGGTGCTTCCGGGACGAGGATTTCCGAGCCGACCGGCAGCCCGAATTCACCCAGATCGACCTGGAGATGAGCTTCGTCGACCAGGACGACGTCATCGCCGTGGCCGAAGACCTCGCGTCGCGCTTGTGGCGGGAGGTCCTGGGATACGAGATCCCGACCCCGCTGCCGCGCATGCCGTTCTTCGAAGCCATGGCCCGTTTCGGGTCCGACAAGCCGGACCTGCGCTTCGGCCAGGAGCTGACGGAGCTGACCGGGTTCTTCGCCGACACCCCGTTCCGGGTGTTCCAGGCGCCCTACGTCGGCGCGGTGGTCATGCCCGGCGGGGCCTCGCAGACCCGCAAGGAGCTGGACGGCTGGCAGGACTGGGCCAAGTCGCGCGGCGCCAAGGGGCTGGCCTACGTGCTGATCCAGGAGGACGGCACGCTGAGCGGACCGGTCGCCAAGAACATCTCCGAGGCCGAGGGCGCGGGGCTGCCCGAGGCCGTCGGCGCGCGTGCCGGAGACGCCGTCTTCTTCGCCGCCGGGCCCCGGCGCGCATCGCAGGAGCTGCTCGGCGCCGCCCGCTTGGAGATCGGCACTCGTCTGGGCCTCGTCGACACCTCGCAGTGGTCGTTGCTGTGGGTGGTCGACGCTCCCATGTTCGAGGAGGACGGCAACGGCGGCTGGACCCCTGCGCACCACCCCTTCACCGCACCCAAGCCGGAATGGGCCGACTCGTTCGAGCAGGACCCGGCCAACGCTTTGGCGTACGCCTACGACATGGTCTGCAACGGCAGCGAGATCGGCGGCGGATCGGTCCGTATCCACCGCGCCGAGATGCAGCAGCGTGTCTTCGACACCATCGGAATCACCAAGGAGGCCGCTGAGTCGAAGTTCGGGTTCCTGCTGGAGGCCTTCAAATACGGACCGCCTCCGCACGCCGGCATCGCTTTCGGCTGGGACCGGATCGTCGCCCATCTGACAGCCGCGGACTCCATCCGCGATGTCATCGCGTTCCCCAAGACCGCCTCCGGCGGCGACCCGCTCACCGGCGCGCCCACCGAGATCACCCCGGGCCAGCGCACCGAGGCCGGCATCGACTACGTCCCTGAGGACGAGACGGCCGGGGAGAAGTAGGCGCGGACCCGCCCCACGCAGCACGCAGCGGGCCGGTGCGGACGGCGACGGGCCGTCCGCACCGGCCCGCCTGTGCGGCCGCCGCCCCCGCCGATCTGGCGCGCGGTATTCGTGGCGTCGAGCGCTCACAGCGGCGAAAACCGCGCGGTAGACGGCCGCCGCCCCGCGCGATCCCCGTTTCAGCGAACGCGGCGGGGCGGATAGCCGGCAGGCGCCGCCTCACTTCTTTGCGGCGCCGCAGCGTTGGCAGCAGATGTCTTCGTTGTCGGGATTGCTGTAGGAGCAGAGGCGGCACGTCCAGTTGCGGAGGATGAGCGCGTTCCTGAGGGCCGGGCCCGTGGCGATCGCTGGTTCACGCATGACCGAATTTTAAGCCGGACTTTTTCCGCGTACGGGGGACTGCGAGCTGCCGCGGATGTGTGGCGCAGGCTGTACGCGGACTTTACGCAGTTATGCGCTACCGGTTACGCGTGTGTAACGATTCCCCGATTGCCGTGGTTCGGGGGCGCGTGTTTCGCGGTTTTCCCCGCTGTTCGGGCTGCTTTTCGTATTCTTGTGTGCCGAATGGGGTGTAGGGGTGCGGGAGGATGAAAGGGACGCGGGGCGGTCCCTGGGCAGGCGTCGGCCACCTGCACGGACGGGCGGTGATCTGGCTAGACTGAGCCGAATCGGATGTCCCCGGGAGGAGCGCGCGATTGCGCGAAATGGACGTCTGTGACGATATAGGGATGATCTAGTCGTGAACGGTGCAACCGGTTCCACTGACGGCTCCGCAGGAGCCTCGGCGGCGTCCGAAGGCGAACAGGAACAGGGCCACCGGGCCGGCACCGCCTTCGGCGCGGCCCCGGTCGCCATGCTCGTGGCCGACGGGGCGGCGCGCGTCACGCTGGCCAACCGCGCCTTCACCGAGTTCACCGGGCGCTCGTCCGAGGACGTGGTCGGCCGCCCCTGGCCGGTGGTACTGGCCGAGGACGCCGACGCGGACTCGGCCTGGGAACTGCACCGGGCCGCCCGCGGCGGCGCACCGGTGCACCACCGCGCCCTGGTCACCGCGGCCTACGCCGGCCGGCAGCACCGCGTCGTCGCCGAAGCCCAAGCGCTGCCCGGCGACCGCTCCGCCGCCGAACCCGACGGCGTCGTCGTGGTGTTCCGCGAACCGCTGCGCGAGGAGGAGACCCTCCGCGTCATCAGCGAACTGCGTACCGAGAACGCCGATACCGCACTGTGGACCCTGGACCTGCGCACCGGGCGGCTGCACGAACTGTTCGGACCCTCGCCGCTGGGCCGGCTGCTGGCGGGCGACGCCGGCGGGCTCGACGACATCCTCGCCCGCGTCCACCGCGACGACATCGCCCGCGTCCGCGACGCCATCGAAGCCTCCCACCAGGGCCGCGACTACGAACAGCGCTTCCGCATGTACGACGACCTCGGCGACGAGCGGTCGCTGCACACCCGCGCCCGCTACGTCTCCGGCGACCACCCCCGGCTCGTGGGCATCGTCGACGACGTCACCGAACACGTCCAGCTCATCCGCCGGCTGGCCGACCGCCGCCGCATCGAGGCCGCGCAGGGCCGCCAGGTCACCGACCTGGCCGCCAAACTCGTCTCCGCGACCACCGTCGAGGAGGTCACCGGGCTGCTCACCGACGAGTTCGTGCCGATCTTCGGCGGCGTCGGCGCCTCGGTCGTGCTCGTCGAGGAGGGGCGCCTGCGCGCCTCGCCGACCCCGCCGGAGCAGTCGCCGGGCCCCATGGGCACGGGCGACGAAGCCGCATACGACGTCGCCCACCCCGTCGGCGCGGTCGTCCAGGACCGCCAGCCGCGCTTTTTCGAAAGCCGCGCCGAACTCCTGGAGCGCTTCCCCGGGGTTGCGGAGTTCCTGCACCGCACCAGCGCCCAGTCCTGGGCGACCATCCCCGTCTTCGGCGACCGCCGGGTGGCGCTGGGGGTCTGGCAGGTCGCCTGGGGCGAGTCGCACCACGCCACCCCCGACGAGCGCGCCCTCATGCTCACCCTCGCCGGACTGGCCGGCCAGGCGCTGCAGCGGGTGCGCCGCCAGCAGGAGGAACTGCAGCTCGCCGACGCCATCCAGCGCCGTATGCTGCCGCCCCAGATCTCCCGGTTCGCCGAGTTGAGCATCGCCGTGCGCTACCTGCCCTCCCGCGCGGGCTGGCGGGTCTGCGGCGACTTCTACGACGTCATCCGCCTGCCCGGGCGCCGCGTCGGCCTGGTCGTGGGCGACGTCCAGGGACACGGGGTCGAGGCCGCCGCGGCCATGGGCCAGATCCGCGTCGCGTTCCGCGCCTACGCCAGCAACCAGGTCGACCCCGGCGTGGTCCTGGCCGAGACCAACCGCCTGCTCACCGAGACCGGCGAGATCGTCTTCGCCACCTGCGGCTACCTCGTCCTCGACCTCGACAGCGGCGAGATGCAGGCAGCCTGGGCCGGTCAGCCGCCCGCCATCGTCGCCACCCCCGACGCCTACGACCTGTGGGAACCCGAAACCGGGCCGCCCGTCGGCGTCGACGGCGACAGCAAGTACCCGGTGACCACCCGCCGGCTGATCCCCGGCGACACCCTGCTGATGTGTTCCGACGGCCTCGTCGAGAGCGCGCAGACGCCCATGGACCAAGGGCTGCGCGCCGTCGGCGAGGACCTGCGGGGACTGGCGACCGACGTCGAGGCGGCCGCCGGCTCGCTCATCGGCCTCACCCCGGCCGGGCGCGGCGACGACATCGCCCTGCTCATCGTCCGCATGAGCGGCGCCGGCTGAGTACCGCCGCCCCGCGCTCGCCGTGCGCCACCCCGGCTCCCTCGCTTAGGCTGGGAGCGTGTCCGAAACACTGTTCGACGACGCCGGCGCCGAAGCCCAGCGCGGCCAGGAACCGCTTGCGGTGCGCATGCGCCCGCGCACCCTCGACGAAGTCGCCGGCCAGCAGCACCTGCTGGGCGAGGGCAGCCCGCTGCGCCGCCTGGTCGAGGACGACGCGCCCATGTCGCTGTTCCTCTGGGGCCCGCCCGGCACCGGCAAGACCACCCTGGCCACGGTGGTCAGCCGCGTCACCCGGCGCCGTTTCGTGGAGCTGTCTGCCGTCAGCGCCGGGGTCAAGGACGTCCGCGCGGTCATCGACGACGCCCGCCGCCAGATGGGAATGCGCGGAACCCGCACCCTGCTGTTCGTCGACGAGGTCCACCGCTTCAGCAAAACCCAGCAGGACGCGCTGCTGCCCGCCGTGGAGAACCGCTGGGTCAGCTTCATCGGCGCCACCACCGAGAACCCCTTCTTCTCCGTGATCAACCCGCTGCTGTCGCGGTCGCTGCTGCTGACCCTGAACGCGCTCACCGACGACGACGTCGGCGGCGTCGTCGACGCCGCACTGGGCGACGAACGCGGCCTCGGCGGCCGCTACACCCTCGCCTCCGACGCCGCGGAGCAGCTGATCCGCCTCGCCGGCGGCGACGCCCGCCGCTCGCTGACGTACCTGGAGGCCGCCGCCATGGTGGCCGGTGAGCGCACCGAGATCGGCGTCGCCGACGTCGAGCGCGCCGTCGACCGCCACGCGGTGAGCTACGACCGCACCGGCGACCAGCACTACGACGTCATCAGCGCTTTCATCAAGAGCATGCGCGGCAGCGACCCCGACGCCGCGCTGCACTACCTGGCCCGCATGATCGAGGCGGGCGAGGACCCGCGCTTCATCGCCCGCCGCATCGTCGTGCACGCCAGCGAGGACGTGGGCATGGCCGACCCCACCGCGCTGCAGGCCGCTGTCGCCGCAGCCCAGGCGGTGGAGCTCATCGGCCTGCCCGAGGCGCGCATCAACCTCGCCCAAGCCGTCGTGCACATCGCCCTGGCGCCCAAGTCCAACGCCGTCATCGGGGCGATCGACGCCGCCATGGCCGACGTTCGCCAGGGCCGCGCCGGCCCGGTGCCCGCCCACCTGCGCGACGCCCACTACCAAGGGGCCCGCGACCTCGGCCACGGCGCCGGCTACGCCTACGCCCACGACTACCCCGGCGGGGTCGCCGCACAGCAGCACGCGCCCGACGCCCTGGTGGGCCGCGACTACTACGTCCCGACCGCCCACGGCGCCGAGCGCCGCTTCGGCGAGGTCCTGCACCGCATCAAGGGCGTGCTGCGCGGCGAGTCCGGCGGAGGCCGAGGGGACGAGCCGCCCGCCGAGCGCTGAGGCCCACCGCCGGCCGCGCCGCCGAGCGCACGCCGCACCGCTTCCCGCGAGGCCCGTCGCCACATCGGAAGCGCGCCTCCGGGCGGTGCCCGGGGGAGCCCGGCCGGCGGCGGCACCGCGGCGCGTCCCGCTAGTCCGCCGGCGTCGGGTAGACCTCGACGATGCGGGAGATCTCACGCGGCCCGTCGCCGCCGTCCTCGGCGAACTCCAGCTCCGCGATCACCGGCTCGCCCCAGGAGAGGTAGTCGATGAACTCCGGGCCGCTCAGGGGGAAGGTGCCGCGGTCGTCCTCGATATAGCCCGGGCCCGGTACGCAGAACCGGCCGCACAGCACCTCGGTGTCCGCGGTGATGACCGCCTCCCGGACCGCGTCCCCGCCCGCCGGCCGCCACTGCTCGCTCCAGGCGTCGGGCGCGAGCGTGGCCGCCGGCGTCTCCGGCGCCGACGGGCGGCGCTCCACCCGGGTGTAGGTCCACGGGCCCTCGGCCGGGTTCTCCTGGTCGGCCGGGTCGAACCGCACGATCGGCGGGCCCTGCTGCGCCTCGGTGGAGGGCGGGGGAGACGACGGCGCGGGCGGGTTCTCCGCCTGCTCGGTACCGCCGCCGTTCAGCGCCGCATAGGCCGCGTAGCCCCCGCCGCCGATCAGCGCGAGCGCCACCACCGAGCCGCCGGCGACCAGCGCGGCCCGCCCGGCGCCGCGGCGCCGGTTCGCGCCCAGCCGCACCAGGCGCGGCAGCCGGTCCGGCTCCACGATGCCCCGCCACTCGCGCGTGAGTACCTGTGTGACGGCGGTTCCCTGCACCGGCGGGGCGTCCGAGCCGCTGACGGCCTCCCAGGCCGCGATCGTGGCGCCCAGGACCTCGCGCACCGTGGGCCGGTCGCGGGGCGCCTCCGACAGCGCGCGGCGCACGATCGGGCGCATCTCGGCCGGTAGCCCCTCCAGCCACGGGGTCGAGGAGGCGGGAGTCCCCTCGTCCTCGACCGGCGGCCGTCCGCTGGCGGCGAATACCGCGATCGCCGCCCATGAGAAGACGTCGGACGCCGCCGAGGCGTCACCGCCCTCCAGCCGCTCCGGCGCCGTCCACGCGGCCGCGGTGCGGCGCAGCAGCTCGCCGTCGCCCGGCAGCGCGCAGTCCAGCAGGCGCGGTCCGCGGCCGCTCAGCAGCACGTTCCCGGGCGTGAGGTCCCCGTAGGCCACGTCGTCGCCGTGCAGGGCCGACAGGGCCTCGCCCAGTGCCGCCACGAGTGCGATGAGCCGCCCCCGCCCCAGCGGCCCGTGCTCGCGCACGAACCCGTCCAGCGCCAGGCCCGCGACATAGGGCATGGCCAGCCACGGGTGCTCGGCCTCGGCGTCGAACGTCACCGGCGGCACGTAGCAGCGCCCGTCGACCCCCGCGAGCGCCCCGAGGCGGGCCTGCAGGCGCGCGCGATCCTGCGGGTCCTCGACCGGCCACGGGTGCACCACCTTGACCGCCACCAGCTCGCCGTCCGTATCGGCGGGGTCGACCGCGGCGAAGACGGTACCGGTTCCGCCGGCGCCGAGGCGGCCGATGAGCACGTAGGGACCGACCGCCCCCGGGTCTCCGGGGGCGAGCGGGGCCAGGTGCGGTGGTACCAGAACGGAGATCTCGCGCTCGGCGGGGCGGCTCATGGGCATCCTGTCTGCACGGGGGGCTGTGCCAACTGCGCCAGCGGATCGCGTGGCGAAGAATTCGATGCCATGATTCTGCGACATCTCGGGATTTTCGTCGACGTCGGAACGGCGGATGCCCCCTCGGGGTGCCCGGCGCCACACACCGGGCGCGCACGGGCGCATCCGCCCCGGACGCGATAGGGTCTCCCGTATTCGGATCTCCGCATTCCGTCGGCCCGGAGCCGACCGGTGGTGCCGACGAGGCCGCTTCCGCCGTGGACGGCCGGGCGAGCCCCCGAATGCCGCCGATGGAGATGCCGCCACCCCGATTCGCCAACGGAGTCCGCATGCTGACCGCAGGAGACGTAGCAGCGCTCATCGCGGCGGTGGTCTGGACGGTGCTGGTCGCGTTCATGTGCGTGGCCCTGGTGAAGCTCACCAGGCTGCTGTCGGAGACCACGAAGGTCGTCGCGGAGTTCGGCGAGCGCACCCGCCCCATGCTCGACGACGTCGCCGCGACGGTCGAGCGCACCGGAGCCTCCCTCGACCGGGTCGAGGAGATCACCGCCAACGTCGCCACCGCGACCGAAGACGTCTCGACCGTCACCGCGCTGACCCGCTCCACGGTGTCGGGGCCGCTGGTCAAGGCGGCGTCGTTGTCCTACGGCGTGCGCAAGGTGCTGGGCCGGCGCCGCGCTCTGGCCCTCGTGCGCAGCCGCCGCAGGAAGGAGCGCCGATGATCCGCCGACTGGCGTATCTTGTCGCAGGTGCCGCGCTCGGCGGGTATGTTGTTCACAAGCTCAACCGCACGGCCCGTGCGTGGAGCCCGGCGGGGATCGCCGGCCGCGTCGAGGACCAGGTCGCCGATTACCGCGCCGTCCTCCGCGAGTTCAACGAGGACGTCCACGACGCGATGCGGCAGCGCGAGGCCGAGCTGCAGGCCCGCTACGACGGCGGCGCCGAGCCCCCCGCACTGCCCCTCGACACGCCGGGCCGCGCGACCCGACCCCGCGGCGCTATCGACGCCCCCGACACGAAGGACGGCCGCTGATGGAGACGGCAGAGATCGCCCGCCGCTTCCTCTCATTCTTCGAGAAGAACGGACACACCGTGGCGCCGTCGGCCAACCTGGTCGCCGACGATCCCACCCTGCTGTTCGTCGCGGCCGGCATGGTGCCGTTCAAACCCTACTTCCTGGGCCAGCGCACGGCCCCCTACGACCGCGCCGCCAGCGTCCAGAAGTGCATCCGCACCATCGACATCGAAGAAGTCGGCAAGACCTCGCGGCACGCGACGTTCTTCCAGATGCTCGGCAACTTCTCCTTCGGCGACTACTTCAAGGAGAAGGCCATCCCGCTGGCCTGGGAGCTGCTGACCTCCCCGGTCGAGGAAGGCGGCTACGGCGTCGACCCCGAGCGGCTGTGGGTGACCGTCTACCTCGACGACGACGAGGCCGCGACCGTCTGGCGCGACAAGGTGGGCGTGCCCGCCGAGCGCATCCAGCGCTTCGGCGCCGAGGAGAACTACTGGTCCATGGGCGTGCCCGGCCCCTGCGGCCCCTGCTCGGAGATCTTCTACGACCGGGGCCCCGAATACGGCGCCGAAGGCGGGCCGGCCGCCGACGAGGACCGCTACGTCGAAGTGTGGAACCTCGTCTTCATGCAGTACGAGCGGGGCGAGGGCGGCGCCAAGCAGGACTTCCCGATCCTCGGTGACCTGCCCCGCAAGAACATCGACACCGGCATGGGCCTGGAGCGCCTGGCGACCCTGCTGCAGGGCGTCGACAACATCTACGAGACCGACACCCTCGGCCGCATCCTGCGCGACGCCTCCGAGCGCACCGGCGTGGCCTACGGCGACGACGAGCGCTCCGACGTCATGCTGCGGGTGGTCGCCGACCACGTGCGCAGCGCCACCATGCTCGTCTCCGACGGCGTCCGGCCCGGCAACGAGAAAGCCGGCTACGTCCTGCGCCGCATCCTGCGCCGCTCCATCCGCAACCTGCGCCTGCTCTCCGGGACCGACACCCCCTACATGCACGGCCTCACCGAGACCGCCATCGAAGCCATGCAGGGCATCTACCCGGAGCTGCGCACCGACGCCGACCGCATCCACGAGGTCATCGAGACCGAGGAGACGAACTTCTCCGACACCCTGCGCTCGGGCACGGCGCTGTTCAGCCGCGCCGCCGAGCGCACCCGCAGCAGTGGGGCCGACCGGATCTCCGGCGCCGACGCCTTCCAGCTGCACGACACCTACGGCTTCCCCATCGACCTCACCCTGGAAATGGCCGCCGAGCAGGGGATGGGCGTCGACGAGGACACCTTCCGCACGCTCATGGCCGAGCAGCGCGAGACCGCCAAGCGCGATGCCAAGGCCAAGAAGCTCGGCAACGCCGACGTCAGCGTCTACGGCCGGCTGCTGGAGAGCGCCGGTGCCACCGACTTCCTCGGCTACACCGACCACGGGACCGAGTCGCGCGTGCTGGGCCTGGTCGTCGGCGGCGAGTCGGTCGGAGCCGCATCTGCGGGCGACCGGGTCGAGCTGGTGCTGGACCGCACCCCCTTCTACGCCGAAAGCGGCGGCCAGCTCGCCGACAAGGGCAGCGTCTCCGCGCCGGGACGCGGCACCGTCGACGTCGAAGACGTGCAGAAGCCCGTGCCCGGACTGTTCGTGCACCGCGGCACCGTGCGCGAGGGCACCGTCGCCCTGGACGACCGCATCGAGGCCGTCATCGACTCCGACCGCCGCGCCTCGGTCTCCCGTTCGCACTCGGCCACCCACCTCATCCACTCCGCGCTGCGCAACGCGCTGGGCCCCTCCGCCGGACAGGCCGGGTCGGAGAACCAGCCCGGCCGGCTGCGGTTCGACTTCACCGCGAGCAAGCCGCTGGGCACCTCGGAGCTCGCCGAGATCGAGGACGAGGTCAACACCGTGCTCTCCGGCGACATCCAGGTGCGCGACTTCACCACCTCCATGGACGAGGCATTGTCGATGGGCGCGCTGGCGATGTTCGGGGAGAAGTACGGCGATCGGGTCCGCGTCGTCGAGATGAGCGACTACTCCCGCGAGCTGTGCGGCGGCACGCACGTCGGCGCCACCGGACAGCTGGGCGTCGTCAAACTGCTGGGCGAGTCGTCGGTGGGCTCGGGCGTGCGCCGCGTCGAGGCGGCCGTGGGCATCGACGCCTTCCGCCGGCTCTCCCGCGAGTCGCTGCTGGTCGGCCAGCTCTCCGAGCAGCTGAAGACCCCGCGCGAGGAGCTTCCCGAGCGTGTCGACTCCCTCGTCACCCGGTTGCGCACCGCCGAGAAGGAGATCGAGAAGCTGCGGGCCGACCAGGTGCTGCAGGCCGCCGGCGAACTGGCCGCCAACGCCCGCAGGCACGGGTCGGCGCTGATGGCCGCCCACCAGGCTCCCGACGGCACTACCGCCGACGACCTGCGCCGGCTGGCCGCCGACGTGCGCCAGCGGCTCGGCGACGACGGCCCGGTCGTGGTCGCCGTCACCGCGGTCCCCCAGGACCGTCCCGTCGTCGTCGTGGCCGTGAACAAGAAGGCCCAGGACAGCGGACTCAAAGCCGGCGACCTCGTCGGCCTGGCGGCCCGCGCCCTCGGTGGCGGAGGCGGCGGCAAGCCCGACATGGCGCAAGGCGGCGGCACCGACGCCTCGGCGGTCGGCAGCGCCCTGGAGGCCGTCGAGCAGCGCGTCGCCCAGCCCTCCTGACCCGCATCCACGGGCAGAGAAAGGACACCCCGAGTTGATCAGGCACCTCCCCGGCGCGCTGCTGCGCGTACTGCCTTGCCCCCGCATGGGGGAGTCCGGTTCTTGAGGCGCGGAGTTCGGATCGCTGTGGATCCCGGCAGCACCAGGATCGGGGTCGCGCGGTGCGACCCCGGCGGCATGCTCGCCACGCCGGTGGAGACCGTCCGCCGCGGCGACGGCGATCTCGACCGGATCGCCGAGCTCGTGCTCGAACACGAGGCCCGCGAGGTCGTCGTCGGCTACCCCGCTTCGCTCTCGGGCGAAGCGGGCCCGTCGGCGCGCCGGGCGCGGTCCTTCGCCGAGACGCTGTCCCGCAGGCTCGCGCCCGTGCCGGTCCGGCTGGTGGACGAGCGCATGACCACGGTGACCGCTCAGGACCAGTTGCGCTCCGGCGCCTCCTACGGCCGCCGCGGCGTCGCGGGCGGTAAGGCGCGGCGCTCGGTCGTCGACCAGGCCGCGGCCGTCGTGCTGCTGCAGAGCGCTCTGGACGCCGAGCGTCAGAGCGGCCGCCCGCCCGGTGAGACCGTCGGGGGAGATTCATGAGCGACCGAGCCCCCTACGACGGCGGCGACAACGGGCGGCGCGGGCGCCGCCGCGCTTCCGCACCCGTCGACGACGACCGCGGGAGCGGCCCCTCGTCCGGCGCCGGCTACTACACCGACCCGCACACCGACCCGGTGCGCGCGGCGCGCGACGGCGGCTCGGACGACCCGCCGACCGACCCGGGGCGCCGGGGCGGGGCCCCGGGCGTGCCCGGCCCCGGTGGTGAACCGGCGCCCGCCGATCGGGGCGACGCCCGGACCGCCCGCCCCCGCGGGCGCCGGCACCGCGCCCCGGACGCGGACGGCCCCGGGCCGTCCGCCGGGCCGCCGCAGCAGGCGTCTCCCGAGGATCCCGGCCCGCGCTCCCGTCGCCGCAGGGCCCGCTCCGATCAGGACGCCGAAGAGCACTTGGCCTGGAGCCGCGGCGATTCCGGCGACGAGGACGGCGGTTTCCAGCCCGTGCAGCCGCGGGCCCTGGACTTCGACGCCGTCCCGGTGCGGCGCAAGCGTTCGCGCGGCGCGGAGCCGGGGGAAGGGGCGCGCGGAGCCGGGCGCAGGCGCTCCGGCGACACCGGATCCGTCCCCGCCGTACCCGAGCAGGGCCCCGAACGCGGCGGGGCCGACGGCGGGCGCGGGGCCGGGCCCGAATCGGGCGGCCTCGCGGCGGTCGAAGATACCGGCACCGGGAGCGGAAGCGGCGCGGATCCCCGCGGGGGCCGCAGGCGCCGCCGCGGCGACGCCGCCGAGGACCCGCGGGGGCGCCCCGCCGGGGCCGCCTCCGCCCCGTCGCACGAGGCGGAGGCCGAGCCCGCCCCGCCGCGCCGCTCCCGCCGGGCTCCGGCCGAGCCGGGCCGCGACCGGCGGAAGAGCCGGCGCGCCCCGGCCGAGGAGCCCGACGACGCCGGTTCCGGCTTCGGAGCCCAGGACGGAGCCGAAGACGAGGACCGCGAACCGGTCGGCGAGCCCGGCCGTCGGCGCGCGCGCACCGGCGGCCGGGACGGGGGCCGCTCGCGAAGCCGTCGTCCGCGGGCCGCGAAGAAGCGCACACGCCGCCGCACGTTCCCGGTCGTGCTGGTGTGCGTGGTGCTGGTCGCCGGACTCGCCGGGGGCGGCTACCTCGGCCGCACCTACCTGTTCCCGCCCGACTACGAGGGCGAGGGAAGCGGCGGTGTCCGGATCACCGTCGCCGAGGGCGCCAGCGGCAGCGCCGTCGCCAGCGAACTCGCCGACGAGGGCGTGGTCGCCGGCCCGCGGGCGTTCCTCAACGCGCTCGACGCCGACGGCGGCAATCTCGAACCCGGCACCTACCGGATGAACGAGCGGATGAGCGGCGAGGCCGCCGTAGCCGCGCTCATGGACCCCTCCTCCCGCGTTAAGGCGCACATCACCTTCAAGGAAGGGCTGCGCTCCTCGGAGATCCTCACCCTGATCTCCGAGGAGACCGACATCCCCATGGAGCGGCTGCGCGCGGCGCTGGAGAACGGCGAGCAGTTGGGGCTTCCCGGATACGCCGAACAGGGAGCGGAGGGCTACCTCTTCCCCGACACCTACGACATGCCGGCCGACGCCGGCGCGCCCGCGCTGCTCAAGCGCATGGTCGACCGGTACCACCAGGTGGCCGAGGACGTGTCGCTGAAGGAGAAGGCCGACGAGCTCAACCTGACGCCCGACGAGGCGCTGTCGGTGGCGGCCGTGGTCCAGGCGGAGTCCGGCTCGGCCGAGGACATGCCCAAGGTCGCCCGCGTCGTCTACAACCGGCTGCAGGACGGAATGCAGCTGGGCATGGACAGCACCTGCTTCTACGTACTGGACGAGTACGGGATCGCGCTGACCAGCGACCAGGTCGAGAAGTGCGAGAACAGCGGCAGCGAGTACGCCACCTACGGCCGCACGGGCCTGCCGGCCGGGCCCATCGTCAGCCCGGGCCGTGACGCCATCGAGGCCGCGCTGGAACCGGCCGAAGGCGACTGGCTGTACTTCGTGGCCACCGACCCCGAGAACGGGGTGACGGAGTTCGCCGAGACCTACGACGAGTTCGCGCAGCTCAAGCAGGAGTTCGAGCGGAATCGGAGCGATGCGTGATGCGGGCGGCGGTCCTGGGTTCCCCGGTGGGCCATTCGCTTTCCCCGGTGCTGCACACGGCCGCCTACGCGGCGCTCGGCCTGGCGGGGGAGTGGTTCTACGGGTGCTTCGAATGCGCCGAGGACGGGTTGGACGGTTTCGTGAAGGGCTGCGGCGACGGTTGGGCGGGGCTCAGCGTGACGATGCCGCTCAAACACGAGGCGCTGCGGCTGGCCGACGAGGCCGAACCCGTCGCCCGCGACGTCGGCGGAGCCAACACCCTCGTCTTCGGCAGCGGGCGGCTGCTGGCCTTCAACACCGACGTCCACGGGATCGCGGCCGCGCTGCACGAGGCGGGGGTCGAGCGTGTATCCGCCGCCGCGGTACTGGGTGGCGGCGCCACCGCGGCCTCCGCCGTGGCGGCGCTCCGCGACCTGGGCGCGGATCCCGGCGGCGTCACCGTTCTGGCACGCGATCCCGCGCGGGCCGCCGGCGCCGTGGCCGCGGGTGAGCGGATGGGCATGCGGGTCGCCACCGCGCCGCTGGCCGAGATCGGGGCGCACCTCGACACCGACGTGGTGGTCTCGACACTGCCCGCGGGCGCCGGCGACGCCTACGCCGAAGCGGTCGCCGGCTGCGGGGCGGCCGTGTTCGACGTGGTCTACAGTCCGTGGCCGACCGCGCTCGCGGCGGCTTCCCAGGCGGCCGGGCGCACCGTCGTCGGCGGCTTCCCGATGCTGCTGCACCAGGCGGCGCGCCAGGTCGAGCTGATGACCGGTGCGGAGTCCGCACCGGTGGAGGCGATGCGCACCGCCGGTCTCGCGGAGCTGCACCGCCGTACCGCAGCCGGAGCCGAGCGCTGACCGGGGTTCCATCCGGCGACCTCTGGCCGGACCCCCGGGAAACGGCGGTGCGGGGCCGGGCGGCGCGAAGCGTCTCCGGTCGGGCGCGGGCGGCGAGCGGGAATAGTGCCCCTCCGCCCGATGTTCGACGAGTCAGACTGCGGGTGTCACCCGACGACGATGACGGAGTGCAGCGGAACTGCTGGTACGATGGGAACCTGACCTGATCCGGTGCATCGCGCACCGGACACGCGTAAGCGGAGGCGGATCCTCCCACCCGCCGGGGCAAACCCCGTCCGGGTTCCGGTCGGCGGCGCACACGGTGCGCTGTCCGGCGTCGCCGGTTTCGGCGGCGGCGCGGCGCAGGGGCGGTGGGACCGTCCCGATGGATGCGGCGCGTCTCGGTGGATCACCCCGCTTGCACACCGCCGGCGGGGTTTTCGTTTTTCGGTTCCGTTCAGAGCCGGGTGACCCCCCACAAAGATTCTCGACAATGCTAGGGAGGGGTCCCATCAGCGCTGAGCAGCCCCGCATCAATGACCGCATCAGGGTAGCCGAGGTCCGGCTCGTCGGTCCCAACGGCGAGCAGGTCGGTATCGTGCCTGTGCAGGACGCACTGCGTCTCGCCGAAGAGGCGCAACTCGATCTCGTCGAGGTCGCGCCCACGGCACGCCCGCCGGTCGCGAAGCTGATGGACTACGGAAAGTACAAGTACGAGTCCGCGGTCAAGGCGCGCGAGTCGCGCAGGAACCAGTCGAACACGATCATCAAGGAGATCAAGCTCCGTCCGAAGATCGACCCGCACGACTACGAGACCAAGAAGGGTCACGTCGAGCGGTTCCTCAAAGGCGGGGACAAGGTCAAGGTGACGATCATGTTCCGCGGTCGCGAGCAGTCCCGCCCTGAGCTGGGGCGCCGTTTGCTGGGCCGGCTGGCCGAGGACGTCTCGGATCTCGGGGCGGTCGAGTCGCAGCCCAAGCAGGACGGCCGCAATATGGTCATGGTCCTCGGGCCGCACAAGCGCCGGTCCGAGAACAAGGCCGAGGCTCGCGGCGGCGGCGGGAAGTCGCGGCGCGAGCAGCCCAAGCAGGAGCAGGAGCAGGCCGGCCAGGGGACCTGACGCCGGCGGATCAGGCCGGGCGTGCAGCGCCCCGGCACGTTGGTGCAGCGCGGTGTACCGCCGCTCGCCCCACCGGGGAGGCGGAGGTGCGCCGCAGTATGCCGATGTGCTGTGTGCAGACCAGTCGTGCCGCCGGTGGGACCGGCGGCATTCGATTGAGAACTGAGACTGAGTAGGAGACGACGGCGACTATGCCGAAGAACAAACCCCACAGCGGGGCCAGCAAGCGCTTCCGTGTGACCGGCTCCGGCAAGGTCATGCGCCGCCGTGCGAACAAGAACCACCTGCTCGAGCACAAGGCGAGCAAGCGCACCCGCCGCCTCAGCAGCGACGTCGAGCTCGCCCGCCCTGACGCCAAGAACATGAAGAAGCTGCTCAGCTAGAGGCTGAGTTTCGTTCCGTCCGATCCGTCCGGCCGGATCCCTCCGGCTTAGGGCACCGCGCACCCGAGCCGATCGGGATCGCGGCGGATGCCGACGCCAACCCACAAGGGAGTCACAGTGGCACGCGTGAAGCGGGCTCTCAACGCCAAGAAGAAGCGCCGGGAAATCCTCGAGAGCGCCAAGGGGTACGAAGGTCAGCGTTCGCGCCTGTACCGCAAGGCCAAGGAGCAGTGGCTCCACTCGAACACCTACGCCTACCGCGACCGCAAGGACCGCAAGGGCCAGTTCCGCAAGCTGTGGATCCAGCGCATCAACGCCGGCGCCCGCGCCAACGGCCTGACCTACAACCGGTTCATGCAGGGCCTCAAGCTCGCCGGCATCGACGTCGACCGCCGCATGCTCGCCGAGATGGCCGTCAACGACGAGCAGGCCTTCGGTACGCTCGTCGCGACCGCGAAGAACGCGCTGCCCGCGCAGCCGCAGTCCTCCGCGGCCTGAACCCCCGACGGATAGCACGACGCGATGGCGAGCCACGAGTTCACGAGTGCCAGGTCCCCCCGCATCAAGGGGGCTCGTCGGCTCGCCAAGCGCGCCTTCCGCCGGCGTGAGCGCCGGTTCCTGGCCGAAGGGCCGCAGGCGGTACGCGAGGCGATCGCCGCGCCCGGACGGGTGCACGAGGTCTTCGCCACCGCCGAGGCCGCCCAGCGCCACGCCGACCTCCTCGACGCCGCCGACGCGCACGGCGCCGCCGTCCACCGGGTCACCCTCGAGGTGATGACCGAGATAGCGCAGACGGTCACCCCCCAGGGGCTGCTGGCCGTGTGCGACTTCGTCGACGTCGAGCTGGGCGAGATCGGCCCCACCCGGCTGGTGGCGGTCCTCTCCCACGTGCGCGACCCCGGCAACGCCGGAACCGTCGTGCGTACCGCCGACGCCGCCGGCGCCGACGCGGTCGTCTTCACGGACGCGTCGGTCGACCCCTACAACGGCAAATGCGTCCGCGCGTCGGCGGGGAGCCTGTTCCACCTGCCCGTCGTCGTGGGGGTGCCCGTCGCCGAAGCGGTGGGCCGCCTGCGCGGAGCCGGCGCGCGCGTGTTCGCGGCCGACGGCGGCGGCGAGCGCGATCTGCACGGCGCCGCCGACACCGGCGAGCTCGACGGCCCGGTCGGCTGGGTCTTCGGCAACGAAGCCTGGGGCTTGCCGGAGGAGACCGTCTCCCTCACCGACGGCGCCGTCGCCGTGCCCGTCTACGGCGGCGCCGAGAGCCTCAATCTGGCCACCGCCGCCGCCGTATGCCTGTACACCACAGCGCGCCAGCAGCGCGGCGCGGCCGCCGCATCGGGCCCCGCCCCGCGTTATGCGGCAGAGGCGTAGTTGTGCGGTCGGCGCATAGCGGCTACCCGCAACGCGGGTAGGACCGCCAGAGCGGACCAAGGGCCCTGGTGAGGCGTCCCCGGATCCGGTAATTCCGGCCTATGCCCAGCTTCTCCCGCGTTCTGCGGGTTGCCCGTATCCCCGGTGTTGCCGATACGCTCAAGCCCTCATCTACGGGGCGCCGGCGCAGCGCGGCGGGACCGCTCCACGGCCGTCGGAGCCGACGCCCCGGAGCGTAGCCGGCGAGGACTGCGGGTAATGATCCCCGGCGGGGCAGTCACATCAGGGCGTGGGGAGGCGGTCGTGGGCGGCGACCAACCAGGGCAGCACAGCGACGCGGAGCACGTACGCACGGTGCCCGTGTTTTCGGCCGAGGACCTTCCCGACGGCCTCGTCGTCGCCGACAGCGAGGGCCGCATCGTCACGTTCAACCGCATGGCCCAGCGGCTCGCCCGCGTCGCGCCCGACGACGCGCTGGGGCGCGACTTCCGCGACGTCCTGGCGCTGCACGACGCCGACGGCCGCGACTGGTGGAAGTGCAGCGACCCCTACGGCGGCCTGCGCACCCGCACCCGCCAGCCCGAGCGCCCGCTGTTCCTCGCCGACGGCCGCGAGATCCTGGTCGCCGCGCGCTACATCCGCGACACCGCCACCGGCGACCTGACACAGCTGGTCGTCACCCTGCGCGACGCCTCGCACCGCGCGCGCGGCGAACGCAGCCGCGCCGACCTGGTCTCCACCGTCGCCCACGAGCTGCGCTCGCCGCTGACCAGTGTCAAGGGCTTCACCGCGACTCTGCTGGGCAAATGGGAGCGGCTCACCGACAAGCAGAAGATGTTCATGCTCGAAACGGTCAACGCCGACGCCGACCGCGTCACCCGGCTGATCACCGAGCTGCTGAGCGTCTCGCGCATCGAGTCCGGCCGGGTCGAGATCCGCAAGCAGGTGGTCGACCTCTCCGAGCTGGCACGGACGCTCATCGCCGGCCGGGTGGCCGCGGGAGAACCCGCCGACCGCTTCCGCCTGGAGGTGCGGGGACCGCTGCCCGAACTCTGGCTGGATGCCGACAAGATCGGCCAGATCATGGCGAACCTGCTCGAAAACGGGGTACGGCACGGCGCTGGTACCGTCACTGTTGTGATCGAGCCGTACGAGGACGGTGCCGTTGTGTCGGTACGCGACGAAGGCAAGGGCATCGCGCCCGACGCCGTTCCGCGTGTCTTCCGGCGGTTCTGGCGCACCCGGCGCCGCGGCGGCACCGGCTTGGGACTGTTCATCGTCAAAGGGTTGATCGAGGCCCACGGCGGCGAGATCACGGTCGGGCGTGCCCCCAGCGGCGGCGCCGAGTTCCGATTTACCGTGCCCGCCGGCGCCCCCGAGTTCGCGTGAGCGCACTCGGGAGCGGCCGCGGCGGGCGGTTTCTTCCCAGGTCCCTGTCGGCTTGAGCCCACGCACAGCGCTGGGCCGTGACGGCCGCCCCCGCCCACGCGGGCGCGGGCGGCGAGGCGAACATCCATGTCTGCACCCAACAACCAGTACGATCCGGTCGAAGTGACCCCTCTGCATCCCGACGAGGTCGCCCGGATGCGCCAGGAGGCTCTCGCGGCCATCGCGGCGGCCACCACGCTTGACGAGCTCAAACAGGCGCGCTTGGCCCACGCCGGCGACCGCTCGCCGCTGGCGCTGGCCAACCGCGAGATCGGCGCGCTTCCGCCCTCGGCCAAGGCCGACGCCGGCAAACGGGTGGGCGGCGCCCGCCGCGAGGTCGGCGAGGCGCTCAAGCAGCGCCAGACCGAGCTGGAACAGGAGCGCGACGCCCGCGTCCTCGTCGAAGAGGCCGTCGACGTCACCCTGCCCTCCGCCCGGCTGCCCCGGGGCGGGCGCCACCCGGTGACCACCGTCGCCGAGCGCATGGCCGACATCTTCATCGGCATGGGCTTCGAGGCGGTCGAGGGCCCCGAGGTCGAAGCGGAGTGGTACAACTTCGACGCGCTCAACTTCCTGCCCGACCACCCCGCCCGCACGATGCAGGACACCTTCTTCGTCGAGTCGCCCTCCGGCGGGGAGTCCGGACTGGTGCTGCGCACGCACACGTCGCCGGTGCAGGTGCGCGCCCTGCTGGAGCGCACGCCGCCGGTCTATGTCGTCGCGCCCGGAAAGACCTTCCGCACCGACGAGCTGGACGCCACGCACACGCCCGTGTTCCACCAGCTCGAAGGCCTGGTCGTGGACGAGGGCATCACCATGGGCCACCTGCGCGGGGTCATCGACGCCTTCGTGGAGAACATGTTCGGCAGCGGACTCGGCACCCGCTTCCGGCCCTCCTATTTCCCCTTCACCGAGCCCTCCGCCGAAGTCGACATGCAGTGCTTCGTGTGCCGGGGCGCGTCGGTGGGCGACCCCGCCAACCCCTGCCGCACCTGCTCTTCGGAGGGGTGGATCGAGGTCGGCGGGTGCGGCGTGGTCAACCCGCGCGTGCTGACGGCGGCGGGTGTGGACACCGGCCGCTACAGCGGTTGGGCCTTCGGCCTGGGCGTGGAGCGGACCCTGATGTTCGCCCGCGGAGTGGAGGACATGCGAGACATGGTCGAGGGCGACATTCGGTTCACCTCGGCGTTCGGGATGGAGAACTGATGCGCGTCCCCGTTTCCTGGCTCAACGAGTTCACGGACCTGCCGGAAGGGGTTTCGGGCCGCGAATTGGCCGAGAAGCTCATCGCCCTGGGGCTGGAAGTCGAGACCGTCGACCGTGTCGGCGCCGACATCAGCGGCCCGATCACCGTGGGGCGGGTGCTGTCCGTCGAAGAACTCACCGAGTTCAAAAAGCCCATCCGCTACTGCCGGGTCGACGTCGCAGCGGCCAACGGCAGCGGCGAGCCGCAGAACATCGTCTGCGGCGCCCGCAACTTCGGCGAGGGCGACCTGGTCGTGGTCGCCCTGCCCGGCGCCGAACTGCCCGGCGGCTTCGCCATCGGCGCCCGCACGACCTACGGCAGGGTCTCCGAGGGCATGATCTGCTCCGCCGCGGAACTGAACCTGTGGGAGGACCACACCGGCATCGTCGTGCTGCCCGGCGGCAGCGCCGAACCCGGCGACGACGCCTATGCGCTGCTGGGACTGCGCGAGGACGTGCTCGACATCGCCGTCACGCCCGACCGCGGCTACGCCCTGTCGGTGCGCGGCGTGGCGCGCGAAGCGGCTACCGCCTACGGCACGGACATGCGCGACCCGGCCCGGGTGGAACCGGCCGGGAGCCCGGGGGCGGGATACCCCGCCGCGGTCGCCGACCCCGCCGTGTGCTCCAGCTACGTCCTGCACGGCGTCAGCGGATTCGATCCCGAGGCGCCCACGCCGATGTGGATGAAGCGCCGCCTGGCGCTCGCGGGGGTGCGCTCGGTCTCACTGGCGGTGGACGTGACCAACTACGTGATGCTGGAAGCGGGGCAGCCGCTGCACGCCTGGGACCGCGCCGCGCTGCGCGGGCCGATCGAGGTCCGCCTGGCGCGCTCGGGCGAGAAGCTGGAGACCCTCGACCACGTCACGCGCGCCCTGGATCCCGACGACATCGTCATCGCCGACGACTCCGGGCCGATCAACCTGGCGGGCGTCATGGGCGGTGTGACCACCGAGATCGGCCTGTCCTCGACCGACGTGCTGGTCGAGGCGGCCCGCTTCGCCGAGACCCACATCGCCCGCGCGGCACGCCGCCACCAGCTCTCCTCGGAGTCCTCGCGGCGCTTCGAGCGCGGCGTCGACTCCGCGCTGCAGATCGCCGCCGCGACGCGCGCGGTGCGGCTGCTGGCCGAACTGGGCGGCGGGACGGTCGACGGGGGATTCACCCGCATCGCCGACGATGCCGCCTCCGCGCCGCAGCCGATCGTGATCGCCGCCGATCTCCCCGACCGCATCGCGGGCGTCGCCTACGGGCGCGACCGCACCGCCGCGGTGCTGGAGCGGGTCGGCTGCACCGTCGATCCGGAGGCGGGCGGCGCCGAGCTGCGCGTCACCCCGCCGACATGGCGGCCCGACCTGACCGACCCCAACGACCTCGCCGAAGAGGTCATCCGCGTCGAGGGCTACGACGACATCCCCTCGATCCCGCCGCGCGCGCCGGCGGGGCGGGGTCTGACGCCGAGCCAGCGGCTGCGGCGCTCGGTCGGTCGGCGCCTGGCCGCCACCGGCTTCGCCGAGGTGTTGAGCTATCCGTTCATGGGCGAGCGCGACCTCGACGGCCTGCAGGTCGAGGCCGAGGATGCCCGCCGGAGCGCGCTGCGGCTGTCCAACCCGCTCAGCGAGGACGAGCCGCTGCTGCGCACGACGCTGCTGCCGGGGATGCTCAAGACCCTGGTGCGCAACGTGGGCCGCGGTTTCCACGACGTCGCCCTCTTCGAGATCGGGCTGGTCTATGCGCCGCGCCCCGGAGCGCCCGAGCGCGCGCCGATGCTCCCGGTCGACCGGGGCCCCGCGCCCGAGGAGCAGGAGTCGCTGGCCCGGGCGCTGCCCGAGCAGCCTCGCCGCGTGGGCGCGGTGCTGGCGGGCGACCGCGAACCCGCTACCTGGCAGCGTCCCGGGAGCCCGGCCACCTGGTCCGACGCGATCGAGGCCGCCCGGGACACGGCCCGATCGGCCAACGCCGAACTGATCGTGCGGGCGGCCCGGTACGCGCCGTGGCACCCCGGCCGCTGCGCCGCGCTGTACGTGCGTGTCGACGGCGCGGAGCGGCTCGTGGGCCACGCGGGTGAACTGCACCCGCGTGCAGTGGCGGCCTACGGGCTGCCGGAGCGCACCTGCGCCATGGAGGTCGATCTGGACACGGTCGAGGCGGCCGGGGGCCCGGTGCGTGCGCCGGAGGTCTCGGGCTACCCGGTGGCGCTGCAGGACGTAGCGCTTGTGGCCGCCGACGGCGTCCCGGCCGCCGAGATCGAGGACGCGCTGCGCACGGGAGCGGGCGAGCTGCTGGAAGACGTGCGCCTGTTCGACGTCTACACCGGTGAGCAGGTGGGTGAGGGCCGCCGCTCGCTGGCCTACACGCTGCGGTTCCGCGCTCCCGACCGCACGTTGGCGGCCGAGGAGATCGCCGGGGCACGCGAGGCGGCTGTGGCGGCGGCGGCCGAGCGGACCGGAGCGGTGCTGCGCGGCTGAGGCCGGCGGCTTCCGGAAGCCGCCGGCGCCACTGGCTCTGCGTATCGGCCCCCGCCTTTGTCAAACATCCGAAGGGCGGGGGCCGACGCACCTTTCTCAGAAGATTTTCCCCTTGTTTTCCCAGGTCATGAGTTTGAAGGCAGTCTCAGGTCAAAGGTAGGATGAATGTCTCCGGTTAATTCGGGGATTATTCTGAGTTTCGTCTCTTGAAGACGGTCGGTCTCAGAACTTAACCTGCAGTCACCTGCCGCGATCCGGGGTCCCGGGGCACTCGCGGAACAGCTGTTTCTTTCGGCGTTTGCGTGTCCGCACGCACAGCTCGGCTCGGAGGTCGCTCTATGACCGAAACAGTGGTTTCGTACGCGCGCACACCGATGGAGCGGCTCGAACCCAGCCGCTTCTGGCACACTTTCAGCGATATGAACGCGGTGTCCCAGGGGCCGAAGTTCGTCGTCGAACAGGCCGAGGGCGCCTGGCTCTGGGACGACAACGGCGACCGCTTCCTCGACGGCACCGCGAGCCTGTGGTACTGCAACGTCGGCCACGGGCGGCGCGAGATCGCCGATGCCGTCCACCGGCAACTGACGACGCTGGACGCCTTCGCCGTCTACGGCGACTTCGCCAACCGCCCCGCGTTGGAGCTGAGCGAGCGCCTGGCTTCCCGCGCCCCCGTAGTCGACCCGCGGGTGATCCTGACCTGCGGCGGCGGGGAGTCCATCGAAACCGCCGCAAAGCTGGCGCGCCGCTTCTGGTCCGCTCAGGGACGGTCCGGCAAGCGGCACCTGATCAGCCGCGCCGGCGGCTACCACGGCCTGCACGGCATCGGCACCGGCCTCATCGGCATGGACCGCTTCCGTACCGGCTTCGGCCCGATGGTCGAAGACGCCTCGGTGGTGCCCCACGACTCGGTGCGGGCGCTGGAAGAGGAGATCCTGCGCGTCGGTCCCGAGAACGTCGCCGCGTTCTTCGCCGAGCCCGTCATCGGCGCCGGCGGGGTCTGGGCCGCCGACACCGAGTACTTCGCAGGCGTATCCGAGGTATGCCGCCGCCACGGCGTGCTCTTCGTCGTCGACAGCGTCATCTGCGCCTTCGCCCGCATGGGCAACTGGTTCGGAATCGAGCGCTACGGCGTGCGCCCGGACATGATCGTCTTCGCCAAGGGCGCCACCAGCGGATACCAGCCCCTGGGCGGAGTCATCGCCAGCGGCGAGGTCGCCGAGCCGTTCTGGAACCGCCCCGGCAACCCGTTCCACCACGGCACCACCTACGCCGGCCACCCCACCTGCTGTGCCGCCGCGTCGGCCAACATGGACATCCTCGAGCGCGAGGACCTGTTCACCGTCGCGATCGAGCTCGAAGCCCAGCTCGACGCGGCGGTGCGCTCCCTGGCGGACCACCCGCTGGTGGCCGACGTCCGGTCGGGCACCGGGGTCATGGCGGCGGTCCAGCTCACCGAGGAGGCGCTGGGCGAGCGCGGCATCACCACCGCCGAGGTCTTCGCCGAGGCCCGTGCCCGCGGCGTGATTCTGCGGGCGATCCCGCACTCCCTGCTGATCTCGCCGCCTCTGATCATCACCTGGGAGCAGATCGACCATCTGGTGTCGACCCTGCGCTCCGCGCTCGACGCGGTCGCCGAGCGCCACCAGTGACGCCTCGGCGGGCCGGGCTGGGGCCCGGCCCGCCTCGTTCGGCAGGGGCGCCTCCGCGGTGGCGCTCCTGCCGGGGTGCCCCAGGGGAACGGCCAATCGTTTAACGCGAAAGATATTTCTTCGGTAGGCTAATTTGTGTCGTGGAGGTCGATGAGAGCGGAGGCGGACCGGTGAGCGCGAACGCGGACGGCGGGGCCGGCGCGGACGGCCCGAGCGCCGTCACCGACGACGAACTCATCACCGCCTGGGGGCTGCTGGTCGAGGCCCACAACGAGACGTCGCCGCTGCTGCTGCGCGGTGTCGACCCCAGCGGCGGGGACATGTCCGGCCCGTGGTTCGAGGTTCTCATCCGGCTGCAGCGCTCGCCGGAGAACCGGCTGCCGATGAGCGTGCTCGCCCGCGAGGTCAGTCTCAGCAGCGGAGGATTCACCAAACTGGCCGACCGCCTGGAGCGCCAGGGCTACTTGGTGCGGACCTCCTGTCCGGAGGACCGCCGCGTCGTCTACGCCGAACTCACCGCCGAGGGCCGCGCGTTCGCCGAGAAGGCACGCGCCCAGCACGTGGTCCTGCTGCGTGAGCACGTGCTCGGCCCACTCGGCGAGGCCGGCGTCCGCGGCATGAGCGAGCTCGCCCGCCTGCTGCGCGACAGCTCCCGCGACGCCTGACGGCCGCCCCGTCCGGCCGGGCTCGGCCGCAGCGGAGCCCGACAGGGCGGCCCGCACCTTTCGCTTCGCCGGAACCGCCGGCCGCGCTCAGGCGGCAGCGACCTCAGTTGCATAACCTTGCAACCTGATGCATGATAGTTCAGAGATGGCGGAGGGGTGCACCACAGGGGGCGACTATGGGATACACGGCGGCCGTCGCCGGAGCCAGCGGCTATGCCGGAGGGGAGCTGCTGCGCCTTCTGCTGGACCACCCCGAGATGGAGGTCGGTGCGCTGACCGCCGGGGGGAGCGCCGGCAGCCGGCTCGGTGAGCACCAGCCGCATCTGATGCCGCTGGCCGACCGGGTCCTGGCCGAGACCACCGTCGACACCCTGGCCGGCCATGACGCGGTCTTCCTCGCACTGCCGCACGGGCAGTCGGCGGCCATCGCCGAGCAGCTGGGCCGGGACGTCCTCGTGGTCGACTGCGGCGCCGACTTCCGCCTCACCGACGCTCGGGCGTGGGAGCGCTACTACGGCACCCCCCACGCCGGCACCTGGCCCTACGGCCTGCCCGAGATGCCCGGCGCCCGCGCGGCCCTGGCCGGTACCCGCCGCATCGCGGTCCCCGGCTGCCACGTCGCCACGGCCACACTGGCGCTGATGCCCGCACTGGCCCGGGCGCTGGTCGAACCCGACGCCGTGGTCGTCTCCGTCACCGGCACCTCCGGAGCCGGAAAGGCCCCCAAGCCGCACCTCATGGGCAGCGAGACCATGGGGGCGGTCAGCCCTTACGGCGTCGGCGGCACCCACCGGCACACCCCCGAGATCGTGCAGAACCTCTCGGAGGCCGCCGGCACCCCGGTGACACTGTCCTTCACGCCGGTACTCGCCCCCATGCCCCGCGGGATCCTCGCCACCTGCACCGCGCCGCTGCGCGACGGCGCCACCGCCGAACGCATCACCGCCGCCTACCGCGAGCGCTACGCCGACGAGCCCTTCGTGCACCTGCTGCCCGAGGGCACCTGGCCCAGCACCGCCATGACACTGGCCGCCAACAGCGCGCTCGTCCAGGTCACCGTCGACCCCGACGCCGGCCGCCTGGTCGCGGTGGCCGCGTTGGACAACCTCACCAAGGGCACCGCCGGCGGCGCCCTGCAAAGCGCCAACATCGCCCTGGGACTGCCCGAGGACAGCGGACTGCCCGTCACCGGCGTCGCGCCCTAGGGCCGCTTCGACTCTTCACGTGAAAGGCCCCATTGTGAGCGTCACCGCACCCAACGGGTTCCGCGCCTCCGGCGTCAGCGCCGGCCTCAAACCCGACGGCGCCCGCGACGTCGCCGTCGTCGTCAACGACGGCCCCTCCCGCGCCGCCGCGGCCGTGTTCACCCGCAACCGCTTCAAGGCCGCACCGGTGCTGTGGTCGCAGCAGGTGGCCTCGGGCGGCCGGGTCCGCGCCGCAGTACTCAACGCGGGCGGCGCCAACGCCTGCACCGGCCCGGCCGGGTTCCGCGACGCCCACGCCACCGCCGAGCACGTCGCCGACGCGCTGGAGGACTCCGCCGGCGAGATCCTCGTCTGCTCCACCGGCATCATCGGCGAGCGGCTGCCCATGGACACGCTCCTCGACGGCGCGGGCACCGCCGTCGGCTCGGCGGGGCGCGACGGCGGCACCGCCGCGGCCGACGCCATCCGCACCACCGACACCGTCGCCAAGATCGCGTTCAAGCGCGGCGCCGGCTACACCATCGGCGGCATGGCCAAGGGCGCCGGCATGCTCGCCCCCGAGCTGGCCACCATGCTCTGCGTCGTCACCACCGACGCCGACCTCACCGCAGCCCAGTGCGACGCGCTGCTGCGCGCCGCGACCCGCCGCACCTTCGACCGCGTCGACACCGACGGCTGCATCTCCACCAACGACACCGTGGTGCTCATGGCCAGCGGCGCCTCGGGAGCCGCACCCGACGAGGCGGAGTTCGGCGCGCTGCTCACCGAGGTCTGCGACGACCTCGCCCGCCAGCTCGTCGCCGACGCCGAAGGCGCCACCAAGTCCATCTCCGTGGAAGTCGTGGGAGCCGCCTGCGAGGACGACGCCGTCGAAGCCGCCCGCGCCGTGGCCCGCAGCGATCTGTTCAAATGCGCCCTGTTCGGCGAGGACCCCAACTGGGGCCGTGCCCTCTCGGCGGTGGGCACCACACGGGCGGCGTTCGAACCCGACGCGGTCAACCTCGCCATCAACGGCGTGTGGGTCTGCCGCGGCGGCGCCATCGGCGACGACCGCTCCAAAGTCGACCTCGGCGGCCGCGACGTCACGGTCACCGTCGACCTCTCGGCCGGGAGCGAGGCCGCGACCGTGCGCACCACCGACCTGACCACCGGCTACGTGCACGAGAACGCGGCCTACAGCTCCTGACGACCCGCACGGGCGACGACGTTGGAAAGGGAGGGACGACGGTGCGCAGCGGCCCGGCCGGCTCCGGCCGCGGATGCGGCACCGGGAATCCGATGAACTCTCGCAAACAGGCCCTCGACAAGGCCACCACGCTGATCGAAGCCCTGCCCTGGCTGAGCAGGTTCCACGGCAGAACCGTCGTGGTCAAATACGGCGGAAACGCCATGACCGATCCCGCGCTGCGCGAGCGCTTCGCCGAGAACATCGTCTTCCTGCGCTACGCCGGCCTGCGCCCCGTCGTCGTGCACGGCGGCGGGCCCCAGATCGATGCGCACCTCGACCGCCTGGGCATGACCAGCACCTTCGCCGGAGGTCTGCGCGTGACCACCCCCGAGACGATGGACGTCGTCCGCATGGTTCTGGTCGGCCGGGTCAACCGCGACATCGTCGGGCTGATCAACGCCCACGGGCCCTTCGCCGTAGGCATCTCCGGCGAGGACGCCCACCTGTTCACCGCCGAGCGCACGTCCGCCTGGGTCGACGGCGCACCCGTCGACCTCGGGCAGGTCGGCGAAGTCGCCGACGTCCGGCCCGGCGTCGTGCGCACCCTGCTCGACGACGGACGCATCCCCGTCGTCTCCAGCGTCGCCCGCTCCGACGAAGGCGTCTTCAACGTCAACGCCGACACCGCCGCCGCCGCACTCGCGGTGTCGCTGGACGCGGGCAAGCTGGTCGTCCTCACCGACGTCGAAGGCCTCTACGCCGACTACCCCGCCTGCGAGGAGCTGATCAGCAGGCTCACCGCCGGCGAGCTGGAGGCCATGCTCCCCGAACTCTCCACGGGCATGGTCCCCAAAATGGAGGCGTGCCTGCACGCCGTGCGCGGCGGCGTGCCCCAGGCCCACGTCCTCGACGGACGCACCCCCCACTCCATGCTGCTGGAGATCTTCACCAACGAAGGCATCGGCACGATGGTCGTCGCCGAGGCCGAGGAACCCACCGACCCCGTGGACATCGTCGAAGGCGAAGGCGAGTGACCGATGAGCGCCACCACCGACCTGCAAGCCCGCTTCGACGCGGCGCTGATGCCCAACTACGGCACCCCGCCGGTCGCTCTCGTCCGCGGTGAGGGCTGCCGCGTCTACGACGCCGACGGCAAGGCCTACCTCGACCTCATCGCCGGAATCGCCGTCTCCGCGCTCGGCCACGGCCACCCGGCACTGGTGACCGCCGTGTCCGACCAGGCCGCCGCGATCGCCCACACCAGCAACCTGTTCCTGCACGAGCGCGAGGTCGAACTCGCCGAACGGCTCGTCGCCCTCCTCGGCGGCACCCGCGACCGCGATGCCCGGGTGTTCTTCGTCAACTCCGGCGCCGAAGCCAACGAGGCCGCACTCAAACTCGCCAAGCGCGCGGCCGACGCGGGCCGCACCCGCATCGTGGCCACCGAGCACGGCTTCCACGGCCGCACCCTCGGCGCGCTGTCGGTCACCGGGAAATCCGCCATCCGCGACCCCTTCGGCCCCTACGGCACCGACGTGGTCTTCGTCCCCCACGGCGACGCCGACGCGCTGCGCGACGCCGTCGACGAGACCTGCGCCGCCGTCTTCGTCGAACCCGTCCAAGGCGAAGCCGGCGTGGTGCCCGCCCCGGAGGGCTACCTCGCCGAGGTCCGCCGCATCTGCGACGCCACCGGCGCCGCCTTCGTCCTCGACGAGATCCAGAGCGGGATCGGGCGCACCGGGCACTGGTTCGCCCACCAGGCCCACGGCGTCACCCCCGACGTGCTCACCCTCGCCAAAGGGCTGGGCGGCGGACTGCCCATCGGCGCCTGCGTGGGCTTCGGCCGCTACGCGACCGCCTTCGCCAAGGGCGACCACGGTTCCACCTTCGGCGGCAACCCCGTCGCCTGCGCCGCGGCCCTGGCCGTGCTCGACACCGTCGAGAACGACGGCCTGCTGGCCTCGGCCGCCGAACTGGGCACCCTGCTGGAGCACGAGATCGCAGCCGTGGACCATCGGCTGCTGGACGGCGTCCGCGGCGCCGGCCTGTGGCGGGGTCTGCGGCTGAGCGCGCCCGCGTCCGCCGCCGTGCAGTCCTCCGCGGCCGCCCATGGCTTCCTGGTCAACGCGCTCACACCCGACACGATCCGGATCGCGCCCCCGCTGACGGTCTCGCGCGAGGAGATCCTGGAGTTCACCGCGGCCCTGCCCGCCATCCTCGAGGAGGCACGATGACCACCCCCGCCGCCCCCCGGATCCGGCACTTCCTGCGCGACGACGACCTCACCCCCGCCGAGCAGGCCGCCGTCCTCGACCTCGCCGACGCCATGAAGAAGGCCCCCTACGCCCACCGGCCGCTGGAGGGTCCGCGCACCGTCGCGCTGCTGTTCGACAAGCCCTCCACGCGTACCCGGGTGTCCTTCGCCGTCGGCGTGTCCGAACTGGGCGGACACCCTCTGGTCATCGACGCCCACGGCAGCCAGCTCGGGCGCGGCGAACCCGTCGAGGACACCGCCCGCGTGCTGGAGCGCCAGGTCGCCGCCGTCGTCTGGCGCACCTTCGGCCAAGAGCGGCTGGAAGCCATGGCCGCCGCCGGCAGCGTCCCCGTCGTCAACGCCCTCACCGACACGTACCACCCCTGCCAGGTCCTCGCCGACCTGCAGACCGTGCGTGAACGCAAGGGCCGCCTCGCCGGGGCCACCCTCGCCTACTTCGGGGACGGCGCCAACAACATGGCCCACTCCTACATGCTGGGCTGCGCCCTCGCCGGCATGCACGTGCGCATCGCGACCCCCGAGCGGTACCGGCCCGACGCCGACGTGCTCGCACGCGCCGCCGCCGTCGCCGACCGCACCGGCGCCTCCGTCACCGTCACCGACGACGCGGCCGCGGCGGCGTCCGGAGCCGACGTGCTGGCCACCGACGTGTGGACCTCCATGGGCCAGGAGGAGGAGGCCGAGCAGCGCGCCGCCCCCTTCCGCGACTACGCCGTCGACGAGCGCGCCCTGGCCGCGGCCGCCGACGACGCCGTCGTCCTGCACTGCCTGCCCGCCCACCGCGGGGAGGAGATCGCCGCCTCGGTGATCGACGGCCCCAACAGCGCCGTGTGGGACCAGGCGGAGAACCGCCGCCACGCCCAGAAAGCGCTCCTGCGGTTTCTGATCGCCGGCACCGCCGAGCCGGAAACGGGCACCGGGGGCGACCGACGATGACCGTCGACGGCGCCGGCTCCGCACCGATGACGAAAACGGCCCGCCACGCCCGCATCAGCGAGGTCCTCACCCGCCGCGACGTCCGCTCCCAGGCGGACCTGGCGCGGCTGCTGGCCGAAAGCGGCGTGCAGGTCACCCAGGCCACGCTCTCGCGCGACCTGGACGAGCTCGGAGCTGTGAAGCTGCGCACCGTCGACGGGGAACTGATCTACGTCCTCCCCGGAGAGGGCGGCGAGCGGCTGCAGCGGGCCCGTGCCGACACGCTCGGATTGGGCGACACCGTCAACGCACGCCTGACCCGCCTGGCCGAAGACCTCCTGGTCTCGGCCGAAGCCTCGGCCAACATGGTCGTCGTCCGCACACCGCCGGGCGCCGCCCAGTACCTGGCCTCGGCCATCGACCACACCGACTTCCACGCGATCCTCGGCACCATCGCCGGCGACGACACCATCCTGGTGATCTCCCGCGACCCCCAGGGCGGCGAAGAACTGGCGGCAGCGCTGCTGCGGCTGGCCGACCGGCGCCCCTGACGGCGCCGGCCGGGGGCGACCACGGCGCCGAACGCAGCGAACACACCTCGAACAAGCAAGGAGAAGGACATGACCGAGCGGGTCGTACTCGCATACTCGGGGGGACTGGACACCTCCGTCGCCATCGGCTGGGTCGCCGAGGAGACCGGCGCCGAGGTCGTCGCCGTGGCCATCGACTGCGGCCAGGGCGGCGAGGACCTCGACGTGGTCCGCCGGCGGGCGATCGACTGCGGGGCGGTCGAAGCCGTCGTCGCCGACGCCAAGGAGGAGTTCGCCGGCGAGTACTGCATCCCCGCCATCCAGGCCAACTCCCTCTACATGGACCGCTACCCGCTGGTTTCGGCGCTGTCGCGGCCGCTGATCGTCAAGCACCTGGCCGAGGCCGCCCGGTACCACAACGCCACGATGGTCGGCCACGGCTGCACCGGCAAGGGCAACGACCAGGTGCGCTTCGAAGCCGGCCTGGCCGCGCTCTTCCCCGAGCTGAAAGTCGTGGCACCGGTGCGCGACTCCGGCATGACCCGGGACAAGGCCATCGCCTTCGCCGAAGAGAAGGGCCTGCCCATCGACGTCTCCAAGAAGTCGCCCTACTCCATCGACCAGAACCTCTTCGGCCGCGCCGTGGAGACCGGGTTCCTGGAGGACATCTGGAACGGGCCCATCGAGGACGTCTACTCCTACACCGACAACCCCGCCGAGCAGCGCGAGCCCGACGAGCTGGTCGTCACCTTCACCGCGGGCGTGCCCACGGCCGTCGACGGCAAGGAGCTCTCCCCGCTGCAGATCATCGAGGAGATGAACCGCCGCGCCGGCGCCCAGGGCGTGGGCCGCATCGACATGGTCGAAGACCGGCTCGTGGGCATCAAGAGCCGCGAGGTCTACGAGGCGCCCGGCGCCATGGCGCTCATCGCCGCCCACCAGGAGCTGGAGGCCGTCACCGTCGAGCGCGACCTGGCCCGGTTCAAGCGCGGCGTCGACCAGCGCTGGGGCGAGCTGGTCTACGACGGCCTGTGGTTCTCCCCGCTCAAGGGATCCCTGGACCGGTTCGTCGCCGAAGCCAACCGGCACGTCTCGGGCGAGATCCGCATGGTGCTGCACGGCGGTCGCGCCGTCGTCACCGGCCGGCGCAGCGAGTCCTCGCTCTACGACTACGACCTGGCCACCTACGACACCGGCGACGCCTACGACCAGACGATGGCCCGCGGGTTCATCGACGTGTGGAGCATGCCCGCCAAGATCGCCAACCTGCGCGACCGCCAGCAGGGCTGAGCCCGACCGGACGCGGGGCCGGCCGCGCCGCCCGCCGCCGGCGGAGCGGCCGGCCCGGCGCCGGCGTCCGCCGCCCGATCCCGCGCGCACGCGGCGCCGGGACCCGCCGACCGCACGAAGAACGCAAAGGACCCGACCGTGGCCAACGAGAGCGACACCGAGGCCACCCGCCTGTGGGGCGGCCGCTTCTCCGGAGGGCCCTCCGAGGCGCTCGCCCGGCTCTCCCTGAGCACCCACTTCGACTGGCGGCTCGCCCGCCACGACATCGCCGGGTCGCGCGCACACGCGCGCGTCCTGCACCGCGCACAGCTGCTCACCGACGGCGAGCTGGCGGCGATGCTGGACGGACTGGACCGGCTGGAGGCCGACGTCGCCTCCGGCGAGTTCACCCCGGTGCTCGCCGACGAGGACGTGCACACCGCCCTGGAGCGCGGCTTCATCGAGCGCGTCGGACCGGAGCTCGGCGGGCGGCTGCGCGCCGGCCGCTCCCGCAACGACCAGATCGCCACCATGGTGCGGATGTACCTGCGCGAGCAGGCGCGCGCCGTCGCCGGAGAACTGCTGGACCTCGCGGCCGCGCTGGCCGACCAGGCCGAGGCCAACATCGCCGTGCCCATGCCCGGCCGCACCCACCTGCAGCACGCCCAACCGGTGCTGCTGGCCCACCATCTCCTCGCCCACGCGTGGCCGCTGCTGCGCGACGTCGAGCGCCTGCGGGACTGGGACGGCCGCGCCGCCGTCTCGGCCTACGGATCGGGGGCGCTCGCGGGATCGTCGCTGGGCCTGGACCCCGAGTCCGTCGGCGCCGAACTGGGCTTCGCCGCCGCGGCGGAGAACTCCATCGACGGCACCGCCGCGCGCGACGTCGTCGCGGAGTTCGGTTTCGTCAGCGCCATGACCGGCGTCGACCTGTCCCGGCTGGCCGAGGAGATCATCCTGTGGGCGACCAAGGAGTTCTCCTTCGTCACCCTCGACGACGCCTTCTCCACCGGCTCGTCGATCATGCCGCAGAAGAAGAACCCCGACATCGCCGAACTGGCCCGCGGCAAGTCCGGCCGCCTCATCGGGGACCTGTCGGGCCTGCTCTCCACCCTCAAAGGGCTCCCGCTGGCCTACAACCGGGACCTGCAGGAGGACAAGGAGCCCGTCTTCGACGCGGTCGACACGCTCACCCTGCTGCTTCCGGCCTTCACCGGCATGGTCGCCACCCTGGAGTTCAACGGTGAGCGCATGGCGGAACTGGCCCCCCAGGGCTTCTCACTGGCCACCGACATCGCCGAATGGCTGGTGCGGCAGCGGGTTCCCTTCCGCGAGGCCCACGAGATCGCCGGCGCCTGCGTGCGCACCTGCGAGGAGCGCGGCATCGACCTGCCCGAGCTCACCGACGCCGACCTCGCGGGCGTCTCCGCGCACCTGACGCCCGGAGTCCGCGAGGTCCTCTCCGTCGCCGGGTCGCTGGACTCCCGCTCGGCCAAGGGCGGCACCGCGCCCGCCCGCGTGCGCGATCAGCTGGAGCGCCTGCGCGCCGGCATCGCCGACCACCGCACGTTCGCCGAACCCGGGGCCTGAGCCCGCCGGTGCTCCGGTGCGGAGCCCGCCGCACCGGAGCACCGTCCGGAGCCCGAGGCGCCCGCCGGGAACGGCCTGAGTCGATGCCGGGTAGCCGGCCGCGGACGGCGCGGATCCGCCGGGCGGGCCGCCGACGGCGGCGGTACCGAACCGGAACCCGGCGGCGCTGCGGCGCCGGCCCCGATCGATCGCTCCTCCCGCGCCTCCGCGGCGGATCACCTGGGACTTCGTCCAAACCGCCGTCATAGTCGGAGGAATTGCTGTAGCGTCCCGGAACAGTGGGTACCTCGGGTATCGGATCCTGCGCAGACCGTGGCGGGAGACCGGGGGGAGGTGCGAGGGACAGCGGACCGTGAGGAGCGCCGCGTCGGCGATCGACGGGGCCGTGCCGCGGCCGCCGTGCGAATCCGTCCGGGTGCCCGCATCCGCGTACGCGTCGTGGGGGGACTCGATGAGTGAGCAGAGCGGCTCCGATCGCGGTATCAGAGCCCAGCTCAACAGGATCGTGCTGATTCCCGGAATCACGTTCCTGGCACTGTTCGCCGTGCTGAGCACGGCCACGCTCACGCAGGCGATCTCGCTGCGTATCGCCACCGGCGACGGCCGCACCGGCGTCCACCTCTACCGCTCGGTCGTCGAACTCCAGCGCGAGCGCCGGTTGGCGACCGAATACGCCGCCGCCCCCTCGCAGGACGTCGGCGAGGAGCTGCGCCGCCAGACCGGCGTCACCGACGACGTCCTGCAGGACGTCGACGCGCGGGCGAGCGGGCTGCGCAGCCACGCCGACGCCGGTACCGCCCGCATCGCCGACCGCTACCTCACCGGCATCGACGGGCGCACCGACGTGCGAAACGCGGTCACGGCCGGCGAGAGCGGCCCTCGGGCCGCTCTCGGCGCCTACGACCGCATGATCGCCCAGGGAATCCGCCTCTACGACTCGATCGCCCACAACCTCGACGACGGACCCTCCGCGTCCGCCGGCGCCGACGCGGTCGGTCTCATCCGCGCTCAGGAGTCCTTCACCCGCGGCGACGCGCTACTGAGCGGCGCCGTGGCGGCGGGAAACCTCTCGATCGGTCAGCAGACCGAGTTCGCTTCCCTGATCAACGACATGCGCGGACGCGTGGAGGGCCTGTCCCACTCCCTGGAAGGCGACACGGCCCAGGCCCGCAAGGGCATGGTCGACAGCGCCTCCTGGGGGCGGGTGAACGATCTCGCGGACACGGTCATCGGCTACGAGCCCGACATCGAGGTCGACCCGGTCACCGGCGCCGGTTCGCGCGACCGGGAGGCACCCGACGGGCTGGGCGACTGGCGCTCCGCCGCCGACGACGTCGACGCCGACCTGGTGGATCTCGCCGACGCCCAGGTCCGCGCGGTCATGTCCGCGACCGACGCCGCCAGTACCTGGATGTTCAACCTCGCGCTCGGCGGCGGTGTCCTGTCCCTGTTCGCGGGGACCGTCGCCTACGGCGTGGCCTCGCGGTCGGCGGCACGCCTGACCGCGCGGCTGAGCCGGCTGCGCGCCGACACCCTCAGCCTCGCCCGCGACGAACTGCCCCGGATCGTGCGGCGGCTCTCCGACGCCGAGCCCGTCGACCTCGATACCGAACTGCGCCGTCTCGACCACGGAAACGACGAGGTCGGCCAGGTCGCCGACGCCTTCAACACAGCGCAGCGCACCGCCGTCAGCGCCGCCGTCAAGGAAGCCGAGACCCGCGCCGGGGTCAATCGGGTGTTCCTGGCCATCGCCCACCGCAACCAGTCGCTGGTGCAGCGCCAGCTCCAGCTTCTGGACCGCGTGGAGCGCGAAGAGGACGACCCCGACCTGCTTGAGGACCTCTTCCACCTCGACCACCTGGCCACACGCGGGCGCCGCAACGCCGAGAACCTCATCATCCTCGGCGGCGGGCGCCCCGGCCGCCGGTGGCGCAACCCCATCCCGCTCGTCGACATCCTGCGCGGCGCCATCTCCGAGACCGACGAGTACACCCGCGTCAAGCTGCGCGGCGTCCCCGACCTTTCGCTGTCGGGATCGGTGGTCGCCGACGTCATCCACCTGGTAGCCGAACTCGTCGAGAACGCCACAGCGTTCTCTCCGCCGCACACGGTGGTGCACATCCACAGCGAGGTCGTACCCAAGGGCGTGGCCGTGGAGGTCGAGGACCGCGGCCTGGGGATGGGGCCGTCGACGCTGGACGAGGCCAACGCGACCCTGGAGCGGGCGCCCGAGTTCGACGTCATGGCACTGAACCAGGACTCCCGGCTGGGGCTGTTCGTGGTCGCCCGGTTGGCGGCCAAACACGCCGTCAGCGTGCGGCTGTGCCCGTCGCCCTACGGTGGAACGCGCGCCGTCGTGCTCATCCCCGCCGGGCTCATCTCGCCGAGCGAGGCCTCGGCCCCCGGACGGCCCGACGCGGTGCCCGCCGCAGCGCACAGCCGGGGCGAGGGCGACACGGGCGCCGCGGACACCTCCGCCGACCGCCGCGGCGACGTCGGCGGCGCCGACGGGGGCCGGGGAACCGAACCTCCGGCGCCCGCCCCCGCGCCCGCGCCGGCAGGCGGACACGACGGCGCGGCCCTGCCGCACCGGGTTCCCGCCCACCACGGCGACGCTTCCGGTAAGGCCGATGCGCCCGCGGACCCCCCGGCGGCGGAGCCCTCGGGGGGCGGGCAGGGGCCCGCGTCCGACGCCTCCGAGAACGGCGGCGCGCGCCCGTCCCTGCCGCGTCGGCGCCGCCAGGCCAACCTCGCGCCGCAGCTGCGCCAGGATCCCGCCCCCGCGGGCGGCGACACGGGTACGGCCGATCCGTCCGGCGGGCGCGAACCCGAGGACGCCCGGCGGATGATGAGCGCATTCCAGATCGGCACCCGCCGGGGGCGCGAGGAGTCCGACGACGCCGCCGGCCCGGAGGGGGATCCGGAGCCGGTACCGGCCGGAGCGACCGATTCGCACCACCCTGAGCCCGGTGCGGCGGCCGATCCGGTCCGGGAGCATCACACCGCCGACCCGGGTCGGGACACGGGGCGCGCCCCTCGGCCGCACGAACCCGTCGGCGCGGCAGGCGATCGCGCCGGAGGGCGGCCGTCGGGCCAACACACGGGAGAGAGCGAATAGATGATGCAGAACAACCATGCTGCAGGGGATCTGAACTGGCTACTCGACGACCTCGTCGACCGCGTCGTGGGTGCCGAGCACGCGATCGTGCTGTCCGCCGACGGCCTGCTCATCGGGCGGTCGCGCGGGCTCACCCCGGAAGACGGCGAGCACCTGTCGGCAGTGGCATCGGCGTTCCAGAGCCTGGCGCGCGGCACGGGACGGCAATTCGGGGGCGGAGCGGTGCGTCAGACCGTCGTCGAGATGGAGTACGCCTACCTGTTCGTCACGGCCGCCGGCGAAGGGGCCTGCCTCGCGGTGCTCGCCGACGAGACCGCCGACGTCGGGCTCGTCGCCTACGAGATGAACATGCGCATCAAGCGGGTCGGGCAGTTCCTGACCTCCGCTCCGCGGATGCCCGAATCCATGGCGGCGGGGAGTTCCGGCGCATGAGAAACGCAGGTGAACACCGCAGGGGTGACCAGAGCCCCGCGCGTGTCCATGACATGCCCGCGGAGCGCGAACCCCCCGCGGGCGCCGATCCGCCCCCCGGCGCCGGACCCGGGCCGGGGGGCGCCTCCGGTCCGGCGCGGGCGCCCGCGCGCGGCGCCGGCGCGCGCGAAGCGGCCGAGGAGCTGCTGCGCGAGCGTCGGCAGCGCCGCGGCCACGACGCCTCGTTCCCCCGCCACGGTTCCGCCGGCCCGCTGGTGCGCCCCTACGCCGTGACCGGAGGCCGCACCCGCCCCGCCGAGGCGGGGCTGGACATGATCAGCATCGTGGTGGCCACTCGGGAACGAGTGGACTGGGGCGCCCTGGAGCCCGAGCACGCGGCGATCCTGCGGCTGTGCGAAAGGCCCGTGTCCGTCGCCGAGCTCTCGGCTCAACTCGACCTTCCGATGGCGGTGGTGAAGGTGCTGCTGGGCGACCTCATCTCCGACGGAGTCGTCCTCGCCCGCGCGCCGATGCCCGCATCGGACCCACCCCACATGAGCGTCCTCCAGGCGGTACTCGATGGCATCCGCAGACTCTGACAACGCCGCCCCCCATCCCGGCGCCGCATCCGGTCCGGCGTCGGAGGGGCATATCCCCCTCGCGGTCAAGATCCTCGTAGCCGGCGGCTTCGGCGTCGGCAAGACGACGATGGTCGGCTCGGTCAGCGAGATCGCTCCGCTGAGCACCGAGGAGGTCATGACCGAGGCCAGCATGGGCGTCGACGACCTCGGCGGCGTCGAGGACAAGTCGACCACCACCGTGGCCCTCGATTTCGGGCGGATCACCGTCAACCAGCAGGTCGTCCTTTACCTGTTCGGCACCCCCGGTCAGGGCCGGTTCTGGTTCATGTGGGACGAGCTCGCCGAGGGCGCCCTGGGGGCGGTCGTGCTGGCCGACACCCGCCGGCTCGACACCTGCTTTCCCGCCGTGGACTTCTTCGAGCGCCGGCGGATCCCGTTCGTCGTCGCGGTCAACCGGTTCGAGGGCGCCTATGACTACGGGATCGAGGAGGTCCGCGAAGCCGTGGACGTCAGTCCGGAGGTGCCCATCCTGCTCGCCGACGCCCGCGACCGCCAGTCGAGCAAATCGGTTCTGCTCGCACTCGTCGAGCACGTGATGCACCGACGCAGCCCGGCGGTGTCCGGCCAACCGCTAACATAGGCGGACGATCATGACCGCGATCCCCCCAAGCCCGAGGTCCGGTGCCGTTTTCCGACGCCGGAGCCCAGGCGAGCGGGCGAGATCATCACTCACTAGTCGTTAGCATTCTTCGCGTGAACCCTGACAGCATGCATAACTCGGACAGACTGCCCCCTCGGGATCTTCCGCGGCGCCGCTCCGGTCGGCACCGCAACCCGCTGTCCTTCGACAGTTGGGTGGGTACCCCGACTCTCGTCCTCGCCGTTCCGGCCGAGACCGGCTCGTCGGACGACGGTTCCGACGGCGCCGGCATCGGTGCGGAGATGGCCGACCTCGTGCGCGCCTACCGCCCCGAGGTGACCCTCAGGCACGGCCGCGCCGGCAGCCCCGACCTGGTCGAGGCTCTCGCCGGTCTGGAGAGCCGCGAGGATCACCCCCTGCGCGGAGTCGTGGTCCCCTTGGTCACCGGGCCCCACCGCCCCACGTCCGAGGCCGTCGACGCGGCGGTCGCGGAGGCCGGCGCCGACGTCCGCGTCACCGAGGCGCTGGGCCCGCATCCCATGCTCGCCGAGACGCTGCACTTGCGCCTGGCCGAGGCCGGGTTCGTGCGCGCCGACCGGATGCGCCTGATCAGCGTGGTCGCCCCCGGAACCCAGATGACCGACGGCGTCGTCGTCGGCGCGGTCGGTGGCGACGAGGGCATCAGCGCGGCCGGGGTGACCGCCGTGCTGCTGGCGGCGCGGCTGGGCATCACCGTGCTCCCGGCCGACCTCGAGGACCGGGGGAGCCTGGACGACGCGTTCCAGCAGCTCTCGGCCGCCGGGTGTGCGCGCCCGGTGATCGCCCCCTGCGCGGTCGGCCCGGAGTTCCCCGCCGAGCGCCTCGACGAGCTGGCACGGCACTACGACGCCCGTGCGAGCGCTCCGCTGGGCGCCGGCAGCACCCTCGCCAAGATCGCCGCGCTGCGCTACGCCGAAGTGCTGAACACGCTCGGTGCGGAGGTGCCGCCGACCGCCGACGACGTCCCGGCGCCCGTGGGCTCGCGCCACCGCCAGGAGGAGTGAGGTCCGGGACCGCCGTCCCCGGCGGCGCATCCCTGTGCGCCGCCGGGGACGGCGGTCCCGACCTGCGGCACCCTGCGAGTAGCTACCCGATGTGACGATTCGGCAACACGGAGGCATGTGCGTTCGGTAGCGTCTGTGGTTCCAGGTTGGGGGGACCATGGACGAGAACCGACCGACGATACGCAGACAGCTCACCCGCATGGTGCTGATCCCCAGTATCAGCTTCCTCGTGCTGTGGGCGGTCATGGCCGCCGCCGAGACCCGTCAGGCGGGGTCGCTGCTGCTGTCCGTGACCCAGGGCCGCGACGGCATCCACGCTTTCGGCCGCCTCGCCGACGATCTGCGGGCCGAACGCCGCCTCACCCAGATCCACCTCGGATCGCCCGACGATCCGCAGGTGCGACGGGCGCTGAAGACCCAGCGCGAGCAGACCGACGCATCGGCCGAGCGCGCCCACGGGTTCGCCTCCGAGTTCGGACCCGGGCCGCAGGGCGATCCGCTGCCCGGAACCCGCGCCTTCGCTCCCGGCAGCGACCGCCTGACCGGACTGCGCGCCACCGTCGACGGGAGCGCCGCCGACCGCAAAGCCACACTGAACGCCTACAACGAGCTCGTCGAGGAGACATCCGAAGCCGCCGGTGTCCTGCTGCGGCCGCTGGAGCAGGGCGCGAGCCTGACCGAAGCCGCGCAGGCGCGCCGGCTGTCCACCGCGCACGAGCAGTTCTCCCGCTCCGACGCGCTGCTGGCGGGGGCGATCGCGGCAGGCGGCATGGACTACGACGAGACCGCGCACTTCACCTACCTCACCGCTTCCTACCGCGACATACTCTCCGATGCCTCCGAGGGGATGAACGGGCGGACCCGGGACCGCTACGCAGAACTCGCCGCGTCCGGGACGTGGGCCTCCGCCGAGCGGCTCAGCCGCGGCGTGGTCACCCGCCCCCCGGTGGCCGAGGGCATGGGCGACCAGCCGGCCGCCTGGAACTCCGATCTCGACGTCGGAGCCCAGGAGTGGGACCGTGCGGCGACGGCCTCGGAACCCGCCTTGGGCCGGATGGTCGACGCGCAGTTCGACCGCACCGTCGACACCGCCTGGAACGCGGCGGTGCGCCGCCTGGCCGTCGGTGCCGCCGGGGGAGCGCTCACCCTCGCGGCCGGCGTCACCGCCATCGTCGCGGCCACGCGCTCCTCGCGCAGGCTCACCACCCGGTTGCGGCGCCTTCGCGATGACGCCCTGTCCCTGGCCGAAACCCGGTTGCCCGCCATCACCGCCCGCGCCCGCGGGGGACGCAGCGTCGACGTGTCCGCCGAGCTGCCCCGGTTGGACTACGGCGGCGACGAGCTCGGCCAGGTCGCCGACGCATTCGACACCGCCCAGCGCACGGCCGTGGGCGCCGCCGTCAAGGAATCCGAGATCCGCCGCGGCGCCAACCGGGTGTTTCTGGGCATCGCCTACCGCAACCAGGCCCTCGTCCAGCGGCAACTGCGGGTCCTCGACGAGATCGAGGCCGACGAGGAGGACCCCCGCGCCCTGCGCCGGCTGTTCACCCTCGACCATCTGGCGACCCGGGCCCGCCGCTACGCCGACAACCTGATCATCCTCGGCGGCGCCGGATCCGCCCGGCGGTGGCGCGAGCCGCTGCCGTTGGCCGACGTGCTGCGCGGGGCCATCACCGAGACCGAGGACTACGAGCGTGTCCGGCTGACCTCCGCGCCCCGCGCCCGGCTCAGCGGCACCGCCGTCGCCGACGTCGTGCACCTGCTCGCCGAACTGATCGAGAACGCCACCCAGTTCTCGCCCGCAGGAAGCCCGGTCCACGTCAACTGCGGCCGGATCAGCGGCGGTGCCGCCGTCGAGGTCGAGGACCGCGGACTGGGCCTGACCGACCAGGGCTACGCCGAGGCCGCCCGGGTGCTGAGCGAGTCGCCGGAGTTCGACGTCATGGCGCTGCCCGAGGAACCCCGGCTCGGGCTGTTCGTCGTAGCGCGGCTGGGGGCTCGCCACGGCGTGGCGGTGCGGCTCCGCCCGTCGCCCTATGGCGGTACGAGCGCCACCGCCGTCCTGCCCGACCGGCTGCTGGAGTGGGCGCCCGCGGTTTCTCAGGCGCCCCAGGACGCCCTGGTGGAGCAGCACGCCGCGACCGGCGACGCATACGGAGAGCAGCGCGATGACCGCAGATAGAGGAGGACCCCAGGGCGACCCGGGCCGGCTCGTGCGTCCTTTCGCCATCGGCGTCGACGGCGCACCCGCGAACTCCGGGCTGGATCTGCTCACCCGCGTGGTGGCGCGCCGGCCGCCCGGCGACCACGACCACCTGCGACCCGAGCGCGAGTCGCTGCTGCGGCTGGCCGCGCAGCCGCAGTCGGTGGCCGAGCTCGCCGCCCTGGTCGGTCTGCCGCTGAGTGTGGCCAAGCTGCTGATCGCCGACATGATCGAGGGCCGGGACCTCGCCCTGTGCACCTCCGCTTCGGCGGTGCCCGGCGACGATGTGCTGCACATGCTGCTGGAGGGGCTGCGCGCCCTGTGAGCCGGGTGCGGGGCCGGGGTCCGCGGCGCAGGGCGAGACCTGTGCGGCGCGTCCCCCCTTGCTAGCGTTTCGCGGGTGAGCATGGAACGTATCGGGATCATCGGCGGTGGGATCGTCGGGCTCGCGCTGGCCCGATGGATCACGCGGAACCGCCCCGGCGCACGCGTCACGGTCCTGGAGAAGGAGGACGCGGTCGCCCGGCACCAGACCGGGCACAACAGCGGGGTCGTGCACGCGGGCCTGTACTACCGGCCGGGCTCGCTCAAAGCGACGCTGTGCCGGCGCGGAACCGCGCTGCTGCGCGAGTACTGCGCCGAACACGGGCTGCCCTTCGAACAGGTCGGCAAGGTGCTGGTCGCCACCGGCAGCGAAGACGCCGCCCGGCTGGACGATATCGAGCGCCGCGCCGAGGCCAACGGGGTTCCCGGCGTCCGGCGGCTGGGCCCCGGGGGGCTGCGCGAGATCGAGCCGCATGTGCGCGGCGTCGGGGGTGTGCACTCGCCCTCCACTGCGATCACCGACTTCGTCGCGGTCGCCGAGGCGCTGGCCGACGACGTGCGCCGCAGCGGCGGCCGAATCGTGCTGGGCGCCCCGGTGATCGCGCTGCGCCAGGGCGCCGACGACGCCGAGGTGCTCACCGGCGACCCGCGCGGCGAGCGGGTCCGCCGCTCCTTCGACCGGGTCGTCGTATGCGGCGGCTTGCACAGCGACCTGCTCGCGCGCATGGCGGGCGCACCGGCCGACCCCCGCATCGTGCCCTTCCGCGGCAACTACCACGAGCTGGCGCCCGGAAGCCGCTACCTGGTGCGCGGCTTGATCTATCCGGTGCCCGACCCCCGTCACCCCTTCCTGGGTGTGCACCTGACACGGCACGTCCACGGCGAGGTGTCGGCCGGCCCCAACGCGATCCCGGCGGCGGCCCGGGAGGGCTACCGGGCGCGCGACGTCCGCGCGTCCGAGCTCGCGGACACGCTGTCCGCTGCGGGGTTCTGGCGGCTGGCCCGCCGGCACTGGAGCCGGGGCGTGCGGGAGGCGGCGGTCTCGGCCTCCGCCGCCGTCTTCGCCCGCCACGCCCGCCGGCTGGTGCCCGCGATCACCGGTGCGGACCTGCGGCCCGCGCCCGCCGGCGTGCGCGCCCAGGCCCTCAGCCCCAGCGGTGCGCTCCTCGACGACTTCGCGGTGGACACCTACTCCCGCATCTCCTGCGTGCGCAACGCACCGTCGCCGGCGGCGACCGCGTCGCTGGCGATCGCCGAGCACCTGGGCGAGCACGTGCTCTTCTCCTGACGCGGGTTCCGGCGCCTGAACGGCGGTGCGCACACGTCCGCGTGCGCACCGCCGCCGGTCGGCGGGGCCCGGTCAGGCCGCCGGTCCGGTCAGCAGGCGGAGTCCAGCACGTCCTCCAGTGCCGCCGTCTCGGCGGAGTCGGCGCTGAGGCCCCATTCGTGCTTCACCCGAATCCAGCTCTTGGCGTAGTCGCAGTGCACGGCGGTGCGCTCGGGCATCCAGTCGGCGGGGTCGCTGTCGCCTTTGGAGCTGTTGCTGGAGACGCTGACGGCCCACAGCTGCGGCGTGTCCAGATCGTTGGCGAAGGCCTCGCGGCGCGCGGTGGACCAGGTGTCGGCGCCGGACTTCCAGGCCTCGGACAGCGCCACCATGTGGTCGACGCTGGCCTCGGACGGGTCGGAGGTGGTGGATCCGTCGTAGGGGCTGGTCCAGGTGCCGGATACGGGGTAGCAGTCGGCGCCGACTTCGACGCCGGAACCGTCGCGGAGCAGCACCGTTTCACGGGCGTTGCAGGTGCCCTCGGCCGGCGACCAGTGCGGGAACAGGTCGCGGTCGTAGCCCGACGAGGAGCCTTCCGGCTCGGTCGGCAGCTGCGCCAACTGGGAACGGGATTCGGACAGGCTCGGCGGGGGCGGCGGTGCGGCGTGCGCGGGTACGGCGGCGCCTGCGAGCAGGACGAGTGCGGACAGGGCGGCCGCGATCGCGGAGGCGGACGGACGCACGGGGGAGGTCATCGGATCTCCAAAAGCGAGCGGGGAGACTTCCGGACTCTTCGAGGCTTTCGCACTGCGGGTGTCCCGCGAAACACGTGCTGTACAAACAATCCCTTACTTCCGATGACCGGGATCCGAAACCACCGCTCCGGCGACGGCCGATCCGCCCCCGCGCCCTACGCCCGCCCGGGCGGATATCCGCGGGCGCCGCGCCGCCGCAGCGGATACGGTGGACGGCGTTCGACCGCACAACCACGGCGGCCCCGCGCCAGGTCCGGCGCGGCCGGCCCCTCCGACGGAAAGACGACCGTGACCGACATCATCGACGACCTCGAATGGCGCGGACTCCTCGCGCAGACCACCGACCCCGGCGACCTCCGCAAGGCGCTCGCCGACGGCCCGGTCACCGTCTATTGCGGCTTCGATCCCACAGCGGGCAGCCTGCACGTCGGCCACCTCCTGCAGGTCCTCACCCTCGCCCGGTTCCAGCGGGCCGGGCACCGGCCCGTCGCACTCGTCGGCGGGGGGACGGGACTGATCGGCGACCCCAAGGCGAGCGCGGAGCGCGCGCTCAACTCCGTGGAGACCGTCGGGGAGTGGGTGGGCAACCTCGGCGGCCAGCTTTCGGCGTTCCTGCGCTTCACCCCGCAGGACGGTGCCGCCGAGGCCACCGACGCCCTGCTGGTCGACAACGGAGCGTGGCTGCGCGCCATGAGTGCCGTGGACCTGCTCCGCGACGTCGGCAAGCACTTCAGTGTCAACCAGATGCTCGCCCGCGAGACCGTCCGCACCCGCCTCGACGGTGAAGGGATGAGCTTCACCGAGTTCAGCTACGTGCTGCTGCAGTCCTACGACTACGTCGAGCTCTACCGCCGCCACGGCTGCACGCTGCAGATCGGCGGAAGCGACCAGTGGGGCAACATCACGGCGGGCCTGGATCTGATCCGCCGGATGGACGGCAACGAGCCGCACGGGCCGGCGCACGCGCTGACGACCAACCTGCTCACCAAGGCCGACGGCAGCAAGTTCGGCAAGACCGAGTCGGGCGCGGTGTGGCTGGACAGCGAGCTGACCAGCCCGTACGCCTTCTACCAGTTCTGGTTCAACGCCGACGACCGGGACGTGGGCCGCTACCTGCGGGTGTTCAGTCTGCGCTCCCGCGAGGAGATCGAGGATCTGGAGCGCCAGACCGAGGAGCGGCCGGCGGCTCGCGCCGCGCAGCGCGCGCTGGCCGAGGAACTGACCACTCTGGTGCACGGCGGAGAGGAGTGCGGCAAGGTCGTCGAGGCGAGCCGCGCGCTCTTCGGCCAGGGCGATCTGGCGGCTCTCGACGCCCGCACGCTGGGGGCGGCTATCGCCGAGGTGCCCAATACGGCGCCGGCCGGCCCGGCGGAGGAGCTGCCGCCGGTGGTCGACCTTCTCGCGGACACCGGCCTGGTGCCGAGCAAGTCGGCCGCCCGGCGCACGGTCCAGGAGGGCGGCGCGTACGTGAACAACGTCAAAGTCACCGACGTCGACGCCCGCGTGGGAGCCCGGGACCTGCTGCACGGGCGCTACCTCGTGCTGCGGAGGGGCAAGCGCAGCGTCGGCGGTGTCGTCCTCGGCGAGGCGTGAGTCCGAACGGGGCCGGGTACCGGTACCCGGCCCCGTTCGGACCGCGGTCGTTCACCGGTTCCGGGAACATCGGACGCGGCGAGTGTGTTTACCGCGTGCGGATCGGGGGGAGAACTCTGAGCGCAACAGCAGGACATGACCGGCCGCGCAGCGACGAGAGCGGGCTGTGCGAGCAGGACCGGCGTCGGAACGCGTGCGACGTCCCGCCCCGATACGGGACGGCGGAACCGGACACCGGCCCGAACCGGCGATTTGACGTCTCGGTGCGCGGAACCTATCGTTGACAGGCCGATGCGGGACGGCAGGAAGCCTCACGGCGAACGGTCCGGACCGCAATTCGGAACCCGAGGAATCTTGGCACGCATCGTCTGTGTGCCTGGTAGTCTCGAAAAGACCGATCAGTCGGAACCGACGGATCGGGAATGGATGCGCCGGCACCGAACAGCAGCCGATTTGGTTCTTTTCGGGTGAACTGGTAAATTCGTAGAAACAAAGCGGGAAGCGCGGAACGGTGTTCTGCGGATTCCCGCCGGGAGATTCCGTCTCTTGGGAAGAGCTCGGGCGGATCCGCCGGACGGCGGGTCGGGGCTTGTACCGGATGAGCGGTCGTTCCTTGAGAACTCAACAGCGCGTGTTTTTCTTTGTGCCAAGTTTGTTTTGGCCCCGTGGAACCGGCGCCTTCGGGCGGTTCGGTTCCGGGGTTCCTTTGATGGGCCCGGGTTGGCTCCGCGTGCTGCGCGGGGTTTTTACCGGGTCGTGTCGGGGTTCAGACCTTTAATGGAGAGTTTGATCCTGGCTCAGGACGAACGCTGGCGGCGTGCTTAACACATGCAAGTCGAGCGGTAAGGCCCTTCGGGGTACACGAGCGGCGAACGGGTGAGTAACACGTGAGCAACCTGCCCCTGACTCCGGGATAAGCCGGGGAAACCCGGTCTAATACCGGATAGGACGTTCCGTCGCATGGCGGGGCGTGGAAAGGTTTTTCTCCGATCAGGGAGGGGCTCGCGGCCTATCAGCTTGTTGGTGGGGTGAAGGCCTACCAAGGCGATTACGGGTAGCCGGCCTGAGAGGGCGACCGGCCACACTGGGACTGAGACACGGCCCAGACTCCTACGGGAGGCAGCAGTGGGGAATATTGCGCAATGGGCGGAAGCCTGACGCAGCGACGCCGCGTGGGGGATGACGGCCTTCGGGTTGTAAACCTCTTTTACCACCGACGCAGGCCCGTGCTTCTGTGCGGGTTGACGGTAGGTGGGGAATAAGGACCGGCCAACTACGTGCCAGCAGCCGCGGTAATACGTAGGGTCCGAGCGTTGTCCGGAATTATTGGGCGTAAAGAGCTCGTAGGCGGCGTGTCGCGTCTGCTGTGTAAGTCCGGGGCTTAACTCCGGTTTGGCAGTGGATACGGGCATGCTAGAGGTAGGCAGGGGAGACTGGAATTCCTGGTGTAGCGGTGAAATGCGCAGATATCAGGAGGAACACCGGTGGCGAAGGCGGGTCTCTGGGCCTTACCTGACGCTGAGGAGCGAAAGCGTGGGGAGCGAACAGGATTAGATACCCTGGTAGTCCACGCTGTAAACGTTGGGCGCTAGGTGTGGGGACTTTCCACGGTTTCCGTGCCGTAGCTAACGCATTAAGCGCCCCGCCTGGGGAGTACGGCCGCAAGGCTAAAACTCAAAGGAATTGACGGGGGCCCGCACAAGCGGCGGAGCATGTTGCTTAATTCGACGCAACGCGAAGAACCTTACCAAGGTTTGACATGCCGGGAAATCCTCCGGAGACGGGGGGTGCCTTCGGGCGTTCCGGCACAGGTGGTGCATGGCTGTCGTCAGCTCGTGTCGTGAGATGTTGGGTTAAGTCCCGCAACGAGCGCAACCCTTGTTCCATGTTGCCAGCACGTGATGGTGGGGACTCATGGGAGACTGCCGGGGTCAACTCGGAGGAAGGTGGGGATGACGTCAAGTCATCATGCCCCTTATGTCTTGGGCTGCAAACATGCTACAATGGCCGGTACAGTGGGCGTGCGATGCCGTGAGGCGGAGCGAATCCCTAAAAGCCGGTCTCAGTTCGGATTGGGGTCTGCAACTCGACCCCATGAAGGTGGAGTCGCTAGTAATCGCGGATCAGCAACGCCGCGGTGAATACGTTCCCGGGCCTTGTACACACCGCCCGTCACGTCATGAAAGTCGGCAACACCCGAAACGTGCGGCCTAACCCTGCGGGGAGGGAGTGCGTGAAGGTGGGGCTGGCGATTGGGACGAAGTCGTAACAAGGTAGCCGTACCGGAAGGTGCGGCTGGATCACCTCCTTTCTAAGGAGTCGTTGCTGTCGGCCCGTTGTTTTTCGTCGTGGGCCGGCCGGCTCGGAAGTGGACCCGGTTCCGGGTGTGCGCGGTGCTCGGGCGCCCTTGTAGGGGGCGCCGGGTGGCCGGTGCGCCGGTGCCGGGAGTGGTTGCGGAGGATGCACGCGCTGTTGGGTGTCTGAGGGGGCGGCCTGTGGGTCGTCGTCCCGGTGCCACCCCGACGAAGACCCCTGTGGGGTTGTGGTCGGGCTCGTGGTGTGCGGTTTGATTTGTGGATAGTGTGCGCGAGCATCTTGTATCTGCGGTGGCCAAGCAAGAGTGGCATACGGTGGATGCCTTGGCACCAGGCGCCGATGAAGGACGTGGGAGGCCGCGATAGTCCACGGGGAGCCGTCAACCGGGCGTTGATCCGTGGGTGTCCGAATGGGGGAACCCAGCCCGAGTTGTGTCGGGTTGCCGCCGTCTGAATGTATAGGGCGGTCGGTGGTGACGCGGGGAAGTGAAACATCTCAGTACCCGCAGGAAGAGAAGACAACAGTGATTCCCTCAGTAGTGGTGAGCGAACGGGGATGATGGCTAAACCGTGCGCGTGGGATAGGCGGCAGTCGTTGCGTGTGCGGGGTTGTGGGGTATGTCTGTTCCGGGTCTGCCGATCCGGTCCGTGGTGGTGTGTGTCAGCCGAAGCCGTTGGGAAGCGGCGCCGGAGCGGGTGAGAGTCCTGTAGGCGAAGGCGCATGGCATCGTGGTGGGCGTGGCCCCGAGTAGCGCGGAGCTCGAGGAATTCCGTGTGAATCCGGCAGGACCACCTGTCAAGCCTGAATACGTCCTGGTGACCGATAGTGGACGAGTACCGTGAGGGAAAGGTGAAAAGTGCCCCGGTGAGGGGTTGTGAAATAGTACCTGAAACCGTGTGCTGTCAAGCCGTCAGAGCTTCGCTTGAGTGCGGGGTGATGGCGTGCCTTTTGAAGAATGAGCCTGCGAGTCATGGTGTGTGGCGAGGTTAACCCGTGTGGGGTAGCCGTAGCGAAAGCGAGTCTGAACAGGGCGGTGGAGTCGCATGCTGTGGACCCGAAGCGGAGTGATCTACCCATGGCCAGGGTGAAGCGGAGGTAAGACTTCGTGGAGGCCCGAACCCACCAGGGTTGAAAACCTGGGGGATGAGCTGTGGGTAGGGGTGAAAGGCCAATCAAACTCCGTGATAGCTGGTTCTCCCCGAAATGCATTTAGGTGCAGCGTCGTGTGGTGCTCCCCGGAGGTAGAGCTACTGTTTGGCCGATGGGCCCGACCAGGTTACTGAGGTCAGATAAACTCCGAATGCCGGTGGAGTGAGCGCGGCAGTGAGACTGCGGGGGATAAGCTCCGTGGTCGAGAGGGAAACAGCCCAGACCTCCGGCTAAGGCCCCTAAGGGTGCGCTAAGTGGGAAAGGTTGTGGAGTTGCTGAGACAACCAGGAGGTTGGCTTAGAAGCAGCCATCCTTGAAAGAGTGCGTAATAGCTCACTGGTCAAGTGATTCTGCGCCGATAATGTAGCGGGGCTGAAGTGCGCCGCCGAAGCCGTGGGGCCGGCACGTTGGTGTCGGTTGGTAGGGGAGCGTCGTGCGTTCGGTGAAGCCGCCGGGTGACCGTGTGGTGGAGGGCGTGCGAGTGAGAATGCAGGCATGAGTAGCGATACCGGAGTGGGAAACTCCGGCGCCGATTGACTAAGGGTTCCTGGGGCAGGTTGATCCGCCCAGGGTGAGTCTGGACCTAAGGCGAGGCCGACAGGCGTAGTCGATGGATGACGGGTTGATATTCCCGTACCCGTGCGCGTGCGCCCGTGTCGATAGCCCTGATGCTGACCATGCATGCCCGTCTTCGTGCCTTCGGGTGCGGGGGTGGTGGTGTGCCTGGGACCCGAGGGGTGTGTAGGCAAGTGATGGGGTGACGCAGTGGGGTAGCTCTACCCGGCGGTGGTTGTCCGGGGGTAAGCGTGTAGCCCGGGGTGGTGGTAAATCCCTGCCCTGTTACAGGGGTGAGGCGTGATGCCGAGCCGTTTCGGCGAAGTGAGTGATCCCGTGCTGTCGAGAAAAGCCTCTAGCGAGTGCGTGTGCGGCCAGTACCCGAAACCGACGCAGGTGGTCAGGTAGAGTATACCGAGGCGTTCGGGTGATCCGTGGTTAAGGAACTCGGCAAATTGTCCCCGTAACTTTGGGAGAAGGGGAGCCCTGTCCGGTGATCAGGTTTTCCCTGTGAGCGGGGCGGGGTCGCAGATACCAGGGGAAAGCGACTGTTTATTAAAAACACAGGTCCGTGCGAAGTCGTAAGACGCTGTATACGGACTGACGCCTGCCCGGTGCTGGAACGTTAAGAGGACCGGTTAGCGCTTGTGCGTGAGGCTGGGAATCTAAGCGCCAGTAAACGGCGGTGGTAACTATAACCATCCTAAGGTAGCGAAATTCCTTGTCGGGTAAGTTCCGACCTGCACGAATGGCGTAACGACTTTCCCGCTGTCTCAACCGCGGGCCCGGTGAAATTGCAGTACGAGTAAAGATGCTCGTTTCGCGCAGCAGGACGGAAAGACCCCGGGACCTTCACTATAGCTTGACATTGGTGTTTGGGATGGTTTGTGTAGGATAGGTGGGAGCCGGTGAAGCCGCCACGCCAGTGGTGGTGGAGGCGTTGGTGAAATACCACTCTGGCTGTTTCGGGCATCTAACCTCGGGCCGTGATCCGGTCTGGGGACAGTGTCTGGTGGGTAGTTTAACTGGGGCGGTTGCCTCCTAAAGGGTAACGGAGGCGCCCAAAGGTTCCCTCGGCCTGGTTGGCAATCAGGTGGTGAGTGTAAGTGCACAAGGGAGCTTGACTGTGAGACGGACGTGTCGAGCAGGTGCGAAAGCAGGGACTAGTGATCCGGCGCCGGCGTGTGGAAGCGGCGTCGCTCAACGGCTAAAAGGTACCCCGGGGATAACAGGCTGATCTTCCCCAAGAGTCCGTATCGACGGGATGGTTTGGCACCTCGATGTCGGCTCGTCGCATCCTGGGGCTGGAGTTGGTCCCAAGGGTTGGGCTGTTCGCCCATTAAAGCGGCACGCGAGCTGGGTTTAGAACGTCGTGAGACAGTTCGGTCCCTATCCGCTGCGCGCGTTGGAGACTTGTGAAGGGCTGTCCCTAGTACGAGAGGACCGGGACGGACGAACCGCTGGTGTGCCAGTTGTTCCGCCAGGGGCATGGCTGGTTGGCTACGTTCGGGAGAGATAACCGCTGAAAGCATCTAAGTGGGAAGCTTGCTTCGAGATGAGGTCTCCTGCCCTGTGGTGGGGGTAAGGCCGCCAGGTGATGACTGGGTTGATAGGCCGGGTGTGGAAGCCTTGTGAGGGGTGGAGCTGACCGGTACTAATAGGCCGAGGGCTTGTCCGCCGTGGATGCTGGGTGCTCGCGCATGCTATGTTTTCTCCTGTCGGCCTGGTGTGTGGGGTCGGTGGGGGTTCCGCAGGTTTCGCCTGTGCGCCTGCCGTTGTTGGCGGGTGTGTGGGTGGTGGGTTTTGCGGTGGTGATAGTGGGAGGGTCACACCCGGTCTCATTCCGAACCCGGTCGTTAAGTCTCTTTGCGCCGATGGTACTGCCTCCATGGTGGGGGTGGGAGAGTAGGTTGCCGCCGCATTTCTTTGTAGAAGGGGGCGGGTCGTCGTCGGACGGCTCGTCTCCTTCTTTTTTTGTGTCCGGGGGTGTTGCGGGGAGTGGTGGGGGTGTCGCTGTTCGTGGTGGCGGGTGGTGTGCCGCGTTGTCGGACGGTTCCCGCCGCCACCGGCCCTCCTGTGGCGGATCGGGGGAGTCGGGCGCATATTCGTCGGTGGAACCGGCGGCCGGATGCACTTTCAATGCCGAGGTGCTGTATCGTAATCGGCATCTGACCGAAAGTGAGTACCGGAGGTCGGTCCCGGCGCTCTCTCCCGGGAGCTCCTGCAGGCGTTCCCGGCGGTCGTGTCCGGTCCGATCACGAATACCTATCCGCGACCAGGGCTCCGGTGCAGTGCCGGGGCGGTCAAGAAGGGAACCGGGTGCTTGTTCAGGCGCCGATGCGCGGTGTTATCTGGGAACTGAGGGGCGGCGGGCGCCGCTCCTTCGGGCCGCGGAGTCGCACGGAATCCTCCGCGACGCCGGTCGGCGGCGGGCCGTCGGCCTCGGCCGCCTCCCGCGTCGACGTGCAGGACAGATGAGCTCTGTGGCCTGCCGCCCGGGCGCGGCGGACCGGAACCGCTTCCGTCCCGGCGGACGTCCTCGCTTCCGAGGTGCTCAGCCGCCGGCGGGCGGCGGTAGGAACCGTCTGCGGTCCTCTCCCGGCGGTGAGCGATCGGGCCATTCCGGCCGCCGCATGCGGGTAGAGTGAAAGACCTGGGATGAACCACGCGCTGCTACTCCTGAGTGGCAGCGCTTTTGACTGTTTACGGACGGAAGCATGACTGACGAAAGCCGCGGGAGCCGGAACGGTTCGGGAGCACACGACTCTGGGGGCGGCCACCGTTCCGGCGGCCCGAGCGGCGGCCGGGGCGGAGGCGGAGGTGGCCCCCGCTCCGGGGCCGGACGCGGCGGCGGTCGTTCGGGAGGCTTCCGCGGCTCCGGGCAGGGCGGAGGCGGGCGCGGCTCTTCCGACCGGAGCGGCGGCCAGTCCGGCCAAGGCGGCGGCCGGGGCCACGGTGACGATCGCGGGGGCCGGCCGGGGGACCGCCGGACCGGCGGACGTCCCGACCGCGACCGCCGCGACGACCGGAGCCGGGCCCAGCGGGGGCCGAGCGGCGGTCACGGCCGCGACGGTTCGGGCTCGAAGGAGGGCGACACCCGAGAGGCCGCCCCCCGCCTTCCGGACGACGTCGCCTTCAGCGAACTCCCCTCCGAAGTCCGCAACGAGCTGACCGGCCTGCCCAAGTCCCTCGCCGACGTCGTCGGCAGGCACATGGCGATGGCCGCCCGCCTGCTTGAGGACGAACCCGAGCGGGCCTATGAACACGCCTCCTTCGCCCGCCGCAAGGCCTCTCGGCTGGGGATCGTGCGGGAGGCCGCCGGGATCGCCGCCTACTCGGTCGGCAAGTGGCAGGAAGCCCTGTCGGATCTGCGGGCAGCGCGCCGGATGACCGGGCAGGACCATTACCTCGCGATGATCGCCGACTGCGAGCGCGGCCTGGGGCGCCCGGAGCGGGCGCTGGAGATCGCGCGCGACCCGGCGGCCGAGAAGCTGGAGGCCGAGGACCGCATCGAGCTGCGCATCGTGGCGGCCGGGGCACGGCGCGACCTGGAGCAGCCGGAAGCGGCCGTCGTGGAGCTGCAGATCCCCGAACTCAAGGAGCGGCGCGCCCGCCCGTGGGTCGCGCGCCTCTTCTACGCCTACGCCGACGCTCTGGTCGCCGCCGGCCGCAAGAAGGAGGCGCGCGAATACTTCGCACGCGCCTCCTCGGTCGACCGCGAAGGTCTGACCGACGCCGACGAGCGCATGGCGGAGCTGGAGGGCGTCGAGATCGTCGACATCGGCGACGACGTCGTCTGGACCGATGCCGAGGACCCCGAGGCCGACGACGGGGACCCCGAGGACGGCGACACCGAGCGCTGACACCGCGCGCCGGCGCCCGCTCGCGGCGAGGCGCCGGGCGGGAAAAGCGGCTGCGTCTGCACGGACCGATGGATCTGACCGACGACATCACACGACTGGTCTGCGGCGTCCTCGGCCCCGACACCCTCGGCGTCTACCTGCACGGATCCGCGGTGTCGGGCGGGCTGAAACCGGCAAGCGACCTCGACGTCCTCGTCGTCTCCCGGAGAAGCATGGACGACGGCCGGCGGCGCCTGCTCCTCGACGGGCTGCTCGCGCGATCGGGCTTGTCCGGCGGAGCACGCCCGGTCGAGCTCACCGTCGTCGTGCAGTTCCGGATCCGCCCGTGGCGGTTCCCGCCCACCGGCGACTTCCTGTACGGCGAGTGGATGCGCGACGAACTCACCGCGGGCGGTCCGCCCCGGCCCGCCACTATGCCGGATCTGGCGCTGGTCATCACGATGGCGCTGGCCGGGGACCGCCCGCTCGCCGGCCCGCCGCCCGCCCGGATACTCGCCCCCGTGCCGCACGAGGACGTGGTGCGCGCGAGCGTCGCGAGCCTTCCCGAACTGCTCGCCGAGGCCGGCACCGATACCCGCAACGTGGTGCTGACCCTCGCCCGCATCTGGACCACTCTCGCCACCGGCGAGATCATGACCAAGGACGCCGCCGCCGAATGGGCTCTCGCCCGCCTGCCGGAGCAGCACCGGCCCGTGCTGTCCCATGCCCGGGACCTGTATCTGCACCGGCGGTATGCCGAGGAGGTCTGGAGTGAGGAGCTGAAGGCCGACGCGCAGCCGCACCTCGAGGCGGTGCTCGCCGAGATCGACAGGCTGGCCCACCGCTGAGTGCACCGGCGCCCCGAGGCGCCGGCGGGGAGGTTCAGCCCGTCCGGTCGTCCAGGGCCGTGTCGACGTCGTGCACCATCCGGATGCGGTGGTTGTGCGTGTCGGCGATGTACAGGTCGCCGCCCGGACTGACGGCGAGCCCGCCGGGGGAGTCGAGGTCGGCCTCGTCGGCGGGGCCGCCGTCGCCGGTGAAGCCGCGGGACCCGGTGCCGGCCACGACGGTCGGCTCCCGGCTGCCCGGAGCGTAGGCCATGACCAGGTTTCGGGCGGTGTCAGTCGCGAACAGCCTGCCGGTGCGGGGATTCACGGCGATCGCCTGCGGATCCTCCGGGAGGCGCGGGTTCCAATCGGCGGTGACGGTGTTCTTGTAGGAATCCACCTTGCGCAGCCCGGCGGAGCCGTCGACGAAGAAGACCGAGCCTTCGCCGTCCACATCCAGTCGGCCGAGGTCGCCGATTCCCGTATCGGCGGGGGTGGTGGCCCCGGAACGGCCCGGTGCGCCGTTTCCGGCGACCACCCGCACGTACTCGGAGTCGGGGCGTCCGGAGGAGCGGGCCTCGTGCGGACCGACCGCCACCACGCGATCGTTGCCGCTGTCGCCGATGTAGAGGGTCCCGTCGGGGCCCACCGCTACGTCTTTGGGCCACCACAGCCCGTCCAGCTCTCCCGTCTCGTGCTCGGACAGCTGCACAGCCGATCCGTCCGCGCGGCCCGCCGTGAGCTCGATCGTGCACTCGTGCGGATCGATGGCGACCACCTGGTTCTGCAGTGTCGAGGCGGCGTAGAGCGTGTCGCCGTAGGAGCTGACGGCCAGGCCGGCGATGTCGGGAAGCGCGGCGGCCGTGGCGCATTCCGCGCGCGCCCAGTCCGTCGCGCCGCCGCCGGCGACCGTGTTGACGGTGCCGCTATCGGGGTTGACGCTGCGGATCCGGTTGTTGTCGGTGTCGGCGATGTAGAGGGTGCCGTCTGCGGCGAAGGCCAAGGCGCCGGGCGCGTTCAGCCGCGCTTGGTTGGCGTCGCCCGCGTCGCCTCCGTATCCGCCCTCCAGCCACCCGGGCTCGCCCGTTCCGACGACGGTTTCGATGGTGCCCGGCATTTCCGCCTGAGGCGGCGTGCCGCAGGACGGCACGAGCGTGAGTGCAGCGAGCGCCAGTGCACCGGCCCGGAGCAGCGCGAACGTGTGCGCCGCGCCGGTCCCGCAGCCGAAGCGGGCGGCCAGCGGGCCGAGAGGCATCCGACGTCCTTCGAGGGGAGGGCTCGACGAGGGGGACGACGATCACGGTACCCGCATGCGGTCCGGTCATGCCTGCGTTCGTCCCCGCCCGCCCCGCGGACGCGGCTCGGGAGCCCCCGCCGCCGGCGGCTCCGCAACCGTCTCAGCTCCTGCGCGCCGCGGCCTCGCCGGGCACCCCGTGCCGGTGGTAGTGGGTGCTGCGCCACCCCAGGACGCCGGCCGACAGTACCGTCGCCGCCAGCGACGCGATCAGCACCCCGCCCTTGGCGTTGTCCAGTATCGCCCCACCGTCCGGATAGGCCAGTTCGGTGATCAGCAGGGACACCGTGAATCCGATTCCCGCCAGGACCGACATACCGGCGATGTCCCACCAGCTCAGCGTCGGATTGAGTTCGGCGCGGGTCACCTTGGTGGTGATCCAGGCGCCGCCGAGGATGCCGATGAGCTTGCCGGCGACCAGGCCGAAGAAGACGCCCAGCGCGACGGTGTCGGTGACCATCTCCGCGAAGCCGCCGAAGGCCACCCCCGCCGACATGAGCGCGAAGATCGGCAGGGCCACCCCCATCGCCCAGGGACGCAGCATGTGCTCGGCCCGGTGCAGCGGCGACTCGTGCTCGCCCTGGGCCTCCGTGCTGCGCATCAGCATGCCCATCGCCACGCCGGCGATGGTCGCGTGCACGCCGCTCTCGTGCATCAGCGCCCAGATCACGAAGGCCAGCGGAACGTAGACCACCCAGTTGGGGACGGGGGAGCGGTCGAGGGCGGCGGCCGGGCCCCGGCCCTGCTGCAGGAAACCGAAGATCGCCAGCAGCGCCAGCGCGGCGATCAGCGCGCCGAACTTCAGGTCGTCGGTGTAGAAGACGGCGATCACGAGGATCGCCCCGAGGTCGTCGACGATGGCCAGCGTAAGCAGGAACGTGCGCAGTGCCGGCGGCAGGTGGCGGCCGACGATCGCCAGGATGGCCAGCGCGAACGCGATATCGGTGGCCATCGGGATGCCCCAGCCGGACAGGCCGTCGGGCCGGGCCGTGTTGAACAGGACGAAAACCAGGGCCGGTGCGATCATGCCTCCGGCGGCGGCAACGATGGGCAGCATGGCCCGCCGCGGATTGCGCAGCTCACCGTGGGCGAACTCCTGCTTGAGTTCGGCGCCGATGATGAAGAAGAACAGCGCGAGGATGCCGTCGGCGGCCCAGTGCTCGATGTCGAGGTCCAGGTGCAGCGGCTCGGACGGGCCGACGGTGAAGCTGCGCACCGCCTCGTACAGGCCCGACCACGGGGAGTTGGCCCACACGAGCGCCACGACGGCCGCGGCGATCAGCAGGAACCCCCCGACCGAATCCTTGCGAAGAGCGTCGGCGAGTCCGTTCGAACCCGTCTTGGTCGCCATGGTCGTAACTCCCGAGTCGTCCGTACGCGTTGCTGCACATCGCCGACCAGACTTCCCGGCACACCATGCGTGTCATCCCGACCGCCCGGACAACCCTGCACTATGGCACGGGATCTGTCCAAGTCCTCCCAGCTCACACGAGTTCGCGAAAACTCGGCCACGCAGGAGGTTCCTGAATTCTAGGAGAGTACGATTACACCGCTTGCACCCGGGGTCGGTTCCCGCGGCCGCCGAGCTCCCGGGCGTGTCGTCCGGTGCGCCCTGCCGCCGCCGCGCTCGGCCCCGTTTCCCCGATCGGCGAGGTGGCCGAACCCATGACACCGCGACCGCCGCTGAACGGCGCCGCCGTGCACGTGGGCCGCCTGCCGTGGCGCCACGACTCCGTGGTGTGCCTGCTGTTTCGCGGCGAACGGCCGGTCCTGGTGCGCCACCGCAGCCGCGGCTGGGAGTTCCCCGGCGGCCATGCCGAACCCGGCGAAGGCATCGAGGAGACGGCGCGCCGCGAAGCCCGAGAGGAAGCCGGCGCCGATCTCGGCGAGGTCCACGTCGACGGGTACTACGTCCTCGCCGGCGGCCACACCACGGTCGTCACCCACGCTCAACTGGCGGCGCGCCGACCGCTCGACGGCGCGTTCGAGACCGAGGACGTCGCCGAGTTCGACGTGCTGCCCGCCGACTCCGAGCTGTCGTGGGACGACGGCGTCTACGCCCACCTGCTGCGCGTGCTGGGGCTGCCCGGCGCGCCGTGAACCCCGCCGGGCCGTTCAGTCCCGCCGGGACTGTGCGGGGTCTGCGGCTGCGCGCTGGTCCTCGGCGACGCGGTCCAACCAGTGGGTGATTCCGGCGACGTTGCTGTGCACCCCGCTGAGGACGTCCATGACCTCGGCCGATTCGGCCGAGACCGAGTCGGGGTTGGGGCGGTAGCGGGTCAGTACCCGCTCCCGGACCATGGCCACGGCGTGGTCGAGGTCGGGGGAGTCGGCGCGCGCGTCGCGCACCGTCTCCACCCACGTCCGCAGTTCCTCCTCGGCGCTGTGCAGCGTTTCGCCGACCGTCTCGACCGCGCCGAAGTGCGAGAACATCAGCCGCCGCGCTCCGATTTCGCCGAACAGCCGCAGGGACGCGATCGCCGCGTCCGGATCGAAGTCGGGCGGCGGCGTCGCGGGCCGGACGTCGCCGGTCGCGGGGTTGTAGACACCCAGGGCGTCGCCGACGTAGAGGTCGCCGGTGGCGGAGTCCACCAGGCCGACGTGGTGCTTGGCGTGACCGGGCGTGTAGTGGCTGACGAGGCGGCGTCCGGCGCCCAGGTCGACTTCGCCGCTGTCGGCGACCGAGCGGATGCGGGCGGCGTCGGTGGGGCGCAGGTCGCCGAAGAGGACGTCGAGCCGGTCGCCCCACACGGCGCGGGCGCTGCGCATGAGGCGCGACGGATCGGCGAGGTGGCGGGCGCCGCGCTCGTGGACGACGATCTCGGCGTCGGGGAACATCGTCGCGATGTCGCCGACGCCGCCGGCGTGGTCGAGGTGGATGTGGGTGACGACGACGGTGGCCAAGTCGCTGGGGCCGATGCCCAGTGCCTGGAGCGCGTCCCGCAGCACCGGCGCGGACCCGGCGGTGCCCACTTCGATCACGCAGGGCCGCTCGGTGCGGATGAGGTAGCTGGAGGTGATTCCGGGATAACCCGCCATCCGGGTGTCGATGGCGAAGATGTCGTCGCCCAGTGCGGTGATGCCGCTGGGCAGCGCGTCGGGGTCCACGTCGTCGTGCACCTGGCGCCTCCTTTTCCCTTGTGATTCCGTTGTGAACGGGCGGCCCGGCGGGGCCGGCGCGGAGTCCCCGGCGTGGGGCGGCGGATGCGGCGGCGCGGGAGCGCCGCCTGCGCCGCGGCCGGGAGGCCGGTGCCGAATCTAGTCCACCGGCGCGCCGCCGTGGCGGGGCGGGGCGGGTGCGCCGCCGTCCGCGCGTTCCTCCGCCGCCGGCTGCGGCGTGTGCGGCGCGACGTGTCCACAAGCCGGGAATCGGGCTTTCGGCCGGGGGTGTGCGGACCGGACCCTGGAAACGCCCGGCCGGACCGCCCCGGCGGTCCGGCAGCCGCCACTGGGGCCCTTCGGCCCGACCCGCAGGGAGGAACCATGCCCGACACGACCGCGTCCCCGACCACCGCTCCGGCGACGGCTCCCGCCACCGGCACCGACCGCCGCCCCGTCGGTGGCAACGAGCGCGCGCCCGGACACCGCAACGAGGTCGTCGTCGCCGGACGCATCACCGGCGAGCCCGCCGTCCGCGAGCTCGCCAGCGGCGACCGCCTCACCACTTGGCGGATCTCGATCTCCCGCACCCCCGCCGAGCAGCGTCCCAACCAGTACGTCGACCCGATCACGTGCGTCAGTTTCCAGAAGGCCGTGGAAGAACGCACCCGTGCGTGGCGGATCGGCGACGTCGTCCAGGTCAGCGGCATGCTGCGCAGGCGCTTCTGGAGGTCGCCGAAGGGCTCGGGCAGTGTCGTGGAGATCGAGGCGCGCACCGTCCAGCGCGTCAGCGCCGCCTCCGGCTCCGATCCGGCCGGTTCCCGGAGCTGACGGACCGCCTTCCCGCGCCGCCGGGCACCCGGCGGCGTGGGAAGGCCGGTGCACGCGTGCGGTCGGCCCGCCACCCGGAGCCCGGCGCGGTGGTCAGGTTTCGGTCGGCAGACCCAACTCGGCGAGGGCTCCGTCACAGGCGCCGTCGGGCACGGGGCCGCCGGGGTGGGCGGCCCACGCGCACGCGCACAGGGCGCGCAGGCCGTCCAGGCGCTCGCCCCGTCCCGACAGCCGCACCCGGCCGGCGCGCAGCTCGGCGGTCCACCCGCCGCACTCCGCGACGCCGGACTCCGTGCGGACGCCGGGGTGGGGACGGTTGATCCCGGACAGGTCCCAGGCGAGGAAGGAGGGCCGGTGCTCGGGCGCTGCGACCGCGGCCCGGGCGGGGTTCGTGACGCCGGAGAACACGAGCAGACTGGCGGCTCCGCGAACCGTGGCGCTCTCGACGTCGGTGTCGAGCCGGTCGCCCACCACCAGCGGCGCGGCGGCGCCGGTCCGCAGCACGCCCTCCTCGTGCAGGGGGCGCATGGGTTTGCCCGCCACGACCGGCTCCGTTCCGGTGGCGTGGGCGATCACCCGTGCGGCCGCGCCGTTGCCCGGCTGCACGCCGAAGTCCAGGGGAGCCGTCGCGTCGTTGTTGGCGGAAACGAACAGCGCGCCGTCGGCCACCGCGAGCGCCCCCTGCACCATGAGGTCGTAACTCAGCCGAGGGGAATAGCCCTGGACCACGGCAGCAGGGCGCTCCGCGGCCGTGGACACCGGCCGCAGCCCGCGCCGCCGCAGCGCCAGCCGCAGCCCTGTATCCCCCACCACCAGCACGGCCGAGCCGGCCGGGAAACGCTCCGCCAACAGCCGCGCGGCGGCCTCCGCAGCGGTCACCACGTCCTCCGGCGCCGCGGCGATCCCCATCGATGTGAGCCGCTCGGCGGCCCGAGCGGGGGTGCGCGCCGCGTTGTTGGTCACGAACGCCACGCGCATGCCCGAAGCCCGCGCCTTGCCGACGGCCTCGGGCGCGGCGGGCACCGGGGCGGAGCCGACGTAGACGACGCCGTCGAGGTCGAGCAGCGCCGCGTCGTAGCGCTCGTTCAGCGGGCCTTCGGCGCTGAGTAGGGGCATGCCGTCAGTCATCGGTCTCCTGGTCCTGGTGCGGGCCGCCCGGTGCGCGCGCCGGTCAGGCTCGCCGGTCCGTTCCGGGCGGGAGGCTGTGCAGGGATGGTCGGCGGTGCCGCCGCGGGCGGCGCCGGGATGCCCGAAGGGCCTTCCCGCTCCGCCGCGTGCGCCGTAGCCGGACGGCGGGACACCGCCCAGCCTAGTGCTGCGCCGGAAGCGTCCACCCCGCCCGGTCCGCTCACCCTGCCAACCGGGCGCCGAGCGTCTCGGCGCCGCGCAGGACGAGGCCGGTACGCGGCTTGGGGCCGAAGGACGTCGTCTTGCGCGGCGTCAGCTCGCCGCCGGCGGCGAGCGCGTAGACGTCGTCGACCGGGACGGGATCCAGCAGCACCGCCGTATCGCGGCCGGGGCGGGCCGCGGCCACCGCCGCGCCGGCGTCGTCGTGCACGAGGTCGACGTCGGGCTCCTTCACGCCCCACACGTCCAGCAGGTACTCCAGGGCCGCCGTGGGCAGGGCGCGCCAAGCGGAGGAGCGGTGGGGGAACGCCGCCGCCAGCCGGTCCGCGTCCACCCGCAGCAGGAACCTCCCGTATTCGCCGGAGGGATCGGCCAGCACCGGCCCCGGACCGCCCGCATCCGGGGGCCGGTCCGCTCCGGCGGGTATCGGCACCGCCGCGGCCGCTCCGGAGGCCGCCGCAAGGGCCGCTCCGATGTCCACGCCGCGCAGGACCCGGTGGATCGCGCCCAGCCGGGGCGGACAGGAATCGGAATCCACCAGGAGCACGAGTCCGTCGTCCCAGGGCCCGGGCCCGTGGCGGCGCGCCCGGAGGCGCTGATAGGCGGCGTAGCGGTGGTGCCCGTCGGCGATGAGCGCCGTGCGCGCGGCCAGATCCGCGGCGATCTCCCCGTGCAGCGCGGTGTCGGTGACCGCCCACAGCCGGTGGGCGACGCCGTCTCCGGTAACGGTGTCCACGAGAGGCCGCGGCCGGGTGTCGGCCACCGTGGCGGTGATGCGTGCCGCGGCGCCGCCTCCTCCGCGGTAGAGCAGGAAGATCGGTTCCAGGTTGGCCTGGGTGGCGGCCATCAGCCGGGCGCGGTCGAGCACCGGTTCCGGGGCGACGTCCTCGTGCGGGCGCACCACCGGGCTTTCGGGCCGGGGCAGCCGCAGCGCGCCGACGAGGCCGCGTTGGCGCAGCCCGCCGGGCAGGGTCTGCTCGTAGACGTAGATCGCGGGGTGCCGGTCGCGGACCAGGACGCCTCGGGCCAGCCAGGTGCGCAGGGTCTGCGCGGCGGCGCTGTAGCGGTCCGCCGCGGTGGCGGGCGGCCGTTCTCCCGGCCGCGGCCCGGCGGCGACCGGCGGCACCGTCAACCGGACGGCGTTGAGCGGTTCGGCGCGGGCGAGATCCGCGCAGGAGTCGGCGTCGAGCACGTCGTAGGGCGGTGCCAGGGCCCGGGCGATCCGGAACTCGGGGGAGTCGAGCATCCGTCCGGCGTCGGGGTCGGCGTAGCGCAGGCCACGCAGCGGCGCCAACTGGAGGGCGTCTGCGCCCGTGTGTGTGCACACGCTGGAACGATACCCGTCAGCGGCGGCGTTCTCGCTGTCCAGCGCGGGTGCTTACAGCAGTTTGCGCAGCCGCATCAGGTCGCTGAAGTTCGCGTCGATCCTGACCCGGCCGCCGAGCAGCGCCTTGGCGGCGTCGAGCCGGTCTTCGGCGAGTGCGACGAGGTCGTCGCTGGAGACGGTGACGCCCACGTCGGCGCGCTCGCCGGGGTCGTCGGTCCCGCGCTGGGTGACGTCGCGCACCCCGTCTCCGGTCAGGCGCATGTCGAACACGGTGTCGGCGTCGCTCACGGTGACACTGACGGTGCGTTCGACGATGTGCTTGCGCCGGTCGCCCGGGTCGAGTTTCGCGATGCGCTCGGAAACCGTGCCGATCGCCGCCCGGCACTCTTCCACAGTGGCCATGGGCTCCATCATGCCCTACCGGCGGTGCGCCCGGCCCGCCGCTGCGCCGCGGCGCGCGGAAGGCCGCCCGACCCTGCGAAGTGGCGCCCGCGGAGGCCGCGCGCCCGGTAGCGTTTACCGCTGCGGCCCCACCCCGCTGTGCCACCGGCACCACTCCGCTTTCCCGATCTCCGAGTACCGGCAAGGAGCCAATCAACCATGGTCGTCGATGCGGTGCGCGCCTACTTCGAAGCAGTCAACGGCCTCACCGAACTGACCCGCAAACGCGCTGTCGCCGCGGCCAAAGTGATCCTCAAGACGGCGGACGAGCGTTCGGCCGCCCCGTCGGCGGGCGGGGCGCGGCCCGCACCGCCGGAGGGGGAGTCCGGCGACGGCGCCGCGCGCGACGGCGCCGCGCGCGGGGGCTCCGGCGGTTCGGGGATCCAGACGCTGGCGGGGGAGCTGATCGAGGCGTCTGAGGCCAACCGTGCCGCGCTCACCGCACTGGTGGGCAGCGAAGTGGAGCGTGCCCTGGAGCGGATGGAGCTGGTGGGCCGCGCCGACTACGACCGCCTGGCTCGCCGGGTGGCCGAACTGGAGCGCCGCCTGGCCGCCCAGCGGCCGCTGGGCGGCGCGGCGCCGGTGCACGCGGCGGTGGCGCCCGCCGCTGCGGACTCCGCGGAGGACACCGGGGCCGAGCACCGGCCGCCGGCGGGCGCCGGGCCCGCGGCCGACCGCAGCGGGGATCCGCCCGGACCGGCTCCCTCCGCGCGGGTGCCGGCCGCGGACGAGCCGGCCGGACCGGTAGCGGCTACCGGTTCCGCGGCCGAGCCGGAGGAGGGCGTCCGGGACGGCGATCCGGGTGGCGCCAGTGCGGGCGAGGACGGCGCGCAGGCGGGTGCCGCGTCCGCCTCCGCCGAAACCGCGGAGACGGCGCAGGGAGCCGTCGGCGATGCGCCCGCGCAGGAGGACCGGCGCGCCACCGAGCGCTCGGACGCGGCGCAGGATACGGAGCAGGACGCGGAGCAGGACGCGGAGAACGCGCACGCCGCCGGGAATCAGGCGGCGGCGTCCGGGAACGGCCGGCAGCAGCGCTCCGCGAAGGCGAAGTCCGGTTCCGGCCGCTCCGGCGGAACCCCCGCCAAGACCGGTGGCGCGAAGCGTCCGGCCAATCGTGGTAAGAACAGCACGAAGAACGACCGATAGCCACAGCACGAGCGGAATTGCACAATAGGACCGGCGCCGCGGAAGCGGGTCGGCTCCGCGGCGGTAGGCACGGCAATGCGCGCACAGATGAAGGGCGGCGCGGAAGTGACGGACACAACCCCCCTCGGCCACACTCCATCGGCCGGAAACGCCCACGCGGCCACCGAGGACCAGCAGGCGGCGGGAATCGCCGAGCGCACCCTGCAACGGGCCCGCGAACGCCTGGCGGCCCTCGACGACATGCCCACCGCCGACCACGTCGCCGTCTTCGACGAACTGCACCAGGAATTGTCCACCGTCCTCAACGGCCTGGAGAACGACGACGGCCGGCGCGGCGGCTGAATCCCGCAGCGGCGGTGCCGTGCCCGAGCGGCCGCGCCCGCAGCGCGCGGCCGCTCGGGGCGGCCCCGGTCAGTCCGGTGCCGCCCGGGCCATGCGCCGTGCGATGTCGCGGGTGAAGTCCGCCAGTTCCGGGGGGCCTTCCACGGTGTAGGCGACACCGACCATCGCGACGGTGACGGCGATCCATTCCCACGAGTCGGCGGCGGTGACGAAACGGCAGGTGTCGGCGTCGACCGCCTCCAGCGATCCGGCCTCGGCCGTCAGCCGCTCCGAGACCCGTTCCACCGGTGCGGAGAACAGCACGGCTCCGCGGTGCCGGCTGATGGGGAAGCGCGTGCTGTCCTGCACGAAGCTGACGGGATCGGCGCTGGGGAGCTCCCGGGGGGCGAACGTGGTGGGCTGTGCGTCCAGTCCGGACATGCGGTCCAACCGGAAGGTGCGCCAGTCACGGCGGTCGCGGTCCCAGCCCAGCAGGTACCAGCGCCGCCCCAGCAGCACCTGCCGGTAGGGCTCGACCCGGCGCGGGCCGCTGCGGTCGGCGCGGTCGGTGTAGGTGAAGCGCACGTGGTTGCGTGCGTGGGCGGCGGTGGCCAGCAGCTCCAGCGTGTGCAGATCGGGGGCGGCGGGGGTGCGGGCGACGGCCTCGGTGGCGGAGGAGACGGCTTCGGCCCGGTGGCGCAGCCGGGACGGCAGCACCTGCTCCAGTTTCGTCAGGGCGTTGCCCGCCGCGTCGGCGGAATCGGCGACCGCGGCCCCCGACGCCAAGCGCAGTCCGACCACGGCGGCCACCGCCTCGGCGTCGGTGAGCAGCAGCGGCGGCATGGCGCGGCCGGCCACCAGCCGGTAGCTGCCGCCGGGCCCGCGCGCGGATTCGACGGGATAGCCCAGGCCGCGCAGCCGGTCGACGTCGCGCCGCAGCGTGCGCGCCGAAGCCCCGAGGCGCTCGGCGAGTTCCGGTCCCGTCCACGTCCGGCCGCTCTGCAGCAGCGACAGCAGCTCCAGCATGCGCCCGCTCGGTCCGTCCACCACATTCCCAGTCTGCACCCGGTTGCGGCCGGAATCCGACCTCAACCGCTTCTACCGTCGCCGCATGGCTCACGACCGCATCCGCATCTCCGGCGCCCGCGAGCACAACCTCGCCGACATCGCCGTGGAGATCCCCAAAGACCGGCTGACCGTGGTCACCGGCGTGTCCGGCTCGGGCAAGTCGTCGCTGGTCTTCGACACGATCGCCGCCGAGTCCCAGCGCCAACTCAACGAGACGTTCACCGCATTCGCGCGCAACCGGTTGCCCCGCTACGGAAAGCCCGACGTCGACACGATCGAGAACCTGGCGCCGGCGATCGTCGTCGACCAGAGGCGGCTGCACGGCGGCGCTCGCTCGACGGTGGGCACCGTCACCGACATCTACTCGCTCATGCGGTTGCTGTGGTCGCGCGCCGGGCGGCCCCGGATCGGCCCGTCCAACCTCTTCTCGTTCAACGACCCGCAGGGCATGTGCCCGCGGTGCTCGGGACTGGGCCTGGCCCGCACCGTCGACGTCGACGAGCTGGTCGACCGCCGCCGCTCCCTGAACGGGGGCGCGATCCGATTTCCCACCTTCCAGGTCGGCGGCTGGATGTGGCGCACCTACGCCGATTCGGGACTGTTCGACAACGACAAGCCCTTGGCCGACTACACGCCTGCCGAATGGGAGGCGTTCCTGCACGGCGCCGAGGCCACATTGCACCTGCCCAGCCAGGGCGGACCGGTGCCCACCGGCTACGAAGGGCTGCTGCCCCGGTTCGAGCGCATCTGGCTGCCCAAGGACCCCGCCGCCCTCAAACCCCGGGCCCGCGAGGCCTTCGACCGGGTCGTCACCGAGGCCCGATGTCCCGACTGCGGGGGAGCCCGGCTGTCGGCGGCGGCGCTGTCCAGCCGGGTCGACGGGCGCACCATCGCCGAGGGCGCCGCCATGGAGGCCGAGGAGCTGGCGTCGACGGTGCGGGGCATGGACGCCGGCGACGCCGCGCCCGTGGCCGAGGCGCTCGCCGCCCAGCTGGAGCACATGGTCGGGATCGGGCTGGGCTACATGTCCCTGGAGCGGCCCACGTCGACCCTGTCGGGCGGGGAGTCGCAGCGGGTGAAGACGGTCCGCCATCTCGGCAGCAGCCTCACCGGCATGCTCTACATCTTCGACGAGCCCAGTGTCGGCCTGCACCCCCACGACGTCGCCCGGCTCACACGGCTGCTGTGCCGCCTGCGCGACAAAGGCAACACGGTGGTGGTCGTCGAGCACGATCCCGACGTCGTCGCGGCGGCCGACCACGTCGTCGATATGGGCCCCGGGGCCGGCGATGCGGGAGGGCGGGTGGTCTACGAGGGCGGCGTGGCCGGGTTGGCCGCCGCCCCCACGGCCACCGGCCGCGCGCTGAGCGATCGGCCCGCGCCCAAGGCGGCGCCGCGGAACCCGTCCGGGTGGGCCCCGATCCGCGGTGCCGACCGCCACAACCTGCGCGGCGTGGACGTGGACATCCCCACCGGCGTGCTGACCGCCGTCACCGGGGTGGCCGGATCGGGCAAGAGCACCCTCGTGCACGGGTACCTGCCGCAGGTCTGCTCCGGGACCACCGTGATCGACCAGTGCGGAATCCGGGTGTCGCGGCGCTCCAGTCTGGCCACCTATACGGGGATCCTCGACGTGATCCGCCGGTTGTTCGCCCGGGAGAACGGGGTGAGCGCGTCGCTGTTCACCGCCAACGGAGAGGGCGCCTGCCCGGCGTGCGACGGGCTCGGCGCGGTCTACACCGACTTGGCCTTCATGGATCCGATCGTCAGCACCTGCGAGGTGTGCGGCGGAACGCGGTTCACCGTCGACGCGCTGCGGTACCGCCTCGACGGGCGCACCGTCGCCGAGGTGCTGGACCTCACGGTGCGCCGGGCGCTGGACGCGTTCCCGCAGCCCGGCATCCACGCGGTACTCGCGCGCCTGGACGAGGTGGGGCTGGGCTACCTCGCGCTCGGGCAGACGCTGAACACCCTCTCCGGCGGCGAGCGGCAGCGGCTCAAGCTCGCCGACGAACTCGGCGGCGACGGCGGCGTGTACGTGTTCGACGAGCCCACGACGGGCCTGCACATGTCCGATACCGCCGACCTCGTCGCGCTGCTCGACCGGCTGGTCGACGGCGGAGCGACGGTCGTGGTCATCGAGCACGACCTCGACGTGGTCAGCCGGGCTGACTGGATCGTCGATCTCGGTCCCGGGCCGGGCCGCCACGGCGGAGCGGTGGTCTTCCAGGGCACGCCCGCCGACCTGCTCGCCGGTTCCGATTCCGCGACCGCGCGCCACCTGCGCCGGGCGGTGCCCGCAGCGCAGCCGGCGTAGCGCCGGCGGCGCGGCCGCCCGCCCCGGTATCTCGTATGCTTTGGCCTACCGCCGCCGCAGCCCGCGGCGACGCAGGCCCCGGCCGAGCAGAGCAGGGTGGGCGCGCCGCCGCAGCGGCCCCGCCCGGCCGGTGCGGGGCGGTTTCCCAGATCACCGAGAGACGGGTGCAGACGATCCCCATGGTCAGGCGCAGCCGATTGGACGCCGAACTGGTCCGCCGCGGGCACGCGCGTTCGCGCGGCCACGCCGGCGAACTGATCGACGGCGGGCACGTGCTGGTGGGCGGTGTGCCGGCGGGAAAGGCGGCTACGCAGGTGGGCCTGGACCAGGCGATCGTGGTGCGGACCCCCGCGGACGAGCCGGCCTACGTGTCCCGCGGTGCGCACAAGCTGGCGGGGGCGCTGGACGCGTTCGGGATCGGGGCCTCCGGCCGGCGCTGCCTGGACGCCGGCGCCTCCACCGGCGGGTTCACCGACGTGCTGCTGCGGCGCGGCGCGGCCGCGGTCGTGGCCGTCGACGTGGGCTACGGGCAGCTGGCGTGGCCGCTGCGCAGCGACGACCGGGTCACGGTCCTGGAGCGGACCAACGTGCGCGAGCTGGATCCGGAGCAGGTGGGTGCGCCGATGCCCGGCCTGGTGGTGGGCGACCTGTCGTTCATCTCGCTGGGACTGGTGCTGGAGCCGCTGGTGCGCTGCGCCGATGCGGGGGCCGATTTCACGCTGATGGTCAAGCCGCAGTTCGAAGTGGGCAAGGACCGGGTGGGCGCCGGAGGCGTCGTGCGCGAGCCGCACCTGCGCGCCGAAGCGGTGCGGTCGGTCGCCGGCCGCGCCCGCGACCTGGGTCTGGGTACGGCGGGGGTGGCGGCGAGTCCGCTGCCCGGTCCGTCGGGCAACGTCGAGTACTTCCTGTGGCTGCGCGCGGACGCGCCCCCGCTGGAGGAGGATCGCCTGCAGAGCGCGGTCGACGAGGGCCCGCGGTAGCCCGGGAGCGGGCACCCCGATCGCGGCCGCGCGCGGCGCGCACCCGCGGCGCCCGGGTGCCGGAGGCCCGTGTCGAGCGGGACGCAACGTCCCTACCGCCGAGTGGACGGCGCCCGTTCCCGGTTGCCGCCACCCGCGATGCCCGGATGTGGATAACGTCGTTGTGGGACACGCTCTCGTGTGACGGGTAGCGTGACTCGGCCGGTGTGCGCCGGTGCCGCGGGTTCCGCACCGCCGATCGCGCCGTGGCACGCCTGCGCCGCCGGCAGTCAGCGCGGTGTTGCCAGGCGAAGTTGAGGAGACCCGATGACCAGCTCCGGACCGGACGGACGCAGCGTGCTGCTGCTGGCCCACACCGGCCGTCCTGCGGCCACGCGCAGCGCCCAGCTGGTTCACCGCAGCCTGACCGACGCGGGGCTGACCGTGCGGATGCTGGCTTCGGAGGTCGACGAGCTGAAACTCGCCGGCTGCGACCTCGACCCGGTCGAGGCCGTGGGCGGCGTCGACGCCGCCGAAGGGGTCGAGCTGGTGATGGTCCTGGGCGGCGACGGCACCCTGTTGCGCGCCGCCGAGATCGCCCGCCCCGCCGGAGCCCCGCTGCTGGGGGTCAATCTCGGCCACGTGGGCTTCCTCGCCGAAGCCGAGCGCGAAGACCTCGGCGCCACGGTGCGCAGCGTCGTCGACCGCGACTACGAGGTCGAGGAGCGGATGACCCTCGACATCGCGGTCTACAACGGCGGCCGCAACGCCACCGCGCCGCCGGTGCGCACATGGGCGCTCAACGAGGCCACGCTGGAGAAGGCCAACGCCCGGCGGATGCTGGACATGGTTCTGGAGATCGACGGCCGTCCGCTGTCCCGGTGGGGGTGTGACGGCGTGGTCTGCGCCACCCCTACCGGTTCGACCGCCCACGCCTTCTCCGCCGGCGGCCCCATCGTCTGGCCGGAGGTCGAGGCGCTCGTGCTGGTGCCGATCAGCGCCCACGCGCTGTTCGCCCGTCCGATAGTGGTCTCTCCCGACGCCACCGTGGCCTGCGAGATCGTTCCAGCGACCACGGCAGGCGTGCTCTGGTGCGATGGACGCCGTATGGTCGAATTGCCCGCGGGGGCGCGAATCGAGGTGACCCGCGCAGATCTTCCGGTGCGCCTCGCGCGCCTGCAGCGGGCGCCGTTCACCGACCGGCTGGTGGCCAAGTTCGCCTTGCCGGTCGCGGGCTGGCGCGGGCGCTCGGAGCCCGACGCCTAGCCGAACGCGTGGACGGGGCGCCTCGCCCGAGAGCGTCCGCACCGCAAGCACGTCAATGGTGAGCAGGAGAGGATTCGGTGCTCGAAGAAGTCGGCATCCGGGGTCTCGGCGTCATCGACGACGCCGTCCTGGAGCTGTCGCCCGGTCTCACCGTCGTCACCGGTGAGACCGGCGCTGGAAAGACCATGGTGGTGACCGGGCTGGGGCTGCTCTTCGGCGGCCGTGCCGACCCGCAGCGGGTCCGCCCCGGCTCCGACCGCGCAACAGTCGAGGGCCGCCTGACCGTGCCCACCGAGGGCCGCGTGGCCGACCGCGTCGCCGAGGCCGGCGGCGAGCTGGACGACGACGTCCTCATCCTGAACCGCAGCGTCTCGGCGGAAGGGCGCTCCCGGGCGACCCTGGGCGGCAAGTCGACTCCGGTGAGCGTGCTGTCCCACCTCGCCGACGATCTCATCGCGGTGCACGGCCAGTCCGACCAGCACCGGCTGCTGCGCCCCGACCGCCAGCGCGCCGCCCTCGACCGCTACGCGGGCGAGCCGTTCGCCCGTGCGCTGCGTTCCTACACCTCGGCGTACCGCCGGCACCGCGAGGTCGCCGCGTCCCTGGACGAGCTGGTCACCCAGGCGCGCGAGCGCACCCAGGAAGCCGACATGCTGCGCTTCGGCGTCGAGGAGATCGCCGCTGCGGAACCCGTCTCCGGCGAGGACGCCGAGCTGCTGGCCGAGGAGACGCGCCTGGCCCACGCCGACTCCCTGCGGATGGCGGCCACGACCGCCCACGAGGCGCTCACCGGCGACCCCGCCGCCGAGATCCAGGCCGACGTCGTGGGGCTGCTGGCCGCCGCGCGCCAGTCCCTCACCGCGGTGCGCGAGCACGACGGCGCACTCGCCGCGGTCTCCGACCGCCTGGACGAAGCCAGCTACGTGATCAGCGACGCCGCTACGGAGTTGGCTTCCTACGCCGAATCGGTCGAGGCCGATCCGGCCCGCCTGGCCGCGGTCCAGGAGCGCCGCGCACTGCTCACCCAGCTTTCCCGCAAGTACGGCGAAACCACCGACGACGTGCTGGCCTGGTCGGAGAACGCCGCCAAGCGCCTGGCCGAGCTCGACGGCGACGACGAGCGCATCGAGGAGCTGCGCTCCGAGGAGTCCGAGCTCCGCGAGCAACTGGCCGGACTCGCCGACGAACTGACCGGGCTGCGCAGCCGTGCCGCCGAAGAGTTCGGATCCGCGGTCACCGACGAGCTCACCGCGCTGGCCATGCCCCACGCCCGGGTCGACGTCAAGATCACGACCGGCGAGGAGTTCGGTCCGCACGGCCGCGACGACGTGGAGGTGCTGCTGGCCCCCCACCCCAGCGCTCCGCCGCTGCCGCTGAACAAGGGCGCCTCGGGCGGCGAGCTGTCCCGTGTCATGCTCGCCATCGAGGTGGTCTTCGCGGGCGCCGACCCGGTGCCCACCTTCATCTTCGACGAGGTCGACGCGGGCGTCGGCGGCAAGGCCGCGGTCGAGATCGGGCGCCGCCTGGCCCGGCTGGCCCGCAGCTCCCAGGTCGTCGTGGTCACCCACCTGCCGCAGGTCGCCGCGTTCGCCGACGCCCACCTGGTGGTGGAGAAGTCCAGCGAGGGAACCGTCACCGAGAGCGGCGTCACCCGCCTCGACCGGGACGGGCGCACCCGCGAGCTGTCGCGGATGCTGGCCGGTCTGGAGGATTCCGAACTCGGTCGCGCCCACGCCGAGGAGCTGCTCACGATCGCCTCCGCAGACCGGGGCGCCTGATATGTAGTGCTTTCACGGAGTGCCGGAGCCTGCGCTCCGGCGGGGCGCCCGCCGGGGAGGGTCCGGAACCCCGGGGCCCGCCGGTCGCCGTGTGCGACCGGAGCGACACGCCGAGTGTCCGGCAGGCTCGCATTCCCGGCCACGCCCCGGCAGAATGCTGCCGATGAAGGTCCCGGAGGCGCTCGGCGCCCGCCTGTCCCGGTTCGGCCGTGCGCGAGGCGGCGGATCCACCGGTGTGACCGCGCCCGTCCGGAGCGACCGGCGCAGCCGGAGCCTCGCCAAGAGGCTGCGCCCGGGCGACATCGCCGTCATCGACCACGTCGACCTCGACCGCTCCAGTGCCGAGGCCCTGCTGGAGCGCGAGGTCGCCGCCGTACTCAACACCGCGGTCAGTATCAGCGGCCGCTATCCCAACCTCGGCCCGCAGCTCATCGTCGAGGCCGGCGTCCCCCTCGTCGACGACGTGGACCCGGAGGTCTTCGCCCGCGTGCACGAGGGCGAGCGGCTGACCCTGGACGGGGGCGCCCTCCTGCGGGGCGAGAGCGTGCTGGCCACCGGCACGCCGCAGACGCCCGAGAGCGTCGCGGCCGCGATGGACGCCGCCCGTACCGGGATCTCGGCCCAGCTTGAGGCGTTCGCGGCCAACACCGCCGAATACCTGCGGCACGAACACGACCTGCTCTTCGACGGCGTCGGCATCCCCGCCGTCCGCACGCCGATGGAGGGCCGCCACGTCCTCGTCGCCGTCCGCAGCCGTCGCCACCGCGAGGACCTCGTCGCGCTGCGCCCCTACATCCGCGAGTTCCGGCCGGTGCTGATCGGCGTCGACGGCGGCGCCGACGCGCTGGTCGAGGCCGGATTCCGGCCCGCCGTCGTCGTCGGGGACTTCGACGGCGTCGGCGACCGGGCGCTGAGCGGCGGCGCCGAGCTCGTCGTCCACGCCGACCGCGACGGGCGCGCCCCCGGACTCAAACGGGTGCGCGAGCTCGGCCGGGACGCTGCCGCGTTCCGGGGCGCCGGCAGCGGCGAGGACGCCGCGATCCTGCTCGCCGACGCGGCCGGGGCTTCGGTCATCGTGGTCGCGGGCGCCCGGTCCGCCTTGGAGGAGTTTTTGGACCGGGGCCGTGTCGGCATGGCCGGCGCCTTCCTGACCCGGCTGCGTGTGGGCGGCAAACTCGTCGACGCCGAAGCCGCCGCCCGCCTCCACCGCAGGCGGCTCTCCCCGTGGTCGCTGCTCGCGCTGGCCGGCGCCGCCCTGGTGGTCGTCGTGCTGGCCGCCCTCAGCTCACCCGCCGGGGCCGAGTACGCCGCCCTTCTGACGAAGCGGTGGGATCTGCTCGCTGATTTCGCCTACCGGCTCACGGGGCTGTTCACGTGATCGACTTCCGCTTCCACCTGGTGTCCGTCATCGCCGTCTTCCTCGCGTTGGCGGTCGGCATCGCCTTGGGCGGCGCCCTGCTGCACCGGGCCCTGCCGAGCTCGCAGGCCGGCGCCGCCGAACAGAGCAGGCCCGGCACCGAGCGCCTGCGCGCCGAGAAGGACGCCGCCGTCCGCTTGGGCGCCGGCGGCGACGCGCTCGCCGACGCCTACGCCGACCGGATCCTGAGCGATCGCCTCGACGGGGTCGCCGTCGCCGTGGTGGAGGCCCCCGGCGCCGACCGGCGGATGCGTGAAGGGCTCGCCGCGCGCATCCGGCAGGCCGGCGGGACCGTCGCCGCGCGACTGCGGCTCACCGACACCTACCTCGACCCCGGTGAGGACGCGTTCGTGCGCGAGCTGGCCGACCAGCTCGCCACCGGCACCGGACTGCCCCGGGGCAGTGCCCATGACCGGGCCGGAGCCCTGCTGGGCCGGGCCCTGCTACGGCCCGCCGGAGAAGGACCCGGCGGGGAAGACGCGGACGGCGACGCCGGATTCGACGCCGCGGCCGCCCTTGCGGGCTTCGCGGAAGCGGGCATGCTCGGCCTCGACGGTGAGCCCGCCGACGCGGCCGGCGCCGCCGACGCCGTGGTGGTGCTCGCACCGGCCGAGCCGTTCGGAACCGGAACCGAAGCCGGAACCGGAACCGAAGCCGGCGGCGGCACCCCGCCCTCCGGGGGAGCGGAACCCGCCCCGGCGCGGATCATGCTGGATACGGCGGGTGCGCTGCACGCGGTCGCCGATGCGACCGTGCTGGTCGGCGGACCGTCCTCCGCCCGGCCCGGCGGCCTCGTCCACCGGGCCCGCGCCGCCGGAGGCGGCTACAGCACCGTCGACGCCGCCGGCGGGGACGCCGGCGACATCGCCGCAGCCCTTGCGGTGGCCCATGCGGCCGAGGGCGGCAGCGGGGCCTACGGCGTCGCCGAAGGCGCCGACGCGTTCCTGCCCGCGCCGTCGTCCGACGCCTCGGCGGGCGCCGACGCCGCCGACTCCGCCGACGAGGAGCAGCGGGAGCCGTAGTACGCCGCCAGGGCCGCGCCCCGCGGACCGGCCGCCTGGACGGCCCCGGCATTCCAGGTGGCCGGTGCGGGACCCGGGGAGCGGGGCGCGCCGGACCCTGGGCGGTTCCGGGGAGCGGGCGGCGGGTGGGACACGTATCGCAGGGGCGGGAGGTTACGGAGAAGTCTCGGTGGTGGCAGTATGGAGGGTGACCGGGAACCTTCGCGCCTGCCCGCGCGTTGGGCCTTTCGGTACTGAGCGAGGGGAGTATCCCTGACGCGGCGGTGTCGTCATCACGGTGCGCCCAGACGCACCCGGTGCCGTCGGCCCGGCCGGGCCCGCTTCCAGGGCGTCCGGCACGGGCGGGAAAGACCTCCGGAGGCGCGTGTGTCCGCAGCGCCCTGTGGTGCGGGCACGGCAACCGGAGGAGTGATCTGTGGATATACCCCTGTGGATTTGGCTCACCACGATCGGCGCGATGGTGGCCGTCCTGGCCGTCGACCTCGCCATCGTCGACCACCCGTGGAGCAAGAAGTCCGGTCCCCGCGAATTCGGGATGAAGCAGGCCGCCTGGTGGGCCGTCTTCTACATCGGTATCGCCGTCGCGTTCGGCCTGGGCGTGTGGTATTTCGGCGGGACCGCCGTCGCGGGAGAGTACTTCGCCGGGTTCCTCACCGAGAAGAGCCTCAGCGTCGACAACCTCTTCGTGTTCTACCTGATCATGACCGCGTTCGCGGTTCCGAAGCGCTACCAGCACGAGGTGCTGCTGGTGGGGATCGTGATCGCGCTGGTGATGCGCGGTGCCTTCATCGCCGTCGGCGCGCAGATGATCAACGCGTTCAGCGAGGTGTTCTACGCTTTCGGCGCGCTGCTGATCTACACCGCCGTCAAGATCGTGCGCGACCACATCAAGGGCACCGACGACGAGAAGGACTTCAGCGACAGCTTCGCCGTCCGGACGGTGCGCAGGTTCTGGCCGGTCACCGAGGAATACCACGGTGCGCGGCTGACGGTCGTGCAGCACGGGCGCCGCTACGTCACCCCCATGCTCATGGTGATCGTGGCCATCGGCGTGACCGACCTGATGTTCGCCGTCGACAGCATCCCGGCCATCTTCGGCCTCACCCAGGACCCCTACCTCGTGTTCACCGCCAACGCGTTCGCACTGCTGGGGCTGCGCCAGCTCTACTTCCTGCTGGCGGGACTGATGGACCGGCTCGCTTACATCAGCTGGGGCCTGGCCGCCGTCATGGTGTTCATCGGCGTGAAGATGGTCCTGCACGCCCTGCACGAGAACCACGTCCCGGTTCCCGAGATCGGCATCGGACTCTCGCTCGGTGTGATCATCGGGGTGATGACCGTCACGGTCGTCGCGAGCCTGCTGCGGTTCCGCGGCGGCGGCCGCGCGGACGAGTCCTCCGGGGGGTCCGGCGAATCGGGGGAATCGGGGGAACTCGCGTCGGACGCTCCTGCGGAGTGACCACCGGTCGAACGGATGTTCGTTTATAGTGGTTGCCCTCGGCCGTTCGCGGCCGGGGGCGGCGGTGGCGGATACGGAAGTTTCCCCGGCGCCGGATCGTTACCGTTACGGGTCCGGATCCAGGTGCGCCCGAGGTGCGGCCGCATTCCTCGCCGGCAGGCGGCGCGCCCCCGCCGGACCGGACCCCTCCGCGCGCCGCCGCACGCGCGACCTCGATGCCGAAGGGTGAGAAACACATGGCCGACGAGCTGGTGGTCCGGGGGGCCCGGGAGCACAACCTCAAAGACGTGAAGGTCGACCTCCCGCGCGACTCCATGATCGTGTTCACCGGGCTGTCCGGGTCGGGCAAGTCCTCGCTGGCCTTCGACACCATCTTCGCCGAGGGCCAGCGCCGCTACGTGGAGTCGCTGTCGGCCTACGCCCGCCAGTTCCTCGGCCAGATGGACAAGCCCGACGTCGACTTCCTCGAAGGGCTCTCGCCGGCGGTCTCCATCGACCAGAAGTCCACCAGCCGCAACCCCCGCTCCACCGTGGGCACCATCACCGAGGTCTACGACTACCTGCGGCTGCTGTGGGCGCGCATCGGCGTCCCGCACTGCCCCCGCTGCCGCCGGGAGATCGCCCGGCAGACCCCTCAGCAGATCGTCGACCGGGTGCTGGAACTGCCCGAGGGCACCCGGTTCCAGGTGCTGGCGCCGGTCGTGCGCGGGCGCAAGGGCGAGTACGTCGAACTGTTCAAGGACCTGCAGACCAAGGGCTTCACCCGCGCCATGGTCGACGGCGCGATGGTGCGCCTGGACGAGGCGCCCACGCTGAAGAAGTACGAGAAGCACGACATCTCGGTGGTCGTCGACCGGCTCACCGTGAAGGAATCGGCGAAGAAGCGGCTGACGGACTCGGTGGAGACCGCGCTGCCGCTGGCCGGCGGCACCATCGTGCTCGACTTCGTCGACGAGGCCGAGGGCACGTCCGAGCGCGAGAAGGTGTTCTCCGAGCACCTGTACTGCCCCTACGACGACCTCTCCTTCGAGGAGTTGGAGCCGCGCTCGTTCTCGTTCAACTCGCCCTACGGCGCCTGCCCCGACTGCGCGGGCCTGGGCACCCGCATGGAGGTCGACCCCGAGCTGCTGGTGCCCGACCCCGCCAAGACCCTCAACGAGGGCGCCATCGCCGTCTGGGCCAACGGCCACGCCATGGAGTACTTCGGGCGGCTGGTCAAGGCGGTGGGCGACGCCCTCGGCTTCGACATGGACACTCCGTGGGAGCGGCTGCCCAAGTCCGCGCGCACGGCGCTGCTCAACGGCCACGACACCCAGGTGCACGTGCGCTACCGCAACCGCTTCGGCCGAACCCGCTCCTACTACACCTCGTTCGAAGGCGTCATCCCGTGGGTGAAGCGCCGCCACACCGAGAGCGAGAGCGACACCGGGCGCGAGCGCTTCGAAGGCTACATGCGCAGCGTGCCCTGCCCCGCCTGCGAGGGCCGCCGCCTCAAGCCCGTCGTGCTCGCCGTGACCGTGGGCGGCTCCTCCATCGCCGACGTCAGCGCGCTCTCGCTGAGCGAGTGCGCCGGCTTCCTGCGCGATCTCCAGCTCACCGACCGCGAGCAGGTCATCGCCGCCCAGGTGCTCAAGGAGATCAACGCGCGGATGGGCTTCCTGCTGGACGTGGGCCTGCACTACCTGAGCCTGGAGCGGCCCGCCGGGTCGCTGTCGGGCGGCGAGGCCCAGCGCATCCGGCTGGCCACCCAGATCGGCTCCGGGCTGGTCGGCGTGCTCTACGTGCTCGACGAGCCCTCCATCGGCCTGCACCAGCGCGACAACTTCCGGCTGCTGGAGACGTTGCGGCGGCTGCGCGACATCGGCAACACCCTCATCGTGGTCGAGCACGACGAAGACACGATCCGCTCGGCCGACTGGGTCGTCGACATCGGCCCCGGCGCCGGCGAGCACGGCGGCGAGGTGGTCGTCTCGGGTACCGTCGACGATCTGCTGAGCAGTTCGTCCTCCGTCACCGGCGACTACCTCACCGGCACGCGCCGTATCGAACTTCCCGCGACGCGCCGCCCCCGGGTCAAGGGACGCGAGCTGGTGGTCAAGGGCGCCCGTGAGAACAACCTGCACGACATCGACGTCTCCTTCCCGCTGGGCGTGTTCACCGCGGTCACCGGCGTCTCGGGATCGGGCAAGTCCACCCTGGTCAACGAGATCCTGTACAAGGCTCTGGCCAAGGAGCTGCACGGCGCGCGGGCGGTGCCCGGCCGCCACACCCGCGTCAACGGCCTCAACCAGGTCGACAAGATCGTGCACGTCGACCAGAGCCCCATCGGGCGCACCCCGCGGTCCAATCCCGCCACCTACACCGGGGTCTTCGACCACATCCGCAAGCTGTTCGCCCAGACCGCCGAGGCCAAGATGCGCGGCTACCAGCAGGGCAGGTTCTCCTTCAACATCAAGGGCGGCCGCTGCGAAGCCTGCGCCGGAGAGGGCACGATCCGCATCGAGATGCAGTTCCTGCCCGACGTGTACGTGCCCTGCGAGGTCTGCCACGGCGCCCGCTACAACCGCGAGACGCTGGACGTCCACTACAAGGGCAAGTCCATCGCCGAGGTGCTGAACATGCCCATCGAGGAGGCCCTGGACTTCTTCGAACCCATCACGGCGATCCGGCGGCACATGCAGACCCTCAACGAGGTCGGACTGGGATACGTGCGCCTGGGCCAGCCCGCGACGACGCTGTCGGGGGGCGAGGCCCAGCGCGTGAAGCTGGCCAGCGAGCTGCAGCGGCGCTCCACCGGCCGCACGGTCTACGTGCTCGACGAACCCACCACCGGGCTGCACTTCGAGGACATCCGCAAGCTGCTGGGGGTGCTCGACCGGCTGGCCGAAGGCGGCAACACGGTCGTCGTCATCGAGCACAACCTCGACGTCGTCAAGACCGCCGACTACATCATCGACATGGGGCCCGAGGGCGGTGCGCACGGCGGCGACGTCGTCACCGCCGGAACGCCGGAGGAGGTCGCCCGAGATACGGACTCCTATACCGGGCGTTTCCTCGCGAAGCTCGTATAGTCCTCCCAGCGCCGAGCGTCGGCGTACCCGTTGCCGAGGAGTTGCCCATGAGTGCCGACACCCCCGTCGAGCGCCCGGCCGGATTCGGGCGGCGGGTCGCCGCCCGGCTGATCGATCTCGTCGTGCTCGGCGGCATCGCGATGCTGTTCTCGGCACTGGTGTTCAACGCCCTGCCCGGTACCGAGGACCCGCTGCGCCTGGCGACGCTGCCCGCGCTGGTGCTCTCGGTCGGGCTGTTCGCGATCTACCTCGCCTACGAGACCGTGTTCACGGCCCTCTACGGCGCCACCCCCGGCAAGCTCTACCTCGGGTTGCGGGTGGTGCCCGCCGATCCGCCGGCCGGCGCCGCCCGGGCCGGAGCCGCTGCGGTGCTCAAGCGCTCGGTGGTCCTCTACGTCTCGGTGCTGCTGAACTTCGTGCCGATCGCGAGCTTCCTGGCGCTGATGGTGTCCGTCTACGCGGTGATCTCCGCGTTCTTCGACCGGCCGCGTCGCCGCGGACTGCACGACAAGGCGGGCGGGACCGCCGTCGTCAGCGGCACGGGACCCGACCGGGGCGGGGCTTCCGGCCGGTAGGGTCGGGGCGTCCCGTCGGCGTCGGCCGACGCGAGGAGGTATGGAACCCGATGAGTCTCCCCCCGCCCTGGGAGGGCGACGCCGCCGGGTCCGGGCAAGCGCGGCAGCCGCCGCCGTACCGGCCCGACGGGCCGCCGTCCCCGTACGGAGAGCCGGGCGCGGCAGGCCCGCCGCCCTCTCCGCCCTACCGGCCTTCGGCCGCTCCGTCGCCGGGCCCCTCGGACCCGTCCGGTGCGTCGGGCTCCGGCCCCGGGGCACGCCGGCCGGCCCGATGGTGGGAGCGCGCCGCCGCTCGCGCGATCGACGGGCTGGCGGTCGGCGTTCCCGTGACCCTCGTCGCCCTGCTGATCTCCCTGGTGTGGGCGGGGGCGCAGTGGCTGGGCGAGAGCAGCGACGCGGTCGGGCGCAACGCCTCCATCGTCTACGGGATCGCGTTCTTCGCCCTGTTCGTGGCCTACGAGACCGTGTGCGTGCAGCGGTGGCGCCGCACCCTGGGCAAGCACCTGCTGAAGCTGGAGGTCGCGCCCGTGAGCGCGGCCGGGTGCCCGGGACCGATCCCGGTGGCGGCGATGGCCGCCCGGGCCGCGCTGTTCAACCTGGCCGGCCTGGCTTCGGCGAGTCCGGGCTGGGCGGTGCTGCTATGGATGCTGCTGCTGGTGCCGTGCGTGCTGTTGCCGCTGTGGGACCGGCCCTACCGCCAGGGACTGCACGACAAGCTCGGCGGCACCGTCGTGGTGCACACCGGCTGAGTCCGCCTGCGGCACCCGGGGCGGGGACGGAGCACCCGCCCCTGCGTACTACAGTTCGTAGTAATGAAGACCGTAGCGGAGAGGAGCGGTGCCATGTGCGGGGGGCTCGACTGCGCCTGCCGGATCAGCCGGCGCCGGCTGATCGGCGCCGCGGGGGCCGCGGGGGCCGCCGCGCTGGGGGCGGCCGCCTGCGGATCGCCGGACGAGGGCCCGGAACCCCACGACGCGCTGCGGGGAACCGTGGTGGCCCAGACCTCCGACATCCCGGTGGGCGGCGGGAGTGTGGTGACCGACGGCAAACTCGTGGTCACCCAGCCCGAGGAGGGCGACTTCAAGGCCTTCAGCGCCGTATGCACCCACGCCGGCTGCACCGTCCAGGAGGTCGAGACCACCGTCAACTGCCTGTGCCACGGCAGCGAGTTCGACATCGCCACCGGCGAGGTGCGCAGCGGGCCCGCGAACCGCCCGCTGGAGGAGCTGTCCGTCACCGTCGACGGCACCGACATCGTGCTCGACGACGACCCCGCGACGGGCGGTGCGGCGGGAGCCTAGCCCTTCCCGGCCGCCGCAGCGGCCGACGGGCACCCGGCCACCGTGGCGCCGGATACCCCGGCCCCTCAGCCGTCGCCGGAGTCGCCGTCGCGGGACCCGCCTTCGCCGCCGGTCGCCAGAGAGCCGTCGGGTCCGGGGGAGCCGGCGCGCTCCGCGTAAGCGCCCCGCCGTACCGCCGACCCGGGGAGAACCGTCGCACAGGGGTCCTGGCTGCCGGCCGGACCGCCGGTGGCCAGGAACTCGGTGCGGCGCCGCGGCAGCGCCTGGGGCATCTGCTCGTTGATGTAGGTGATCAAGTGCTCCCGCAGGTCGCAGCAGAGGTCCCAGCGGGCGTCGGAGTCGGCGGTGGTGACCACCGCCCGCAGCTCGACGATGCCGTCGTCGCGGATGTCGGTGGCCTGCAGCGACCAGCGGCGGCCGTCCCACAGGGGGTGGTGGGCGACGTAGGCGCCGACTTCCTCGCGGATCCCGCCGATGGGTGCCTCCCAGTCGACCTGGAACAGCACCCAGCCGGTGATGGAGGCGCCGTGCTTGGTCCAGTTCTCGAAGGGCGTGGTGGCGAAGTAGGAGACCGGTACGATCAGGCGGCGCTCGTCCCACATACGGACGGTGACCATGGTGAGGCTGAGCTCCTCGACGCGTCCCCAATCGCTCTGGAAGACGATGACGTCGTTGATGCGCAGGGCGTTGCTGAACGCCAGTTGGAGGCCGGCGAAGATGTTTCCGAGGGTGGACTGCGCCGCTATGCCCGCCACGACCGACAGCAGGCCGGCCGAAGCCAGCAGCCCGGCGCCCAGCCCTTGGACCGCGGGGAAGGTGAACAGGATCGCGGCCGTGGCGATGACGCCGATGATGCTGGCGGCGATGCGCCGCAGCAGCCGGACTTGGGTCTGCAGACGCCGCGAGTGGTGGTCGTCGTCGTCGCTGTTGGAGGAGAGCCGGTCCAGCACCGTGTCGGTCACGGCATAGGCCACGCCCAGCGCGAACCACGTCATGGTCGCGATCATCAGGATCGTCATGAAGTGGTCGACCACCGGGAACAGCGCGCGGTCGGCCATGTCCTGCCGGGCGGGCAGGGCGACGTTGATAGCGATGACCGAGGCGGCCGCGTAGGCCGAGAACCGGCAGTGCCGCACCAGCGGCCGGGCGATCGGCGAGACTTTCGTGAGCTGGTGGGTGAGCAGCCAGTGCGCCACCATGACGATGAGCGCCGCGACCAGGACGGCCGCGCCGATCCCGAGCCACTGCATGAAGCTCACGGGAGCAGCCCCCTCGATTCAGAAAGCACGGTCAGTACCAGCCCAACGTAGGGTATACGGATACCGAATCGTGACGTTTGCCGAGTGATTCAACCCATGGGCGCATGATGTCGGAATCCGGCCACAGCCTAGGCGCCGCGCCTCGGGATCGGCACAGGGCGGGGCGTATACGGGATTTCGGTCGCTGCGCGGCGGTCGCGGACCGCCGGTCGAGTGGCCGAGCACCCGCCCGGCCGACCACAATGGAGGTATGCCAGCCCAACCCCATCTGCGGCCCCGTCCCGGCTCGATCCCCACCTCTCCGGGGGTCTACCGGTTCCGCGACTCCCATGGGCGGGTCATCTACGTTGGCAAGGCGAAGAACCTGCGCGCGCGGCTGTCCTCCTACTTCCAGGACTTCGCGGCGCTGCACCCGCGCACCCAGACCATGGTCTCCACCGCCGCCGACGTCGACTGGACCGTCGTGGGAACCGAGGTCGAGGCCCTCCAGCTGGAGTACTCCTGGATCAAGGAGTACGACCCCCGGTTCAACGTCAAGTACCGCGACGACAAGAGCTACCCCTACCTCGCGGTCACCATGAACGAGGAGGTCCCCCGCGTCCAGGTGATGCGCGGCGCCAAGCGCAAGGGCGTGCGCTACTTCGGCCCGTACGGCCACGCCTGGGCGATCCGCGAGACCGTCGACCTCCTGCTGCGCGTATTCCCGGTGCGCACGTGCTCGGCCGGCGTCTACCGCAGCGCCCGCAACGCCGGCCGGCCCTGCCTGCTGGGCTACATCGACAAGTGCTCGGCGCCGTGCGTGGGCCGCATCGACGCCGACGAGCACCGCAGACTCGCCGAGGACTTCTGCTCCTTCATGGCCGGCGACACCGGCCGGTTCATCCGCACGCTGGAGCAGCGCATGCGCGACGCGGCCGCCGATCAGGAGTACGAGCGGGCCGCGCGCATGCGCGACGACATCCAGGCGCTGCGCACCGCCTTGGAGAAGCAGTCGGTCGTGCTGGGCGAGGCCACCGACTGCGACGTCATCGCCCTGTCCGAGGACCAGTTGGAGGCCGCCGCCCAGGTTTTCTACGTGCGCGGCGGGCGCATCCGCGGCCAGCGGGGCTGGGTCGTCGACAAGGTCGAGGACGTCGGGACCGGCGAGCTCGTCGAGCGGTTCCTGGCCCAGGCCTACGGCGGCGACGGCGGCGGACCGGGAACCGAACCCGCCGATGACGGGGGTGCGACCGGGTCGGCCGTCCCCCGCGAGGTACTGGTCTCGGCCGAGCCGGCCGACCGCGACGCCGTGGTCGCCTGGCTCAGCGAGCGCCGCGGTTCCTCCGTCGACCTGCGGGTGCCCCAGCGCGGCGACAAGAAGACGCTGATGGAGACCGTCGCCAAGAACGCCGACCAGGCGCTGGCCCGGCACAAGACCCAGCGCGCCGGCGACCTCACCACGCGCAGCCGGGCGCTGAGCGAGATCCAGGAGGCCCTGGGGCTGGATGAGGCTCCGCTGCGCATCGAGTGCTTCGACGTCTCCACCCTCATGGGCGAGAACGTGGTGGCGTCGATGGTGGTGTTCGAGGACGGTCTGGCACGCAAGCCGGAGTACCGCCGCTTCAGCATCCGCGGTTCGGGGCGCGCCCAGGGCGCCGAACACGACGACGTCGCCTCGATGTACGAGGTCGTCAAGCGCCGGTTCTCCCGCTACCTGGAGGAGAGCCGCCGCACCGGCGAGCTCGACCGGATGGGCGCCGAGACGGGGGAGGACGCCGCGTCCGCCGGGGAGCCGGAGCCCGGCGCCGGAGGCGGGAGCGGATCCGCCGCCCCCGAGGCCCAGGGGTCCGCCAAGTTCGCCTACCCTCCTAACCTGGTAGTGGTCGACGGCGGCCGGCCCCAGGTGCAGGCCGCACGGCGCGCCTTGGACGAGCTCGGTATCGACGACATCGCGGTGTGCGGACTGGCGAAGCGGCTGGAAGAGGTGTGGCTGCCCGACGACGAGGACCCGGTCATCCTGCCCCGGGCGGGCGAAGGGCTCTACATGCTCCAGCGCGTCCGCGACGAAGCGCACCGCTTCGCCATCACCTACCACCGCCAGAAGCGCGCCAAGGCGCTCACCGGAAGCGCCCTGGACGACGTTCCCGGCCTGGGACCCGCGCGGCGCAACGCGCTGCTCACGCACTTCGGGTCGGTCAAGAAGCTGGCGGCGGCGACGGAGGAGGAGATCGCCCAGGTGCCCGGAATCGGCACGACCACCGCCGGCGTGATCCACGCACGGCTCTCCGGCCAGGACCGGGAGGGAAACCATGACAGGGGCGGCGCCCGCGCCGGGGAACGCGGCACGGCAGACGGAAGTGATCAGCACCATGGGTGACGACCAGCCCAACGGCAGCCTCAGCGGGGAGCTCCCGCCCGAGATCGTGGTCGTCACCGGCATGTCCGGCGCCGGCCGCAGCACCGCCGCGCGCGCACTGGAGGACCTGGACTGGTTCGTCGTCGACAACCTGCCTCCGGGACTGCTGCCGACGATGATCGACCTCGCGGGCCGCACCCAGGGCGCGGTCCCCCGCGTGGCGGCGGTGGTCGACGTGCGCAGCATGGCTTTCACCGAGGACCTGCTCTCCACGGTCGAGGAGCTGCGGCGGCGCGGGATCACCGTGCGCGTGGTCTTCCTCGAGGCCGGCGACGACACCCTGGTCCGCCGCTTCGAGAGCGTGCGCCGGCCGCACCCGCTGCAGGGCGACGGCCGGCTCACCGACGGAATCGCCCGCGAGCGCGAGACGCTGCACGCCATCCGGGGGGCGGCCGACCTCGTCATCGACACGTCGCAGCTCAACGTCCACCAGCTCAAAGCCAAGGTCATCGGCTTCTTCGGCGAGGCCGAGGAGGAGCGTCCGCGCGCCAACGTGGTGTCGTTCGGCTACAAGCACGGGCTGCCCGTCGACGCCGACATGGTGCTGGACTGCCGCTTCCTGCCCAACCCGCACTGGATTCCGGAGCTGCGGGCGATGAACGGCCGCGACGCCCCGGTCCGCGAGTACGTGCTGGCCCAGACCGGGGCCAAGGAGCTGGTCGACTCCTACGCCGAGGTGCTGCGGCTGGTGATCGACGGCTACCAGCGCGAGGGCAAGCACTACATGACCCTGGCCGTGGGCTGCACCGGAGGCAAGCACCGCAGCGTGGCCATGGCGGAGCGGTTCGGCGAGCGCCTGCGCGAGCAGGGGCTGGAGGTCCACGTCGTGCACCGCGACCTCGGCCAGGAGTGACGGGCCGCTGAAGGGCCGCGCCCCGGCGATCGGCGCACCGGCGGGGGCGGCGGTACGGTCGGTGACCGCGGAGCACGATCGCGCCCGAGCCGCGCCCCAGCATCGGCTCGATCCCCGCCGGCGCCGCCGGGGGCGGGGCGGAAGCGTCGGCGGCTGCCCCCTGGAGACCGGGACACGAGGTACGCAGAGGCACATGGCAGACAACATCCCCGCCGGCGGCGGGAGGGCGGTAAGCGGTGCGGTCCCGGGGACCGCGGCCGACGAGGCCGAGCGCGCGAGCCCTCCGCGGGTCGTGGCGCTGGGCGGCGGGCACGGACTGCACGCGTCGCTGTCGGCGCTGCGCCGGGTCACCACCGACGTGACGGCCGTCGTGACGGTCGCCGACGACGGCGGTTCCAGCGGCCGGTTGCGCAGGGAGCTGGGGGTGCTGCCGCCCGGTGACCTGCGCATGGCGCTGGCGGCGCTGTGCGGCGACGACGAATGGGGCCATACCTGGAGCGAGGTCGTCCAGCACCGGTTCCGCTCGGAGGGGGAGCTGCACGGGCACGCGGTGGGCAACCTGCTCATCGTGGCGCTGTGGGAGCTGCTCGGCGACTCCGTGGCCGGGCTGGACTGGGTGGGCCAGCTGCTGGGCGCCCACGGTCGGGTGCTGCCGATGTCCTCGGTGCCGCTGGACATCGTCGCCGAGGTCGAAGGCGCCGACCCCGCGCGCCCGTACGAGATCAGCACGGTGCGCGGGCAGGTCGCCTGCGCCGGTACCCGCGGCCGGGTGCGGTCGATCTCGCTGGTGCCCGAGGCGCCCCCGGCGTCCCAGCAGGCGGTCAAGGCGGTGCGCGAGGCCGACTGGGTCGTGTTCGGGCCGGGGTCGTGGTTCACCAGTGTGCTCCCGCACCTGCTGGTGCCCGAGCTCGCCGAGGCTCTGGTCGACACCCCGGCGCGCCGGATGGTCGCGTTGAACCTCTCCCCGCAGAAGGGCGAGACCGACGGCTTCCGCCCCGAGACCTACCTGGAGGTGCTGGCCGCGCACGCGCCCCGGCTGGGCATCGACGCGGTGCTGGCCGACAGCGGGGTCGTCGGCGATACCACGCGGGTCGGCGAGGTCGCCAAGGAGATGGGCGGCAGGCTGGTCGTGCGCGACGTCGCCTCCGGTGACGGGTCGCCGCGCCACGATCCCGATCTGCTCGCCGCCGCGTTCGACGAAGTGGTTTCGGCGCCGCGCTGACGGGGTGCGGGCGTCCGTCCCCGGCTCGGGGGTTGGCGCGCCGCGGCAGCGGGCATCCAGCCGACATGGGCACGCAGCACGCAAGCACCCCGAGCGCCGGCGGCATCCGCCTGGCCCGCGTGCGCGACACCCTCGGGCAGGAGCCGCCGTCCGGGCGGGTGTTCCTGGTCGACCGGCTGTGGCCGCGCGGCGTGCGCAAGACGTCGGTGCACTACGACGCCTGGTTGCAGGACGCCGCGCCCAGTACCGAACTGCGTCGTTGGCTGCACGCCGACCCCGACCGCTGGGAGGGGTTCGTCGAGCGGTACCGGGCCGAGCTCGCCGACCGCCCCGAGGCGTTGCGCCCCATCCGCGAGGCCCTCGCCGAGGGGCCGGTGACACTGCTCTACGGGGCGCGCGACACCGAGCGCAACCACGCGCTCGTGCTGCGCGACGTCCTGCTGGATGCGGAGGGGGCCGACGCGGCCGCCGACTCCGACCGGGCGGGGGAGTAGCGGCGCCGACCGGTCCGGTGGCGGTGCGTACGTCCGGTGCGGGCCGGGCGTTCGTCGGGGCCGGTGCCGAGGCGGCATTCGGTAGAGATCCGCACGGATCGGAAATCCCGACGCGCCGTTTCGAGCAGGGAGTTTGGACACGCGGGCGATGGCGTGGCCTTTGCTCGCACGTTAAGTAGGCTCGTGAGCGGAGTGCACGGTCGGCGGGCCGCGCCAGGCATGTGGAGTTCGAGTAGCGAGGGGACGGCGTCCATGGCGATGACCGGCGTGGTGAAGGACGAGTTGAGCCGGCTGACCGTTCTCAAGCCGTGTTGCCGCAAGGCCGAAGTCTCCACGATCCTGCGCTTCACCGGAGGACTGCACCTGGTCGGCGGCCGCATCGTGATAGAGGCCGAGCTCGACACCGGCGCTGCGGCGCGCCGGCTGCGCAAGGACATCTCCGAGGTCTTCGGCCACGAGTCCGAGGTGGTCGTGCTGTCGCCCAGCGGCCTGCGCAAGGGCAACCGCTACGTCGTGCGGGTCATCAAGGACGGCGAGAGCCTGGCCCGCCAGACCGGTCTGCTCGACAACAACGGCCGCCCGGTGCGCGGCCTGCCCCGCCACGTGGTCGCCGGGGGCTCCTGCGACGCCGAGTCGGCCTGGCGCGGAGCCTTCATCGCCCACGGGTCGCTGACCGAGCCGGGCCGTTCGATGTCGCTGGAGGTCACCTGCCCCGGCCCCGAAGCCGCGCTCGCCTTGGTGGGTGCCGCGCGGCGGCTGAAGGTGCAGGGCAAGGCCCGCGAGGTCCGCGGCGTCGACCGGGTGGTGGTGCGCGACGGCGACTCGATCGGGGCCCTGCTGACCATGCTCGGCGCCCACGAGAGCGTGCTGGCCTGGGAGGAGCGCCGGATGCGCCGCGAGGTGCGTGCGACGGCCAACCGGCTGGCCAACTTCGACGACGCCAACCTGCGCCGCAGCGCCCGGGCCGCGGTGGCCGCGGGCGCCCGGGTCGAGCGGGCGCTGGAGATCCTCGGCCAGGAAGCCCCCGACCACCTGGTGGAGGCGGGCCGGCTGCGCCTGGCGCACAAGCAGGCGTCGCTGGAGGAACTGGGCCAGCTGTCGTCGCCGCCGCTGACCAAGGACGCGATCGCCGGGCGGATCCGCCGCCTGCTGGCCATGGCCGACAAGCGCGCCGTGGACCAGGGCATCTCCGGCACGGACGCGAACCTGACCGCGGACATGCTGGTGCCCTGACCCGCCGTGCGGGCCGTGCCCGCTGTGCCGGTGCCCGGGACCGGGATTCCGGGAGTGCGGTGCGGTCGGCGGTTCCGCGCCTGTCGCCCGGAACCGGTGGAGAGTGTGCGGTTTTGTGAGCGTCGGACCGTACCGGGAAACTTCGGAAAATGGTCTAGACCTTAGCTGGCGGCGGTGCGAGCATGGTCCGGGCGCCGAGGCCCCGCGGCCCTCCCGCACCGGGCCCGCACCGGGCCACCGGTGGGGTGGAGCGATAGGCTCGGAAACGACATCCCGGCGCCCGACTTCCGCGGTCCGGCCCTGTCGGCCGACCGTGATGGCAGTACCTTCCGATACGTGAGGAGCTTGGTTACCGTGACCATCCGTGTAGGCGTGAACGGTTTCGGCCGGATCGGCCGCAACTTCTGGCGCGCGGCCCGCGCCGCCGGCAGCGAGGTCGAGATCGTCGCGGTCAACGACCTCACCGACAACGCCACGCTCGCCCACCTGCTCAAGTACGACAGCGTGCTGGGCAAGCTGGACGACGACGTCGAGGTCGGCAGCGACGGCATCCGGGTCGGCAACACCACCATCAAGACGCTCGCTGAGCGCGACCCGGCTCAGCTTCCCTGGGGCGACCTGGGCGTGGACGTCGTCATCGAGTCCACCGGCATCTTCACCAAGGCCGAGGACGCCAAGAAGCACATCCAGGCCGGCGCCAAGAAGGTCATCGTCTCGGCTCCCGCCAAGGGCGAGGACCTCACGCTGGTGATGGGCGTCAACGACGACACCTACGACCCCGCCCGGCACCACGTCATCTCCAACGCCTCCTGCACCACCAACTGCGTGGCGCCGATGGCCAAGACCCTGCTGGACAACTTCGGCATCACCAAGGGTCTGATGACCACGACCCACGCGTACACCAACGACCAGGTCATCCTGGACCTGCCGCACAAGGACCTGCGGCGCGCCCGCGCCGCGGCGCAGAACATCATCCCCACCACCACGGGGGCGGCCAAGGCCACCTCCCTGGTGCTGCCGGAGCTCGAAGGCAAGCTCGACGGCATCGCGATGCGGGTCCCCGTGCCCGACGGCTCGGTCACCGACCTGGTGGTCGAGCTGGAGCGCGAGGCCAGCGCCGACGAGGTCAACGCCGCGTTCAAGGCCGCCTCCGAAGGCGAGCTCAAGCAGGTGCTGACCTACACCGAGGACCCGATCGTGTCCTCCGACATCGTCGGCGACCCCTCCTCCTGCACCTTCGACTCCAGCATGACCATGGCCTTCGGCAAGACGGTCAAGATCATCGGCTGGTACGACAACGAGTGGGGCTACTCCAACCGCCTGGTGGACGCCGCCAAGCTGGTCGGCTCGCGCCTGTAGACCGCACGCCCCCGGGCGCGCCGACGCACGCACGGCGCCCCGGCCGCCGGGCCGGGGCGCCGTGCGCCGCTGCGGCACGTCCGCATCCCGCGGAAGGAGAGCATCATGCGCACGATCGAGGACCTCGACGTCTCCGGTAAGCGCGTGTTCGTCCGGGCGGATCTCAACGTGCCCCTCGACGGCGACCGCATCACCGACGACGGCCGGATCCGCGCGAGCGTTCCCACCATCAGCGCCCTGCGCGAGCGCGGCGCCCGCGTGGTCGTGGCCGCGCACCTGGGCCGCCCCAAGGGCGCCCCCGACCCCGCCTACTCCCTGCGCCCGGTCGCCGCGCGCCTGGGCGAGCTGCTGGGCACGGAGGTCGCCTGCGCCGAAGACACCGCGGGCGCGTCCGCCCGCGCCACCACCGACGCGCTGGCCGACGGCGAGGTCGCCGTCATCGAGAACCTGCGCTTCGAGCCGGGCGAGACCAGCAAGGACGACGCCGAGCGCGGCGAGTTCGCCGACCGGCTGGCCCGGCTGGCCGACCTGTACGTCGGCGACGGCTTCGGCGCCGTGCACCGCAAGCACGCCAGCGTCTACGACCTGCCCGACCGGCTGCCGCACGCCGTGGGCGGCCTGGTGCTGGCCGAGGTCGAGGTGCTGCGCACCCTCACCGGCGAGCCGGCCCGCCCCTACGTGGTCGCGCTGGGCGGCTCCAAGGTCTCCGACAAGCTCGGCGTCATCGACAACCTGCTGGGCACCGCCGACCGCCTGATCATCGGCGGCGGCATGGCCTACACCTTCCTCAAGGCCCGGGGCTACGAGGTCGGCTCCAGCCTGCTGGAGCAGGACCAGGTCAAGACCGTCCGCGGATACCTGGACCGCGCGGAGAAGGAAGGCGTGGAGATCGTACTGCCGGTCGACGTCGTGGCAGCCGAATCGTTCTCGGCCGACGCCCCGCACGGCCCGGCCGACGCCGACGCCATCCCCGCCGACCGCATGGGCCTGGACATCGGCCCCAAGAGCCGCGAGCTGTTCACCGCGAAGCTGGCCGACGCGGGCACGGTGTTCTGGAACGGCCCGATGGGCGTCTTCGAGATGGAGCCCTACTCCCACGGAACCCGCGCGCTCGCCGCGGCCCTGCTGGACTCCGGCGCCTTCACCGTGGTGGGCGGCGGCGACTCCGCGGCGGCGGTGCGCGCGCTCGGCTTCGAGGAATCGGCGTTCGGGCACATCTCCACCGGCGGCGGTGCCAGCCTGGAGTACCTGGAGGGCGCGAACCTGCCGGGTCTCGACGCCCTCGACGACTGACCCCGCGCCGGCGGCCCACCCGGGCCGCCGGCGCCTCCCTGCAGCTGAGGAAGACACCATGGCAGAGCGCAAGCCGCTGATCGCGGGCAACTGGAAGCTCAACAACAACCATCTCGAAGCCATCGCGCTGGTCCAGAAGCTCGCCTTCGCGCTGAAAGACCCCGACTTCGACGCCGCCGAGATCGCCGTCCTGCCCCCCTTCACGAACCTGCGCAGCGTGCAGACCCTCGTCGAGGGCGACAAGCTGCGCATCGGCTACGGCGCCCAGGACGTCTCCGCTCACGAGAACGGCGCCTTCACGGGCGAGGTCTCCGGGCCCATGCTCGCCAAGCTGGGCTGCACCTACGCGCTGGCCGGCCACTCCGAGCGCCGCGAGTATCACCAGGAGGACGATTCGGCGGTCAACGCGAAGGTGAAGGCCGCCTTCGCCGCCGACCTCACCCCGATCCTCTGCCTGGGCGAGGGACTGGACGTGCGCAAGGCCGGGAACCAGGTCTCGCACACGCTCGGACAGCTCGAAGGCGCGCTCAAGGACGTCACCGCCGAGCAGGCCGGCCGACTGGTCGTGGCCTACGAGCCGGTATGGGCGATCGGCACCGGCGAGGTCGCCACCCCCGAGGACGCCCAGGAGGTCTGCAGCGCGCTGCGCGGGCGGCTGAGCGAGCTGTACTCCGACGAGGTGGCCGGCGCCGTGCGGATCATCTACGGCGGCTCGGTGAAGTCCGACAACATCGCCGACATCGTGGGTCAGGAGGACGTCGACGGCGCCCTGGTGGGCGGCGCGAGCCTCAAGCCCGAGGAGTTCACGAAGCTGGCCCGGCTGGGCCGGGAGTAGTCCGCCGCCGGGTCGGCCGGTGGCGCATCGGCCGACCCGGTCCGGTGCCGTCCGTGCGGGCGCCGCAACCGCGGGCGGCCGCCGATTCTGCGCTGTGCGGGCGCATCCGCTACCGGAAGCGGCCGCGTCGGGGCCGCACGCGGGTTAGAATTCGCGGAGTCCGTCTACGAGGCGGGCGCGTGTCCAAAGGGCACACGGTAGAATCCAGAAGAGTCCTCGGCCGCGTTCGCCTCCGGCCGCCGACCCGGTCGTTTCGGCGAGCGAGCGGTCCCGGGGACCAAAGTCGTCAATTCCCCCACTCGGGGTCGAGTTACGGGTGAGCGTGTGATCCTCGGTCTGTCCATCCTCGTGATGCTGTGCAGCGTCCTGCTGATCCTGATGGTGCTTCTGCACAAGGGCAAGGGCGGCGGCCTGTCCGACCTGTTCGGGGGCGGCGTCACGTCCTCCCTGGGGGGTTCCTCCGTCGTCGAGCGCAACCTCGACCGGCTGACGGTCGCCACCGGCCTGGTGTGGATCGTCGCCATCGTGGCTCTCGGGCTGATGCTCAACCAGGGCGCCTAGCCCCGCTTCCCTCGGCCCTCCCCACCCCCCGTTGTTCCGCCCGCGCCCGAGCGCGGGCGCCAGCCGCACCCTCCCGCCGTGCGGTCCGTATTCCTGTTTCCCCGAGCCGGGGCGTGTTGTCCGACGAATGGAGTATTCCGTGGGTAGTGGCAGCGCAATCCGTGGCAGCCGCGTCGGTGCCGGCCCGATGGGCGAGGCCGAGCGCGGCGAGGCCGCGCCGCGTGTCCGGGTTCCGTTCTACTGCGCCAACAAGCACGAAGTCGTGCCGAGCTTCGCGAACGAGGCCGCCGTCCCCCATGAGTGGGACTGCCCCCGCTGCGGCTTCCCCGCCGGCAAGGACCCGCAGAACCCCCCGGCGCCCCCGCGTACGGAGCCGTACAAGACGCACCTGGCCTACGTGAAGGAACGGCGCAGCGAAGAAGAGGGCAAGCGCATCCTGGACGAGGCTCTCGACAAGCTGCGTGCCGAGCGGGCCGAGATCGAAGCCCACATGAAGGCCAACGCCGACGCCAACTAGCGGCTAGCGGCCGGGTCCCGGCGCTGTCCGGTCCCCGCCGGAGGAGTGCGGTGCCCGACGGTCCGGTTCCGGGCCGGCCGGTCGAACCGCCGTAGGCCGTGCACGGCGCCCTCGGCGGGAAGACGGGAGGTCTTCGCCCGTCGCTTCCCTCGGGGCGGCGCTACTCGTCCGAGCCCTAGTCCGTCCGCCGCGGCTTCGTTACGGCTCGGGGGAGCGTCCGCCCAGGCGCCGGGTCAGGTCGGCGGCCGCGTCGCGCGCTCCCGCGGCCAGCGCCCCCGCCGTGACCGGGCGCGCGCTGGGCACCGTCAGGCTGATGGCCGCCGCCGGTGCGGCGTTGTGATCGAAGGCCGCCGCCGCGACCGAGGAGAAACCTTCGGTGACCTGCCCTTCTTCGACCGCATAGCCGCAGCGGCGCTCCCGGGACAGGGTCTCGCGGAGTTCGGAGGGACCCGCGGGGCCGTGCCCGGTGCGGTCCACGAACGCCGCCGCCGTCGGATACAACGCGCGCACCTGGGCGCGGGGCAGATGCGCCATCAGGGCGCGGCCCGAGGCCGTCAGGTGCGCCGGCAGCCGCACACCCACCCCGGTGATGAGCGTGGGCGCATGCGGCGGTTGCTCCTTGAGCAGGTACAGCGTGTCCGGGCCGTGGAGTACGCCCAGATGCGCCGCCGCTCCCGTCTCCTCCACGAGCCGCCGCAGCAGCGGCCGGGCCAACCGCTCCAGCGGCCCGTGGCGCAGATAGGCCGACCCGATCTCGAAGGCCGCCACCCCCAGTCCCCACCGGCGCTCCTCGGGCAGGTGGGTGACGAATCCTTCCTCGGCCATAGCTTCCAGCAGCTGGTAGACGCTCGACCGCGGAAGTTCGAGTTCGGCGGCCACTACCGCCGCCGAGACCGGGCCCGGCCGGGTGGCCAGGAACCGCAGCAGCCGCAGCGCCCGTGTGGCTGCGGGGACGTGGCTCATGGAGGGATTCTGGCACGCGACGCCCGGCGTTCACCGGTAGGCGCCGCCGCCGACGCCGGGCAGGTGCAGCGCGTGCACCTGCAGCCGTCCGCACGCGCAGCGGGTGTAGACCACCATCCCGGTCGAGGTCGGGTGCCGCGAGACGACCCGGTGGATTTCCGATTCCGGCCGCCCGCAGCGGGGGCAGACCCGTGTGCTGTTCGTTCGCGTCTTCGACCTGCTGTTGGCCGTTGACTTCCGCTCCCCGGGCTAAGAGCCGGGGATTCCTACGGCGGCCGGTCGGCCGCTTCGGCGGGTTCCCGCTTCATCGCGCTGCGCCCGAACGGGTTCGGGTCTTACCTGCGCTCCACGGGCTGATGCCGCCAGCCCGGCGGCCGTGGCGACGTTGCCCGCCGCGTTGATATCCCGGTCCAGCACGGCCCCGCAACCGCTGCACGCCCATTCGCGCACGTGCAGCGGCTGAGGCCCGTCCTTGACGCCGCACACCGAGCACACCCGGGACGTGGGTTCGAACCGCCCGATCCTGACCAGCCTGCGGCGCGGGGGAGTCGGCGTCACCTCCGCCGTGAACGGCGGAGTACTGCCGACGATCCCGGTAGCGCCGACATCGCGGTCTTCGTACCCGATCCCGCCTACCCGCCGGCCGACGACCGCCGCTTCGAGCAGCGGGTCCTGGTCGAGGACCACCAGGACCTGCTGGTCCCGGCCGGTCATCCGCTGGCGGGGCGCGCCGGCGCGCTGGTCGCCCACGGGCTCGGCGTGGCCCTGGTCCCCCGGCTGCTGCCCGTCGCCGCCGACCACCCGGTGGTCCGGGTGCGGCTGCACGGCACCCCGCAGCCCTCGCGGTCGATCCTCACCGCCGTGCGCAGCGGGAGCGGCGACCACCCTGCCGTCGCACTCGGGCTCGCGGCGCTCGGCGAGGCCGCCGCCCGGGATCCGGCGGATGCACCGCCGGCCGGGGACCGGCCCCGCTGACCCGCACCCGGGCCACAGGAGCCCGGGCCGCGGCCGGCGCCGGCGGTACTGTCTGAAACCTCGGACGGGATCCGGGCGCGGGGGCTCGCGTATCCGGGTGCCCACCGCGTCCCATAGGGGCATGCCCACCCCGATCGACATCGGCCCCGCAGGGCCCGCGCCCGAGGACGTCGTCGCCGTGGCCCGCCGCGGCGCCGCGGTCCGCCTGACCCCCGAAGCGCGCGCCGCCGTGGCCGCAGGACGCAAGCGCGTCGACGCCCTGGCCGCCGACTCCGCCCCCGCCTACGGCGTGAGCACCGGGTTCGGCGCCCTGGCGACCCGCCACATCGCCCCCGACCTGCGCACCCGCCTGCAGGCCTCCCTCATCCGCTCCCACGCCGCCGGCGCCGGCGGCGAGGTCGAGCGCGAGGTGGTGCGCGCCCTGATGCTGCTGCGGCTGCGCACGCTCGCCGCGGGCGGCACCGGCGTGCGCGTGGTGACCGCCGAGGCGCTGGCCGGACTCCTCAACGCCGGGATCACCCCCGTCGTCCACGAGTACGGCAGTCTGGGCTGCTCGGGCGACCTCGCCCCGCTGTCCCACGTCGCCTTGGCGCTGATGGGTGAGGGAACGGTCCGCGACGCCGGCGGCGAACTGCGCGAGGCGGCCGAGGCGCTGCACGAGGCGGGCCTGGAGCCGGTGGAGCCGGCGGCCAAGGAGGGCCTCGCGCTCATCAACGGCACCGACGGCATGCTCGGCATGCTGCTGCTGGCCTGCGCCGACCTCGCCGAGCTGCTGCGCGTCGCCGACATCACCGCCGCCATGAGCGTCGAGGCGCTGCTGGGCACCGACCGCGTCTTCGCCGCCGAACTGCAGGATCTGCGCCCCCACCCCGGCCAAGCGGCCGCCGCAGCCAACATGCGCGCCCTGCTGGCCGACTCTCCGGTCGTCGCCTCCCACCGCGGCCCCGACTGCACCCGGGTCCAGGACGCCTACTCGCTGCGCTGCGCCCCCCAGGTCGCCGGCGCCGTACGCGACACCCTCGCCCACGCCGAATCCGTCGCCCTGCGCGAACTGGCCGCCGTCATCGACAACCCGGTGGTCACCGACGACGGCCGAGTGGAGTCCAACGGAAACTTCCACGGCGCGCCCGTGGGCTACACCCTCGACTTCCTGGCCATCGCGGTCGCCGACCTCGCCTCCATCGCCGAACGCCGCACCGACCGCATGCTCGACGTCGCCCGCTCCCACGGGCTGCCCGCCTTCCTCGCCGACGATCCCGGCGTCGACTCCGGCCACATGATCGCCCAGTACACCCAGGCGGCCCTGGTCTCCGAACTCAAGCGGCTCGCCGCTCCCGCCAGCGTCGACTCCATCCCCAGTTCGGCCATGCAGGAGGACCACGTCTCGATGGGGTGGTCGGCCGCCCGCAAGCTGCGCCGCGCCGTCGGGGCGCTCACCGACGTGCTGGCCGTCGAGCTGATCACCGCGGCCCGCGCTCTGGACCTGCGTGCCCCCCTGGAACCCGCACCCGCCACCGCCGCCGTACGCGACACGCTGCGCACCCGGGTGCCCGGCCCCGGTCCCGACCGCCACCTGGCGCCCGAGATCGCCGCCGCGACCCGACTCGTCGCAGACGGCTCGGTCCGCGCCGCCGCCGACGCCGTCACCCCGCTCGCCTGATCCGGCCAGGAGGCCCGCGATGCCCGAGGAAACCGGCCCCGGACCGCGGACGGTGCGCGCACCCCGCGGCACCGCCCGCTCCGCCAAGGGGTGGCCGCAGGAGGCCGCCCTGCGCATGCTGCACAACAACCTCGACCCCGACGTCGCCGAGCACCCCGACCGGCTCGTCGTCTACGGCGGAACCGGCCGGGCCGCCCGCGACTGGCCGAGCTTCGACCGCATCACCGCCGTGCTGGGAGACCTGGGCGACGACGAGACCCTGCTCGTGCAGTCCGGGCGCCCGGTCGGCGTGCTGACGACCCACGAGTGGGCGCCGCGCGTGCTCATCGCCAACGCCAACCTCGTCGGCGACTGGTCGAACTGGGAGGAGTTCCGCCGCCTGGAAGGCCTGGGCCTGACCATGTACGGCCAGATGACCGCCGGATCGTGGATCTACATCGGCACCCAGGGCATCCTGCAGGGCACCTACGAGACGTTCGGCGCCGTGGCCGCCGAACGCTTCGGCGGCAGCCTGGCCGGGACGCTCACCCTCACCGCCGGGCTGGGCGGAATGGGCGGCGCCCAGCCGCTGGCGGTGACCATGAACGGCGGGACGGCGCTGGTCGTCGAGTGCGACGCCACCCGGATCGAGCGCCGTGTCGCCCAGGGCTACCTCGACGAGGCCGCCGACAGCCTCGACGACGCGCTGCGCCGGGCGGAACGGGCGCGCCGCGAACGGCGCGCCGTCTCCATCGGCGTGCAGGCCAACGCCGCCGACGCCGTTCCCGAACTGCTGCGCCGCGGCGCGCGCCTCGACGTCGTCACCGACCAGACGTCGGCCCACGACCCGCTCGCCTACCTCCCCAGCGGGGTCGGCGTCGCCGACTGGCGCGACTACGCGGCCCGCGCACCCGAGGAGTTCACCCGCCGCGCCCGCGCGTCCATGGCCGCCCACGTCGAGGCGATGGTGGGATTCGCCGACGCCGGTGCCGAAGTCTTCGACTACGGCAACGCGCTGCGCGACGAGGCCCGCACCGCCGGCTACGCGCGCGCGTTCGACTACCCCGGATTCGTGCCCGCCTACATCCGGCCCCTGTTCTGCCAGGGCAAAGGCCCCTTCCGCTGGGCCGCGCTGTCCGGCGACCCCGCCGACATCGCCCGCACCGACCGGGCCGTGCTGGATCTGTTCGGCGACGACGACCACCTGGCCCGCTGGATCCGCATGGCCGGTGAGCGGGTGTCCCACCAGGGCCTGCCGGCGCGGATCTGCTGGCTGGGCCAGGGCGAGCGAGCCGCCGCCGGACAGCGGTTCAACGAGCTCGTGGCCTCGGGCGAAATCAGCGCGCCCCTGGCCATCGGCCGCGACCACCTCGACACCGGATCGGTCGCCTCGCCCTACCGCGAGACCGAGTCCATGGCCGACGGCTCCGACGCTGTCGCCGACTGGCCGCTGCTCAACGCGCTGGTCAACACCGCCTCGGGCGCCTCGTGGGTGTCGATCCACCACGGCGGGGGTGTCGGAATCGGCCGCTCCCTGCACGCCGGCCAGGTCAGCGTGGCCGACGGCACCGACCTGGCCGCGCGCAAACTCGCCCGGGTCCTGGCGAACGACCCCGCCACCGGAGTGATCCGCCACGCCGACGCCGGGTACGGCCAGGCCGAAGAGGCCGCCCGGGAGCACGGCATCCGCCTGCCCATGCACGAGGACCGGGACGAGAGCAGGCGGCGGAAGGCGACCGCACCGACCGAGCGCAGATCGGGGACGGAGTCCGGATGAGCGACGACTTCGCGCAACTGTGGGACGGACTGGCGCCGCTGGGACGCAACCGCACCACCGGCGGCTACCGCCGCTACTCCTGGGGAGCGGCCGACACCGAGGCGCGCGCCTGGTTCGCAGCGGCGGCCCGTGACCGCGGGCTCGCCGTCGAGACCGACCGCAACGGCAACTTGTGGGCGTGGTGGGGCGAACCCGGCCCCGGCGCCGTGGTCACCGGGTCGCACCTGGACTCGGTGCCCGACGGCGGCGCCTACGACGGGCCGCTGGGCGTCGTCGGAGGCCTGGCCGCGATCGGCGAGCTGCGCCGGCGCGGCCTGCGGCCCCGGCGCCCCGTCGCGGTGGCGGTGTTCGCCGAGGAGGAAGGCGCCCGCTTCGGCGTTCCGTGCCTGGGAAGCCGGTTGTCGACCGGCGCCATCACCCCGGAGCGCGCCGCAGGCCTGACCGACGGCGACGGCGTCACCTGGTCGCGGGCGATGGAGCGGGCCGGGCTCGACCCCGAGCGCATGGGCGCCGACCGCGAACTGCTCGGCCGCATCGGCGCGTTCGTCGAGCTGCACATCGAGCAGGGGCGGGCGCTGGCGTGTACCGGCGACCCCGTCGGAGCGGCCTCGGCGGTGTGGCCGCACGGGCGGTGGCGGCTGGACTTCACCGGCCAGGCCGACCACGCCGGCACCACCCGGTTGGCCGACCGCAGCGACCCCATGCTGCCCTTCGCTGCGGCCGTGCTGGAGGCGCGGCGGGCGGCCGAGGTCCACGGCGCCCTGGCCACCGTGGGCAAGGTGCGGGTCTCGCCCAACGGCACCAACGCGGTGCCCTCGCGGGTGCGCGCCTGGCTGGACGCCCGTGCGGGAGACGAAGCGGCCCTGCGCGCCGTCGTCGACGCGGTCGACGCGGCGGCGCGCGACAGCGCTGCCGACCACGGAGTCACCGTGACCGGGTTCCTGGAGTCCGCGTCGCCGCTCGTGGAGTTCGACCACGGCCTGCGCGACCGCATCGCCGAGTGTGCTGGAGGCGGGCGGGCGCCCGTTCCGCTGCTGACGACCGGCGCCGGCCACGACGCCGGCGTGCTGGCCACCGCCGTGCCCGCCGCGATGCTGTTCGTACGCAACCCCACCGGAATCTCGCACGCCCCCGCGGAGTCGGCCACCGCCGCCGACTGCCGCGCGGGAGTCGCCGCCCTGGCCGACGTGCTGGCCGACCTGTCCGACGCCGCACCGCCGGAGGATGCGTGAGCACGGCCGCGCCGGAGGCGTCCGCGGCCGGTACGGCCGGACCCGGACCGGCGCGGCCGCGGACCGCCCGGCGGTACTGGTGCGAATGGGCGCTGCTGGACGCCGGCGCCGGCCCGGCGGCCGCGCCAGGGGTGCTCGTGGACGTCGACGGCGGCGTCATCACCTCGGTCGCCCGCGACACACGGCCCCCCGACGGCGCCGAGCGGCTGAGCGGACTGACCGTCGCCGGGTTCGCCGACGCCCACTCCCATGCCTTCCACCGCGCGCTGCGCGGGCGCACCGGCGAGGACGGCGGCAGCTTCTGGACCTGGCGCGCCCGGATGTACGAGGCGGCCGGGCGGCTGGACCCGGACTCCTACCACCGCCTCGCGCGCGCCGTCTACGCCGAGATGGCGCTGGCCGGCATCACCTGCGTCGGGGAGTTCCACTACCTGCACCACGCCCCCGGGGGCGCCCGCTACGGCGACCCCAACGCCATGGGGCGGGCGCTGATCGCCGCCGCGGCCGACGCCGGTGTGCGCATCACCCTGCTCGACACCTGCTACCTCGCCGGAGGACTGGACGCCCGCAACGGGTACACGCAGCTGGAAGGGATCCAGCTGCGCTTCGGCGACGCGGGCGCCGACGGCTGGGCCGAACGCGTCGCCGATCTGCGTCCCGCCGGCAGCCACGCCCGCATCGGCGCCGCCGCGCACTCGGTGCGCGCGGTGCCGCCCGCCGACCTCGCCCGCATCGCCCGTGCGGCACCCGAGGCCGAGTCGGCCGCCGCCCACATCCACGTCTCCGAGCAGCCCGCCGAGAACGCCGCGTGCGCGGCCGTGCACGGGCGCACTCCCGTCCGCCTCCTGGACGACACGGGATTCCTGGCGGCCCTGCGCCCCACCCTCGTGCACGCCACCCACCTGACCGGCGCCGACACCGCCCTCGTACGCGGAACCGGAGCCGGGGTGTGCCTGTGCCCTACCACCGAACGCGATCTCGCCGACGGCCTGCCCGACCTGGGTCGCCTGGCCGCGGCGCCGCTGTCGCTGGGCACCGACGGCCACACCGCCATCGACATGTTCGCCGAAGCGCGCGGCGCCGAGGAGCACGAGCGGCTGCGCACCGGGCGCCGCGGCACACGCCCCGCCCACCGGCTGCTGCAGGCCGCCCAGGCCGACGGCCACGCCGCGCTGGGCTGGGCGCCCGACGCCGCAACCGGTGGCTCCGGCGGTGCGGGGCGCATCGCCGCCGGAGCTCGCGCCGACTTGGCCACGATCGCCCTCGACGGGGTCCGACTGGCCGGATTCGACCCCGGGCGCGCCGCCGACGCGCTCGTGTGGGGCGCCGGCGCCGCCGACGTCCGCCACGTCATGGCCGACGGGCGCTGGATCGTGCGCGACGGCGTGCACACCGCGATTCCCGACGCCCCCGCCCGGCTGCACGCCGCGATCACCGAACTCACCGGATGAGTTCTCCGCGGCGGCGCCCCGCCCCTCGCCCGCCCGCAGGAACCGCACCCGCAGCCGCACCCGAAAGGAGGAACGCGGCGCCGGTGCAGCGCCGCGACGCCGATGAACACGCCCGACCCCACCGCCCCCTCCGTGCCCGCCGTATCGTCGGTGCTGGTCGACGACATCGGCAGCCTCGCCACCAACGACCCCGCGCTGGGGCCCGGGCAGCTGGGGGACGTCTCCGACGCCGCCCTGGTCGTCGAATCCGGCCGCGTGGCGTGGTGCGGGCCGCGCAGCCAGGCGCCGGCCGCCGACGTGCGCGTCGACGCCGCCGGGCGCTGCCTCATTCCGGGCTTCGTCGACAGCCACTCCCACATCGTCTTCGCGGGCGACCGCAGCCGCGAGTTCGGCGACCGGATGAGCGGCCGGCCCTACGAGGCCGGCGGAATCCGCACCACCGTCGCCGCCACCCGCGCCGCCTCCGACACCGACCTGCTGGGAACCGCCACCCGACTGCTGCGCGAAGCCCGCTCCCAGGGCACCACCACCCTGGAGGCCAAGTCCGGCTACGGGCTCAGCGTCGCCGACGAAGAGCGCTGCCTGCGCGCGGCGGCGCGGCTGACCGAGGAGACGACCTTCCTGGGCGCCCACGTCGTACCGCCCGAGTACGACGGCGACCCCGACGCCTACGTGGACCTGGTCACCGGCCCCATGCTGGACGCCTGCGCGCCGCACGCCCGCTGGATCGACGTGTTCTGCGAGCGCGGCGCCTTCGGCGAGGACCGGGCCCGCCGCGTCCTGCGCGCGGGGCGCGGCCGCGGTCTGGCGCCGCGCGTGCACGGAAACCAGCTCGGGCCCGGACCGGGGGTGCGCTTGGCCGTGGAGGAAGGCGCGGCGTCGGTGGACCACTGCACCCACCTGACCGGAGCCGACGTCGCCGCGCTGGCCGACGCCGCCTCCGGCGGCGGGCCGGGAACGGTGGCCACGCTGCTGCCGGGCGTGGACTTCTCGACCCGCCAGCCTTATCCCGACGCCCGCGCCCTGCTCGACGCCGGCGTCCGCGTCGCCCTCGCCACCGACTGCAACCCCGGCTCGTCCTTCACCTCCAGCATGGCGCTGTGCATCGCGCTGGCGGTGCGCGAGGCGGGCATGAGCCCGGAGGAGGCGCTGCGGGCCGCGACCGCGGGCGGTGCGCAGGCGCTGCGCCGCGACGACGTGGGCCACCTGGCCGTGGGCGCCCGCGCCGACATGGTGCTGCTGGAGGCGCCCAACCCGGTCTATTTGGCCTACCGTCCCGGTGTGCCGCAGGTGGCGGCGGTGTGGAAGGACGGCGAACTCGTCGCGGGCCGGCCCTGAGGGCGCACGCCGTCCCCGCCCGCGCGCCCCGCGGGACGGCCCCGGGGCCGCCGGCGTCCAGCATGTCGCCGGAACTTACCTGGGCTTAGCCTGCACGAAACGCAGGAGCCCCATCCTGGGAGGGAGCCGGCGCGCACCGCCGGACGGCGGCGCCGCCCCTTCGGCCGCGTCGGCCCGCGAAGGGAGTTCCGCATGAGCCTGTGGCGCATCCGCACCGCCGTGGAGGACCGTCCCGGCCGCCTGGCCGGCGTGGTCGAGGCCATGGCGGCCCGCGGCGGCAACGTCGTCGGACTGTCGATCCACGCCGACCCCGTCGGTGTGGTGGACGAGTTCGTCGTCGACGTCCCCGGTGACCACCGTGGGCTGCTGCGCGAGGTCGCCCGGCACAGCGTCACCGGCGAGGTCGACGCCGTCCCCGCCCAGCCCCGGGAGGTCGGCGACGACGTCACCAAGGCGCTGCTGCTCACCGCACGCCTGCGCAGCTCCCCCAACCGGCTGCCCGAGGCGCTGGGCGAACTGCTGATGGCCGACGAGGCCCGCTGGACCAACCTCACCCGCCCGGAGCCGGAGTTCCCGGAGGAGCCCGAGACGACCCTGGTGGTATCGGTCGGTCCGCTGCGCGGCGTCCGGCTGCGGCGCCCGGACCGGCCTTTCACCTGGACCGAGTCCGCCCGCGCCGACGCCCTCGTGCGTTCGGTGCTGCCGCCCGCCGGACCGGTGCGCACCGACAGGACGGTCACGACCGGCGGCGGAACCGGGCTTCAGCTGCGTCAGGCCTGCGCGGAGGACGCCGACGCCATCCAGCGCCTGCACGCCCGCTGCTCGCCCGAGACCACGCGGGGGCGGTACTTCTCCAGTCTGCGGCGGCTGGCCCCGGGCATGCTGGAGGTGTTCTGCGACCCCGAGCGGGGGCTGACGCTGCTCGTAGGGCCGAGCGGGGGCGGCGAACCGATCGCGCTGGCGCACCTGATGTACACCCTGGACCCGGGGGTGGGCGAGATCGCGTTCCTGGTCGAGGACGCGTGGCAGCGGCAGGGGGTGGGAACCGCGCTGGCCCGCACGCTCACCGCCGTCGCCGCCGACTGGGGTCTGGCCGAGGTCCGGGCCGAGACCGTGACCGGCAACCGCGGGATGCAGCGCATCATGCGGCGCATGGGCGCGGTGATCCGCCCGCCGCGCGACGGCGCGGTCCAGGCCCGGCTTCCGGTGGCCGGAGCGGGCCCGGCCCGCAGCGGCGGCCGTCTCGCCGATCTGATGACCGAACCGGGCGCTCCCGGGGCGGCCTGACCGACACGCTTTTCCGGGAAACAGCGGGGGAGGCCGGCGAAATGGGGCGTCGACCTCCCCCGCACTTATACCCCCCGCCGCGGGCCCCGGGGACGCGGGCGGCGCAGCGCTCTCCTGCGCCGCTCCGTCCGGGCGGCTCGATCCGCCCGATCTGATGCGTCCCGATCAGCCCGGCGGGCGGGGCGAGACCGGTCGCCGGGGCGTGCGCCACCGCTCCGGCGACCGGCCGACGCGAGTGCTCCCCTGTGCGGGAGCGGAAGTATCAGGACTCCGAATCGTCGTCGGAGGAGGCGTCGTCCGCGGAGGAATCGGAAGCGGAGTCGCCGTCGGAGGAGCCGGTCTTGGCCTCGGTCTTCTTGGCGCGGCGCTTCTTCACCGGCCGGGAGTAGTCGGCCAGCGGCTCGTAGCGGGTCTCGTGCTCCTTCTTGCACTCGTCGCAGGCGTCGACCTCGCGAACGGTCCCCTCCCAGGCGAACTGGATGACGTCGGTCGCTTCGACCTTCTCCTCGCGGAGGGCGTGCGGATCGCAGTATTTCAACGTGAGGACCTCGGTGACCACGGCGGTGCGTCCCTTCGGTAGCGGGTGCGTGTTCTCGTAGGGGAATCATACACCTGTACGAAAGGAGTGTCGTTTCTACGTACTCGTGTGCACCGCACCTTCGCCCGAATCTACGCTATCGCGGCCCGTTCGGAGTGGTTCCTGGCGTGTGCGGGAACGGGTGCCGGGGTTCGAGACTGTACGTACAAGATGTTGTACGGCTGGGTGAGAGGGGCGAGGATCGTGAAGACGATGAGCTATTCGGAATCCCGTGCCAACTATGCGGCGACGCTCGACTCGGTCGTCGACGACCGTGAAGAGGTGGTCGTCACGCGCGCCGGGCACGAGCCGGTCGTGATGGTGGCGTTGTCGGAGTATGAGGCTCTTCGGGAGACCGCGTACCTGCTCCGAAGCCCGGAGAACGCGCGTCGCCTGGTGAGCGCGATCGAAGAGCTCGAAGCGGGCCGGGGAATCGAGCGAGGGTTGGACGAGTGAGGCTCGTCTGGGCGGAGAGCGCCTGGGAAGACTACGTATGGTGGCAGGGGCGGGATCGCAAGATCCTGAAGCGGATCAACGTGCTGATTCGCGACATTCAGCGCAACGGGAACGGCGGAATCGGTAAACCGGAGCCCCTGCGTCACGGATTCCACGGCTACTGGTATCGGCGGATCACCGACGAGCACCGGCTGGTGTACAAGGTGAGCGAAGGCGAGATCCACATCGCGGCCTGCCGTTACCACTACGGCACGTGAGGCGAGGACGTCAAGCAGGTGACGTCCTCTCCGAGTTCCGAGTCCTTGGACGACGGCCGCCTGCGACTCCGCGACGCGGAGAACCGCGCCGACGAGGCAGAGGGCTGAGGAACCGTTCCGGCGCGACCGCCCGCCCCGTCCCCGGGCGGCCGCGCCGCCGGCTCAATCCACCGTCGCCACCAGGTCCACCAGGGTGTCGAGGAGGTCGGCGCGAGTGTCGTCGTCGTGGACCGCCCCGGCCCAGGCGGCCGGGACCGCGTCGGGGCGGGCGCGCAGGTGGGTGTCGAGGAACCGGTCCAGCGCGGCGACCGGGTCCGTGGCGTAGTGGACCGGGTTGCGGCGGGCCTGGGTGACCAGCGTCCAGGCGGTGCGGCGCAGCCAGTCCTGCTCGCTTTCGGCGATCTCCCCGCTGTCCGGGCGCTCGGGCGACTGGGGAGCGGCGGGCGCGGGCGCCGGATCGGCGACCGGGCGGTACGGAGCGCTGCGCGCCCGGCCGCGCGCCCGCTCCAGCAGCTCGAAATGCTCGGGAAGGCGCTCGGCGAGCCGCCGCAGCACTTCGGTGACCACCCGCGCCAGATCCTCGGGCCCCATGCCGCGCAGCGACTCGCCCAGACCCACCCGGCGCAGCTCGTCGGTGGTGCGGGCGCGCGCGGGGTCGACGCCGTCGGCCAGCTCCTGCAGCTTGCGCAGCAGGTACTCGGCCGTGGGCACCGACACCAGCGGGCGCTCCCGGCACACCGCCACGGATCGGCCCGCGCGGTCGGCCACCGGGACCGCGCCCGACTCCCGAGTGAAGCCGTGGTCGCCGGGCAGCGGGGATTCGGCGGGGTCGTCGGGCTGCTCGTCGGGCAGGTCCACCGCCGGGTGCCCGAATCCGGCCGCCAGCACCAGAGCCGCGAGAGCCTCCTGCTCGACCACCCCGGGTGCCACCCGGTCGGCGACGGCGTGCTGGCGCGCCCAGCGCCGCGGCCGCTCGGAGAAAGCGCAGCGCAGGGTGCGGCCCGACCATTGCGGGAACACCAGCCGCAACCGGGAGAACGCGCGGTCGGTCTCGGCGTCGCGCAGCGCGAACACCAAGCGGCGCACCTCGGCCGACGCGGTCGCGCCCGCCTCCAGCGCGGCGTGCACCTCGCCCATGCGCGTGGTGATCTTGGAGCCGCCCCCGCCGTGCCGGTCGCACGGGCAGTTCTCGCTCAGCAGACTCAGCGCCGAGTCGAACTGCGCGGTGTGGCGGTCGCAGCTCTGCAGCGTCTCGGGCGCGTTCCGCTGCCGTGCGGGCTCGCACCGGCCGCAGCCGAAGGCCCGGGTCACGGCGTACAGGAACGCGGTCGAACCGAAAAGGTCCGTGAACAGGCAGCGCGTGCTCAAGATCCTTCTTCTCCCCGTCGGTACGGGGCTGAGGCTCTTCCCCAGCTCCTCCGGGAAAGTGCATAGAAGAAGGACGGTCGCGTCGGTGACACACCCACGCCGGCTGGCGCTGTCGGCACCGCCCTGGTGACGCGCGTGGTCTGTTCCGAACAGTAGGTTCCGCGCGCGCCGGGAGTCAAGGAACGGCAAAGTCGCCGGCCGGGCGCGGCCGGCCGGCGCCGGTCAGCGCTGCGGGCGGTGCCGGTAGCGCTCGGCCAGAAGCGCCAGGTGGGCGGCCAGCTCCTCGGCGGTGACGTCGGGCACCGGCGGAGGCCGATCGCGGTGGGGCGGCGCCCCGCCGGCCTCGGGCTCCTCTTCGGGGCCGCCGGCCTCCTCCAGATCGGGGTCGAGCGCCGCGAGCCGGAAGTGGACGTAGGCGTCCATCCAGCCGCGCGGGTGCGGCACTCCGCGGTGGGGCGGGTCGGTGTGGTCGTCGTCGGGACTCATGCGCGGGCGGCTCCGTCCTGATCACTCGAGCGCGTTGTGCCGGGGCCCGGCGGTGCAGGTGTGCCGACACCTCTCGGACGGCCGCGCCCGCCGCACCCGGCCAGGACAGCGCCCCTCCGCCCGCCGGTGCTGTCCGAGAGCCATGGGTGCTCGGGCCTGATGAGGAAGGTGCCCACGACGGCCGAGGCAGCTCGGCGACGAAGGGGGAGTGACGATGCCGCGACGCTGGACGCTGGTGCTGCGCGATCACGCCGACGCGGCCCGACCCGTGCGCGCCGTCGACTGCCACGGGCTGCTGAACAGCTGGTGGCCCCAGTCCGACGCCGAGCACGGCGCGGCCAAGAAGTGGGCGATGAACGGCTGGCCCCAGCCTTTGGCCGACCGGCTGTGGGTGTGGTCGCTGACCTGGATGGACGACACCCCGCCCGAGACCGATCCCGCCGGACTCGTCGGCCGCGTGCAGCGGGTGGGCGACCACCTCCTGGAGCCGTTGTCGGTGACCGAGGTGCACACGCGCGACTACACGGCCGTGCTCACCGAGCCCCGCCGGGCCGCCCACGCGGCGTCGCTGCACACCCTCAGCCCGGTCGTGTCGCTGGCCCGCAACTACGACGGCGAGGACAGCTTCCAGGCCTGGCCGGGTCCCCGGCTGCTGTTCGGCGCGGTCCACCGCGCCGCGGACGGTCGGCTCGGCGGCAGCGGGGCCGTGGGCGCGGTGGCGCGCTTCGCCCCCCGCGAGCTCGCCGAGCCCTGGCTGCGCCGCATCGACGAGGTCACCGCGCGGCTGCGGCGGCTGCCCGACGACTCCGCGCCCGTCCGGGCCGCCGAACATCCCGGACCGGCCGGCCGGACCGTGCTCGGCTGGGAGGGCGGGCTGCGGCTGACGCTGCCCCGCGGCAGCGACGGCCGCATCGTCGCCGACTTCGGCGCCCTGCTGGAGCTGGTGGAGCTGACCGGCGTGGGCAAGTACACGGCCCAGGGCTTCGGGGCGCTGCGCGTGGATACGCTCACCGCCGGCGACGACGCGGCGGTCGGCCGGCGGCGGCCCTCCTCCCGCGACCGCCGGCGTCCGCGGTCTCCGCGCCCGGTGCACGCCGAACATCAGGAACAGGGGTTTGACGGGTTGCTGTTCGACTGACCCGGCGCCGCCTCCGGCGATCGCGCAGCGTCCCGGGTCTGCTCGGTGCGCTCGGCCGGCTGGGTGTGAGAGGGAAGTATGCGTGTTCCGCTGGTCAATCTGACACCGCACGAGGTGACGATCTTCGATTCCGACGACCGCGTCGTCGTCCGCTGCCCAGCGGCGGACAAGCCGGTGCGCGTGGCCGTCGACCGCTGCGAGATCGGCCGGATCGGAGGGATCCCGGTGTTCTCCGAGGACTACGGCCGCGCCATGCTGCCCGCCCCGACGCTGGGCGTGTGGTACATCGTCTCCTCCGCCGTCGCGCTCGCCCACCCCGAACGCACCGACCTGCTGGTGCCGACCGACCTGGTGCGCTCCTCCGACGGCACGATCGTCGGATGCAAGGCGCTGGGGCGCAGGAACGGCTGAGCGGGCCCAGGGACGGGGATCCGGTAGCGCCGGCCGCCGGCGGCGGTGTCGAAGCCGGCGCGGGCGGTTCCGGTCCCGGGGCGGAGTGCGCCCTGTGACCGGAACCGCCCGCGCCGTGCGGCGCGCGGGCGTGCCCGGCGCCCCGGGCCGGCCAATTCCGTCTGCCGGGATCGGGCCGGCGCAGGTGTTCGCAGGCGAGCCAGGTGTTGGTTGTCAGGGCCGGGGGCAGGGGGCCCGTCCGGGCCCCGTGCCGGTCCCATTCCGTCTGCCGGGGAGGAGGCGGCCCTGGGGAGCGTCCGTCAACAACTGGCGTTGTTATCCCGTCAACCGGGGTCGGACGACGAAGAAGCAGTCAGGTCCGTTCTCTGCGCGGTCGCTGTCCCGTCCGCCGGGATCCGAGTCTTCCCTGATCGACGCGCGAGACGTGCGGCGGTTGGTGCTATCCCGTCTGCCGGGTCCGCAGCCGGAACCGGGCGCGACCACCGGGCCCCGGACCCCGGGCGACCGGGGCGGAAGGAACCGGGTGCGGTCGGTGCGCGGTCCCCTGCCTGCCGTCGATGCCTCACCGCTCCTCCTACCGGCCGCCGAGGCGGCGAAGGCGGCGCCTGCGGGCTCCCCGCCCGCACCGGACCGGCCTGAGGGGCCGAGTCGCCGCGGGGGGCGGGGCTTCGAGGGATTCGAGGGGATGGGTCATGGTTCCAATGGGCGATCACCTCCGACACAGCACCTCTCTCGGACACTGGGGGGAAGGAGGTGAAAGAAGTGGCTTCCGGTCGATCGCGGAAACCGCGGGCGACATCCCCGCAACCTCCCCTGAGCGGCCCGCGACAGTGTGAAATGGACCCATGGGACCCAGAGCGGATCTTCCCGGCGCGCCCGGCCGCGCCGGTGACGACACGCCCGCGACGCTGGTGGTGCTGGCCGGGACCAGCCCCACCCCGGCGCTGCTGGCCGCGCTGACCTTCGCGCCGCGTCGGCTGGTGCTCGTGCACAGCAGCGACACCGCCCGACGGGCCGCCCGGATCGCCGACGCCGCACGCCGGCTGTGCCCGGCCGTGGAGGTCGCCCGCCGCTTCGACGTGGGCGGCGACGTCTTCGACTTCCACGCCGTGGCGGCCCGCTTCGCGGCCCTGGACGCCGACCTGCGGGGCGACTGGCGGCTGTGCTACACCGGCGGCAGCAAGGTGATGAGCGCCCACGCCGTGCTGGCGCACGCCGAGCGCTTCCCCGGCCGCCACCGCTGGCGCAGCTACCTCGACGCCACCTCCGAGACGCTGCGCTTCACCGACGGCTCCCGCCACGGCGCCGGCATCGACAGCAGCGCCCTCACCGCCGCCGAGCTCGGCCGGCTGCACGGCGTCGAACTGCGCCCGGGCGACCGCGCCGGCGCCCAGGAGGCCTGGCTGCGCGGCGACGACGTCGCCACCACACTGACCACCGGCGACACGGCCGAAGCGCGGGTGCTCGCGCTGTTCCGCCGCCGGCTCGCCCGCGTGCCCGGCGCCGAGGTGCTGGGCAACCGCGTCATGCCCGACCCGCGCAGCCCGCGCGAGTCCATCGGCGACTTCGACCTCATCGTGCGCTACCGCCACCGCGTGCTCTGCGTGGAGGTCAAGCGCGACCCGTCCCACATCCCCGACGCCGCCGGATGGACGCTCACCAAGGCCCAGCGCGCCTTCGGCGGCGCCGCCCGGGTGCTGTTCGTGCACGAAGGCGCCAAGGGCGACTGCTCCCTCGAGCAGATCGCCGCCTACGACCCCGAGCTCAGCGGTGCGCCCCTGCACGTGCGCAGCTTCACCGAACTCTCCTCCCGCGACTTCGGCAGTGCCCGCCGGCTGGTCGAGAGCCTCTTCCCCGCCGCACCGCCCCCGCCGGCGGCGAGCGGAACCGCGCCCGCCCCGGCCGCACCGGAAACGGGCGGCCCCACCGCCGCGCCTCCGGAACCTCCGCACGCGCCCGCCCCCGACGCGGGCGGCGCGGGCGGCCCCTGCCCCGCCGGCCCGGACGGCGGGGCGGCGCCGCTGCTGCTGACCGGACTGGGCGGCAACCGCCTGCCCGTGCTGGCCGCCGCGCGCGCCTTCCTCCCCGGCCGCGCCGTCATGCTGTTCACCCGCCAGAGCGAGAAGGAGCTGTCCGCGCTCGACTCCAGCGTGCGCCGCGCCCTGCTGGCGGGGGAGGAGCCGGAGGAGTTCCAGCGGCTCAACCGCCGCCGCCTGGCCCAGCGCCTGCGCCGCGACGGCTACCCCGACCGCGTCAAATTCGCCGAGGCCGCCGTCGACGCCGCCGACGTCGCCGACGCCGCCGCCCGCGCCCGCGCCAAGATCGACCTGTACCGCACACCGGGAGCCCCCGTCGTCGCCGACATCACCACCGGCACCAAAGCGATGAGCACCGGCTTGGCGCTGGCCGCTCACGAACGCGCCGGGTGCGTGGTCTACATCTCGCCGCTGACCCGGCGCGTCTCCTGCCGCACCCACGGGCCCGTCGGCCACCACCCGCCCGCCGCCGTCGAATGGCGCCACCTGCTGCGGGGCTACCGCTTCCTCGGCGGCCCCCTCAGCGAGGCCGTCGACCCCGGTATCGCCGCACACCAGATCGACGCGCCCCTCATCGACGCCGCCGCCGAGCAGGTGCGCGCACTGGCCGCCCCCACCGAGGTCGCCGCCTGGGTCGACGAGACCGCCGTCGCCGGCGCCGCGCCGCTGCCGCAGTACTCCGCACCGCAGCGCCCCACCGTCGTGCTCACCGCCGCCGACCGCGCCCTCGGCCTCAGCGCGCCCCGGCGCACCCGGCTGCGCCACTTCACCGCCCGGGACCGCCACGTCGAGCAGGACACCGGCGCCGGCGGCTGGGCCCACGACGTGTTCGCCGCCGCCGCGCTCCTCAACGTCCGCTGCGGCACGGCCGGACTCACCCTCGCCCTGCACCGGCCCGGTGAAGGCGACCCGGCCCGCGCGCTGGAGCTCATCGACTGGTTCTCGTGGTGGCGCGCCGACGGGGGCGCCGGTGGCGCCGACGGCTCCGCCCCGCCCGCCGAGCTGATCACCGGCCACGAGGACACCCGGCGTCCGAGAGTGGTGTCGGCGGATCCGGGAACCGCCGCGTTCCGCACCGCGCTGCAGGACCACCTCTCCGCCCTCAGACTCGCACCCAGTCAGGAGGCAGCCCCATGAGCGCCGCCGACCCCGCCGCCGCACCGCACGCCGGGGCGGCAGCGCCGCCGCACGGGGTGCTCGTCGGCGTCGACCTCGCCGGCATCCAGCGGTTCATCTACGAGGGCCGCCGGCTGCTCGACGCCATCGGCCGCGCCACGCTCGTCGCCGACCTCACCGACACCGCCGGACCGCGCATCGCCCCGATGCTGGACGAGGCGCCCGCCGAGCACCGCACCGTGCTGCGCGACGCGGGAGGCGCGCTCTACGTCGACTTCACCCACCCCGAACGGGCGGCCGAGCACGCGCGCGCTTTCACCGGCCGCTACACGCGCCTGCTGCGCGACATCTCCGACCGGCTCACCCCCGTCACCGCCCACCTGCCCTACGGCGGTCCGGGACGGCCCGCCGACCGGACCGAGGCGCTGCGCCTGCTGCCCGCCGCGCTGCAGGGCGCCCGCGCCCGTCCGGCGCCCGGCCACCTGCCCGCCCCCGGACTCGGCGTCACCGCCGCCTGCGACATCACCGGCCGCCCCGCCGAGCTGCTGGACCGCACCCGCGACCGCGGTCCCGTGCGCGAACGCACCGCCCGCGACGTCGTCACCGCCCGCACGCGCGCCCGGCGGTGGCACGCGGACAACAGCCGCGCCTGGCTGCACGGCCTCGCTCCGCCCGCCGGGGCCCGGCGGGCGGAGCTGCCCACCGACGTCGACCACCTCGGCCGCGAGATCGGCGACGTCAGCCGCCTGGCGGTGGTGCACCTGGACTTCAACGGCCTCGGCGACCTGCTCAAGGAGCACCACCGCCGCCTCCAGGAATCCGGCGCCGACGTGCCCGCGGGCATGCGCGCCGTCTCCGCCGACATCGCCCGGCTCACCGAAGGGCTCGCCCGTGCCCTCATCCGGGCGGTCGCCGCCGCCGTCGGCACCGATGCCGAGACCGGCGAGCCCGCCATCGACGGGTGCGGAGCCGGCGGGCGGCTGCGCCCCCACACCGTGCGCGGCACCGTCTACGTCCCGGTGCGCCCGGTCGTGGTGGCCGGCGACGACCTCACCGTCATCTGCGACGCCCGGCTGGCCTGGAGCGCAACCCGGTTCGCCCTCGACTGGCTCGACGCCGACCCCGACGACCTGAGCCCCGGCGACCCCCGCGCCGCCATGGCGCGCCGCGCCCGCACCCCGCCCTGGACCCGCCGCCTGGGGGACACGGGGCTTACCACCGGCGTGCCCTCGGCCGGCGTCGGCATCGCCGTGCAGCCCGTGGGAGCCCCGCTGTCCGTGGGCTACGACATCTGCGCCGCGCTGTGCGAGGAGGCCAAGGACCACCGCAAACAGTCCGCCGACCGCCTCGGCGACCACGTCGTGGCCTGGTCGCAGGACTTCGACGACACCGCCCGCGTGGTCGCCCGGCTGCGCGACCGCCGCAGCCCCTCCGCCCCCGGCGAGCCCGGACGCACGGCCCTGCCCATGACCGGGGCGCAATTCCACGCGTTCCTGCGCGACTACTTCGACCCCTCCGCCCCCGGCAGCCTGCGCGGCACGGACCCGGGCGAGCAGCGGTCCTGGCTGCTGTCGCGCCTGGCTCCGCTGCTGCAGGACGGCCGCGACCCCGCCCCCGAGCTGGAGCGCCGCCGCGATCTCGGCATGCCCGCGCGGCTGCCCGAACCCTTCTCCCGCGCCCGGCTCCTGGACGCCCTCGCACTGCTCGACCTGCACCTGGACGTCGGCCTGGACGGCCGGCCGCCGCACGACGCGACAGCGGAGGCGATACGCTCGTGACCGCCGCCGACCCCTTCCCCGCCGATCCCCGCCCGACCGACGACGGCGCCGGACGCTACGCAGCCGAGCCGGACACGCCCGCCTACCTGCTGCTGGACCTCGCCTCGCCCGCCGTGTTCGTCGGCGCCAGCGCCGCGGGCACCGCCGCCGACTCCGACGTGGTCACCGACGCCCACGGGCTGCCCTACCTGCCGCGCCAGCGCATCGCCGCCCGCATGCGCGACGCCGCCGTCAGCGCCGTCCGCGTCGATCCCGCGCTGCTGCCCGCCGCCAAGGCGCTCTTCGGCGCCTCCCGCATGCACGGTCCCGGACGCATCCTGCGCATCTCCCACGCGGCCCCCTGCGAACCGGTGCGCGCCGCGGTCGCCTGGGCCCTGGAACAACGCGGCGGGGACGGCCCCGACGGGACCGGCGGGACCGGTGACGCCGCGGGCACGCTCGTGCGCGCCGTCACCGACGCCTTCACCTCCGTGGAGAGCGGTGTGGCCGTCGACGGCGCCGGGGCACCCGACGACACGCGGCTGCGCACCGTCCGCGTCGTCGACCCCGGACTGCGGCTGACCGCCCCGCTGCGGTGGACCCGCACCCCCGACCCCGTGGAGGTGCGCTGCCTCGCCCGAGCCGCACTCGCCTTCACCCAGGCCGGGCTCAAAGCCGGACGCGGCCGCGGCAGGGTCGACGTGCGCCTGGCCGCCGACGCCGGCACCGACGCCGACACCGCCCACGCCCGCACCCTGGCCTGGGCCGACGTCGACGCAGGCCCCGAGAGCGGAGGGACTGTCCGAGAAAGGGGGGTGTGACGATCGCCGAGACCTCTCCCGACGACCGCACCGGTGGCGCGGGGGACCCCGTGCACGCCTACCTCGGGCTGCGCTACGTGCTCACCGAGTCGCTCGTCGTGCGCTCGGACTACGACCCGCTGCGCATCACCACCGCCCACGCCGTAACCGGCCGCGCCCAGCGCGGCATGCTCGCCGCCGCCCTGCACCACGCCGGCCGCGGCGACCTCGTCGAGCCCTGGATCGCCCGCGGCGGCGCGCTGCGCTTCGCCCCCGCGTTCCCGCTGCTGGAGGACGACGCCGGTAGCGCGCAGACCGTTCCCGCGCCGCGCTGCTGGCACGTGCACACTCCGGAGGGCCGCCTCGCCGACCTGCTCGCCGCCCCCGCTGCGGCCACCGGCGCCTACCGGACACTCACCGGCCACGTCACGCCCGACCTCGCCCGCCGCGCCGCGCCCCTGACCCGCACCGAGCAGTACCTGGGCGTGGCCCGGCGCGACGCCGGCCGGCACGGCGCCCCCTACTTCACCACCAGCCTCGACCCCGGGCAGGTGTTCGAGGCCCGCTGGCAGGTCCGCGCACCCACCCGCGCCGCATGCGAGGACCTCGCCGAACAGGTCGCCGAGGTCCTCACCGCCGCCGACGGCCTGCTCTCGTTGGGTTCGGGCGGCACCCGCGCGCACGGCGGCGGCATCCGCGCCACCACGTCCGACGGAGGCGCGGCGCTGGTCGACGACCGCGTCGACGCCGGCCGGTCGGTCTGGCGCCGCGGCGAGGAGCGCGACCTGCTGCTGCTGGCCCCCGCCTTGATCGACGACGACCTCGGACGGCCCAGCCCGGCCGCGCTGCCGCGCGCGGTCGAGCGGGCGGCAGCCCGGGTCCTGGGCCCCGCGGCCGCCGCGGCCGCGGCGGCCCACGTCCATCAGGAGACCGCCGGGGCCTACCACCGCATGTACCGGGGGCCCATGTCCGAGCAGTGGACCGCGGCGCCCGGGTCGGTGGTGCGGCTGCGGGCCGGCCGCGACATCGGCCTGGAGGAGATCCGGGCGCTGGAGGCCCGACCGCTGGGCCGGCGGGCCGCCGACGGCCACGGCGCCGCCGCCCTGATCCCGGTCCCCGCCCCCGGAGCACCCGCCCCCGCCGACCGGCCGCCGCTGGCCCACACCCGCACGGCCCGCCCCGGCGGGCGCCGCTTCACCCTCACCCGCCCCGAATCGGGGGTGGAGCCGACGCACAGCGGAGTGCAGCCGGTCACCCTCGCCGACGGATCGCCCGCCTGGGTCGACGCGGACTGGGTGAGCGCCGAAGCCGCCGCCGACCCCGACCGGTCGCCGGTCGCGCGCCTGCAGGACACCCTGCTGAGCCGGGCCGCCGCCGAACCGGTCCGCGCCCGCGCCCGCGACCTCGCCCGGCGCTCGGTCCGGCTGCCCTCGGCGGCCCTGCTCGGGCGGCTGCGCGAGGTCGCCGCGGCACCCGCGCCCGACCCCGCCGCCGCGCTGTCCCGACTGGGCGGCGTGGTCACCGGCGACGCCGACGGCGCCGCACCGCACACCCCCGTCCCGGAGGCGGCCCGCGCCGAGCTGGAGGCCGCCGCGGTTCCGCACGGATCCGCCGAGCTGTCGCTGGCCCGGTGGATCGACGGCGCCGCGCACGACCCGCGCGCCTGGTGGAGGTGCGCGGCCCCCGACTCCGACGCACTCGCCCGGGCGCTGGCACCGGTCGACCTCGCCTGGCGGCCGGGCGAGCGGGTGACCGCTGCTGCCGAGTCGTGGGCCGCGCGCCCCGAGGTCGCCGCGCGCCTGTCGCTGCAGCTCGTCGGCGCCTGGCTGGCGGCGGCGGCCTGGGCGGGACGCGACGCCGCCCAGGGGGAGGGGGCCCGATGACCGGGCCCGACGACGCCTTCGACGACGCCTTCGACGTCGCCGCGACCGCCCCCTGCGCCTCCGCCGACGACACCGGTGCCGACGACGCCTTCGACTTCGCCGCGGGCGCGACCGGCGGGCCGCGCGTGCTGTGGGAGCTGACCGCGCGCATCCGGCTGCACAGCGACACCCACATCGGATCCGCCGACGACGCCTCCCGTACCGCCGCCGACATCGCCCCGCTCGACCGCGACCCGGTAACCGGAGCGCCCCGCCTGCGGGCCACCACCCAGGCCGGGCTGCTGCGCCACCACCTGCTCCGGCGCCTCGGCGAGGAACGCGCACCCGCCGCGGCCGAGCTCTTCGGCGAGGCCGCGCCGCGCAGCGCCGAGGACGGCTCCGGCGCCTCGGTGCCCAGCGCCCTCGACATCGACGACGCCGTCGCCGAGCTCCCCGCGGAGGCCGGCGTGACCGTGCGGGCCGGAAACCGCGTCGACCCCGGCAGCGGTGCCGCCGCCCCCGGGGCGACGTGGCGGATGGAGACCCTGCCCGCCGGCACCGCCTTCACCCTCACCCTGCGGCTGCACGTCGCCGACGGCCGAAGCGAAGGCCGGATGCTCGCGCTGGCCGCGCTGGCCGCCGACGGGCTCACCGGGACCGGAACCGGAGCCGGTGTGTCCATCGGGGCGCGCACCGCACGGGGCTACGGCGCAGCCGCCTGCGAAGGCTGGCACGCCCGCCGGCACGACCTGGCGGCACCGCAGGGATGGGCCCGCTTCTACGCCGTCACGTGGGCCCAGCGCCGCGACCGCGCCCACCGGGCCGTCGCCGAGCGGTGCCGGTCGCACAGCGGCGCCCACGGGCGGAGCCTGACCGAGCTCCTCGGAGCGCACATGGGGACCGACCCGGCGCTGGCCGCCGCCGTCGGTGCGGACTACCGCCGCACCGTCGCCGACTACGGCACCGACGACCGCCGGCGCGACGAACTCGCCCTGACCCTGCATCTGGCCGAACGCCCCACCGACGCGCTACTCGCCCCCGCCGGCGGCGCCGCCGACGACGGCACGCACACGCGCCGCCCCGGCCTGCTCCTGGTCGGCGAAGCGCCCGGTCTCGACACGCTGGGCGAGGTCGACCGCGCCCACCTGCGCCGGCCCGCCGTCGGCGGCGACGGCGCCGTCCAGTGGCGCCCCACTCTCGGCGACACCGCGTTGTTCGCGCTGTTCAAGCGGATGAGCCGGCGCCTGGTGCGCGACATCTCCGGCGAGTCCGGCGCCGCGGCGGGCGAGTGGTCCCACGACAGCCCTGCGCGGCGGCTCCACGCACGCTGGTGGGGCGGCGACGCCGACTCCCGCAGCGCCCCCCGGGCCTCGGCCGTCCGGCTGCGCCAGGCCGCCGAGCTCACCGGCGGCACACCCCAGCGCACCACCCGGGTCACCATCGACGCACTCTTCGGCGACAGCGTGGACGCCAGTCTGCTCACCGACGACGTGCACGCCGGAGGCAGCGCCGAGGTCGTGCTCGACGTGCCCGACCCCGACGACGCCGTTCGCGGGCTGCTCGCCCTGATCGTCCGCGAACTGCGTACGGTGCCGATGGACGCAGTCGGCGGCGGAACCGGAGCCGGCCACGGCCGTGTCACCGTGTCCCGCGCCGTGCTCACCCGCTGCCGCCCGGGCGCGGAACCGGCCCCGGTCGACCTGGTGGCCGCGGTCGAGGACCCCGCAGGCGCCGACCGCGCGGCCGCCGAACCCTGGCTGGCGGCGTTGCGCGCGGCGCTGGCGCCCGAGGCGGGACGGCGCGGCGGCGCCGATCCGTGAGTCCGCCGCCGCGCGTGCGTGCGGCGGCCCCGGGCCCGCGGCCGCCGCACGCACGCGCGGCCGGCGATGCGGGCACGTGCAGGCGGAGAAGGAGGGCACCCGATGATCACAGCGTCTACCGCGTCCGGCGGTGCGGCCTGGGAGCCGCCGGAACCGTGCGGGGCCCGCACCGACCCGCTCGGCCCCGGAGAGGCGGTCGCCCTGGTCGGCGACCTGTTCCGGCACGGCCGGCGCAGCTCGGCGCTGGAGTCCCTGGCCCCCGGCGAACCCCAGTGGCTGCTGGCCGAACTCGGCGACGGCCGCATCACCGGTGCCTGCCCCCGGGACACGTGGCGGCTCTCCTGCACCGATCCGCAGACCGCCCGCCTCTCGGCTCCGCCCCTGGACCCCGGAGGCGCCGACGCCTGGCGGCTGCTCGGCGCGGCCGTGTTCTCCCCCTCGGCCCAGATCCACATCGGCGAAGGGGCCGAAGGGGCCTGGGCCACCCGCGACAGCGACGACGTGGGGCGGCTGCCGCCGTGGCTGGCACCGCGCGACCGCTCGTTCCTGCTGGCCGGCTGGCGGGCCGGGCCGCGCTCCAGCAGCGACCTGGGCGGCGACATCCCCTTCAGCATCGGCCGCGAGCTCTCCGGCGCCACCGCCTGCCACCCCGTGAGCTGGCAGGACTTCGACGCCTCCGCAGGCACGCAGGACGCCCCGGCGCCCGCGGCGGTCGGTACGTGGCTGCGTGTCCGAGAGTATTGGGCACAGGATCCCGAAACCGGGGCCGTCGGGGTGGCACACCACCGACTGACCGCATACAGCGCGGGGCCGAAACCGACCCCGCCGGTCGGACTCGACGTCGCCGACGACGCGTACCGCTAGGAGGGCACCGTGAGCGATCAGCCCCATTCCGGCGCCCGCCGCCCGTCTCCGGCCTCCATGCCGCGCCGCCGCGCCTCCGTCGCCGCGCGTCGGCCCGCACCGCTGCCCCCCGGCGGTCGCGCCAGGCGCCGCGACGAGCGCGGCGGCGCTTCACCCGCCTCGGCCGGCCCGCCCGACCCGCTGCGCGACCACCAGGCGGTCGCGCCCTACGGGCTGGTGCCGCTGCCCGAGCGCCCCATGCCCGCCGACCGCCTCCAGGAGCCGGTGCTGCGCGAGGGCACGCCCCAGAACCGCCTGCTGGCGGCCCACGACCAGCGCATCCCCGGCACCAACACCGGCTGGATCGACATCACCGTGCGCACCCTCACCCCCGCGTTCGTCGGCGCCACCCGCGACGGCGCGCCCGAACGGTCGCTGACCATCGACGGCCGCCCCGCCCTTCCGGGGGCGTCCCTGCGCGGGCTGATCAGGAACACGCTGCGGGTGCTCACCGGCGGCGAGACCGGACCGGTCAACACGCCGCAGCTGTTCTTCCGGGCGCCCGCCGCCTCCCACGGCGACCGGCGCGCCCGCCACGTCATGCGGCGGCTGCACCGGCAGTACCGCGAGCGCGGCGGCGCTCCCGCCGGCCCGCCCGGGACCCCGGTGCAGGCGGGGTTCCTGCGCCGCGACCCCGCGGCCGGCTCGTGGGAGATCCGGCCGCTGCCCGTCGAACGCCCGGTACAGGTCCGCCTCGCCGACCTGCGCGAGGACCTGCGCCGGTTCCCCGAGCTGCCCGAGTTCGAGCTGCCGCCCCACGAGTCCGGTGACGGCGGCGAGCCGGGCGGCTACATTCCCGCCGAGTTCCACGGCGCGTTCCAGTACCTGCCGGTCGTGGCGCTGTGCCCCCGTGTCCACGGGCGCACCGTCGCCGAGTCGCGGTTCTGGGCGACGGCGGTACTGCCCTCGGGCGAGGCCCCCGCGTTCGGACGCCGCGAAGCAGCGCGCGACCGGTTGCGCGAACGCTGGATCCGCAAGCGGGACGGCGCCGAGCAGGCCATGCGGCGCGCCTCGGGGGAGCGCCCGCGTGCGGCGGCGCGCGGCCGGCGCAACGACTACGACCGGGCCCTCGAACGCATCGACGACGTCGCTTTCGACACCCGTGAATGCGTCCTGGTGCTGACCGGCGTCGCCGGAGAGCGCAAGAACGCCTACCTGTTCCCCACGGCCACCGACCCCGACCGGAGCTTGCCGGTCCCCGCCCACCTCGTCCACCTCGTGGAATCGGCCGACCAGATCACCCGGTTCCAGGCCCGAAACTTCCCGAGCGACCGGCCGGGTGCCGCGGCCGCCGGTGCCGGCGAGCCCGATCGCACCGGCGGTGGCGCGGACCGGCCGCGCGCGGGCGGCCTGGCCCGCGCCGGCGGCGAACCCGTCTGGTACCAGGAGTCCGACGGGCGCGTCGTGTCCTTCGGCCGCTCCGGCGGCTACCGGGTCGCTGTCGGCGAGTTCGACCCGATCAGCCGCGCCGTCCCCGAGGAGGTGCACACCCGCGCCCGCGCCCGCTCTGCGGGCACCGGCCGCCGCCCGGACGTACCGCGGGCCCTGTTCGGCGACGTCGACCTGCTGCCGCCGGGCGGCGGATCCGGATCCGCCGCACGCGGCCGGGTGTCGGTGGGCTCGGCCGTGAGCGGCGAGACCGACGGCGCCTGGTTCGACCACCCGCTGCGGGTCGAGCTCCTCTCGCCGCAGCGCAGCTGCTTCGCCAACTACCTGCTCCAGCCGGTCGCCGAGAACACCTGGGGCCAGGCGCCCGACCTGGTGACCTGGTCGCACGAGAACGACGTCCGCGTGGGCGGCTACAAGGTCTACCTGCACCGCCACGACCCGTTGTCCGCATCCGCCCGGCGCTACGCCCACCTGCACCCCGACCGCGTCGCCGCGGGGCCCACCACCCGCGACGTGCTGCCCGTGCGCGCCGGACTGGCCTTCCACGGGCGCATCACGTTCACCAACCTCACCGACGCCGAAGTGGGGGCGCTGCTGCAGGCGCTGCACCTGGGCAACCCCGCCGGAGGCGGCGACGGCGACGATCCCCTCTACGCCCACAAGATCGGTCTGGGCAAGGCGCTCGGCTTCGGCAGCGTGCACATCGCCCCCGCCCTCCACCTGCTCGACCCGGCCGAGCGCGCCACCTCGCTCGACCCCGGTGCCGGGGTCTCCTGCGTCGGCGACGAAGGCATGCAGAAGCTGCTCGACGCGTTCGGCGAGGCGCTGCTGACCTGGGAGCGGGAGCAGAGCACGCAGGCGGGCGAGCCCGTTCCCGGCGACTGGAGCGAGGTCCGCCGCGTCGAGGCGCTGATGCTGGCCGCCCAGTGGCGCCACCGCCTGCCCGAGAGCTGGACCCGCGTCATGGACCTCGACGAGTTCGCCGTCTATCCTGTCCTGCCCGACCTGCAGACCCGCTTCTCCGCCCACGCCCGGACGGCCGAGACCGGGGCGGGGTGACGTTCCGGCCGGCGGCGCTCTGCCCCCGTGCCGCCGTGCCCCTCCTGGTCGCCGAGATGACCCGCCCGCCGAGGGCATAGCATCGCGACCGCCCGGCAGCGCCTGCGACGAGCAGAGCCCGTGCCGCCGACGGAGGAACCGCCCGCCGAGGGCATGGAGGCTCACGGGCCTCCACGCAAGCGGCCCGGCACCCGGCCCCGCGAGGGAGGCCGCCCCGGGTGCCGGGTCCGCGGGCGCGCTCAGTCGTCGCCGAGCAGCGCCGCCACGTCCACCGGCGCGCCGGTGCGGATCGATTCGTCGGCGGCCAGTCCGGTCAGCAGGGCGTTGGCGCCGTCGGTGTGCGTGGGCGTCGGCAGCGTCCCCGAGGTGCCGAAGAGCGTGTCGAGCATGCGCACGTCGCCACCGCCGTGCGTGCCCTCGCCGACCTCCACGCCGATCTCTTCGGGTTCGCGCCAGTGCCGGCGCAGCAGCAGCCGGGAGGTGGTGCTCTCCTTGGGGGCGGGCATGCCGCGCACCGGCGTGCCGTCGGTGCGCCCGGGCTCGGTGTAGGGGCTCTCGGTGACGTCGAGTTCCAGGCGGCCCCGGCTACCGGTGACCGCGACGCGGTAGCCCTCCCAGGGGGAGTAGGCGCAGAGGTGGTAGCTGAGCTTGGCTCCGGAGTCGTAGCGCACCAGCACCGACATGTCGTCTTCGATCGTGATGCCGGAGCCGAAGACGTTGCGGTCGCGCCGGTAGCCGTCCTCGTGCTCGGCGTCCAGATACAGCCGGCGCATGTCGTCGCTGTCGGCCATGTGCAGCGCGAACGGGTCGCTTTCGGCGTCGGCGGAACCGTGGGCGCGCTCGTAGCCGGCGGCCGTTCCGCGCCTGCTGCCGTTGGCGTCGCCGTAGAAGAACAGGTCGCCCCAGGCGAAGACCCGTTCCGGCGCAGCGCCGATCCACCAGTTCACCAGGTCGAAGTGGTGGCTGGCTTTGTGGACGAGCAGGCCGCCGGAGTTCTCCTTCTCGCGGTGCCAGCGGCGGAAGTAGTCGGCGCCGTGGCGCAGGTCCAGCAGCCACTCGAAGTGGACCGATCCGATGTCGCCGACGGCGCCCTCGGCCAGCAGCTCGCGCATCCGGGTGTGTACCGGGTTGTAGCGGTAGTTGAACGCGACGTCGACCCGCCCGCCGGTGCGCCGCTGGGTCTGCAGAATGCGGCGGCAGCCCTCGGCGTCGGCGGTCATGGGTTTCTCGGTCACGACGTCGCAGCCGGCCTCCAGAGCCGCGCAGATGTAGTCGGCGTGGGTGCGGTCCACCGAGCAGACCACGACGCCGTCCACCCGCTCGTCGCGCAGCATGGCGCTGAAGGAGTCGGGGGAGTAGGTCGGCACGGGGCCCATGCCGTGCTCCTGCGCGATGGCGTTGTGCGCGGCCATACGCGTGCTGTTGGTGTCGCACAGAGCCGCGAGGCGGGCGACGCCGGCGTGGGTGGAGACGAGGGCCCGGGTGTACATCCGCGCGCGCGACCCGGCGCCGACCACGGCGAATCGGCGCTGCTCGGAGGCGGAGTCGGGCAGATCTGGGCTAATCGCGGAGTCGATCACAGCACTACGGTAAACGCTTTCCCAGGCGTGGTCCAGACCCGGACGGCGGAATGTCCGCCTCCCGGGGTTGCGCGGCGAAACCGCTGGTGGTGCGCTTGTGTGCGGTGCCGGTGCCCGCGGTGGGCCCTCCGGCGAGCAGGCAAGCGGTTGCCGCCGAAATCAGGCAACGATCAGGATACGGTGCGGTACCGGGACGGCGGCGAAAGTGAACCGGGCCACATTCGATCCCGCTCGTCCGGACGGGGCTTTCGTTCCAGCTCGTGGCGGATCTTCATGCTTTATGCGGCGTTTTTCGGGAGCCCCGCGGGCCGGAGGGAGCATTGACGGCGTACTGCAGGGGTGTTAAAAACCGTTCATCCGCACACTGGATAGCGCTTACCAATACATCCCCGCCGGGACCTCCGGACGGAGCGCCGCCCGCGGCGCGACGGACCCTCCGGTTCCGCACACCTGCTTCCCGGGCTGAATGAGGACGGTGGAGCCCATGCACACTCGACGAACGGCCGAACTGAACGCCCGCGGACAGTGCCGCGCCGGCATCCGTGGGGATGAGACCGCGTGATGGGGGCGACCCGCGAGCCGGCCGCCCCGGAGGAGGACGCGCCGGCCCCGGCCGCCGAAGCACCCGGACGGCGCGTGTCGCGCTTCCGGCGCCTGGCCGGGGGGAGCAACGACAGCCTGGCCGCCTACCTGTTCCTGACCCCCTGGTTCGTCGGCCTGATCTGCATCACCGTCGGACCGATCCTGGCTTCGCTGTATTTCTCGTTCACCGACTACTCCCTCATCGGCGAGGCGCAGTGGGTGGGCCTGGACAACTACACGCGGATGCTCACCGACGGGCGGCTGCACTCCGCGCTCGGCGTGACCTTCGTGTACGTGTTCGTGTCGGTGCCGCTGCAGCTGGCCATGGCGCTGGCCCTGGCGATGGTCCTGGACCGGGGCGTGCGGGGCCTGCCGATCTACCGCTCGGTCTACTATCTGCCCTCGCTACTGGGCAGCAGCGTCGCCATCGCCATCCTGTGGCGCCGGGTCTTCGGCGCGGACGGCCTGCTGAACCAGGTTCTGGCGTTCTTCGGAGTCGACGGCGTGGGCTGGGTGTCCCACCCCGACTACGCGCTGAGCACCCTGATCGTGCTGAACGTGTGGACCTTCGGTGCGCCGATGGTGATCTTCCTGGCCGGACTGCGCCAGATCCCGCGGATGTACTACGAAGCCGCGGCGGTGGACGGCGCCACCCGGATGCGCCGGTTCTTCTCGGTGACCGTGCCGCTGCTCACGCCGATCATCTTCTTCAACCTCGTGCTCCAGATGATCCAGGCCTTCCAGACCTTCACCCAGGCCTTCGTCGTCAGCAGCGGGACGGGCGGCCCCTCCGACTCCACGCTGTTCTACACGCTGTACCTCTACCAGACCGGCTTCGGCTCCTTCGACATGGGCTATGCCTCGGCCATGGCCTGGTTGCTTCTGCTCATCATCGCCGGGTTCACCGCCGTGAACTTCCTCGCCTCCAAGTACTGGGTCTTCTATGGTGACTAAGACGCCCCCCGCCGGCGCCTCCGGAACCGACGAGCGCCGGGAGCGCCGCCGGCGCCTCCTCATCCACGTCGGACTGATCGCCTTCGGGCTGATCATGCTCTACCCGCTGCTGTGGATGGTCTCCAGCTCCTTCAAACCGACCGCGGAGATCTTCAGCGACCCCGGCCTGATCCCCGAGACGTTCGTCCCGGAGAACTACACCGAGGGCTGGACGGCGCTGCAGTTCCCCTTCCACCACTACATCTGGAACTCGCTGATCGTGGTGGCGGGCTCGATCATCGGCAACCTGGTGGCCTGCTCGATGGCCGCCTACGCCTTCGCGCGGCTGGAGTTCAAAGGCAAGCGGCTGTTCTTCTCGATCATGCTGATGACGATCATGCTGCCCATTCACGTGGTGATCGTTCCGCAGTACATCCTGTTCGCCAATCTGGACTGGATCAACACGTACTATCCGCTGATCGTGCCGAAACTGCTGGCCACAGACGCGTTCTTCATCTTCCTGATGGTGCAGTTCATCCGCGGGCTGCCGCGCGACCTGGACGAGGCCGCGCGCATCGACGGATGCGGGCACGTGCGCATCTTCCTGCGCATCGTGATGCCGCTGTCCGCGCCGGCGCTGGCCACCACCGCGATCTTCACCTTCATCTGGACCTGGAACGACTTCTTCAGCCAACTGATCTTTCTGACCGACCCCGAGATGTACACCGTCCCCATCGCGTTGCGGACGTTCGTGGATTCCCAGAGCCAGACCTCCTGGGGCCCCCTCTTCGCGATGTCGGCGATCGCGCTCGGCCCGATCTTCGGATTCTTCCTCGCCGGGCAGCGGTACCTGGTGCGCGGTATCGCCACCACAGGAATCAAGTGATTCGAAAGGAACACCGACTATGCGACTTGGGCTCAAACCGGCGGCGGGCATCGCCGCTCTGGTGATGGCCGCGACCGCCTGCGGGGGAGGCGGGTCCGGCGATGAGGCGGTCGAGCTGCGCTTCTCCTGGTGGGGCGCCGACGACCGCCACGAGACCACTCAAGAGGTGATCAAGCGGTTCGAGGAGGCCAATCCCAACATCACGGTCACCGGTGAGTACACCGACTGGTCCAGCTACTGGGACCGGCTGGCCACCAACGCCGCTGCCGGCGACGCGCCCGACATCATCACGCAGGAGGAGCGCTACCTGCGCGAGTACGCCGACCGCGGCGCCCTGCTGGACCTCGGCGAGGTCGGCGACCAGCTCGACACCTCCAACCTCGACCAGCTGGTCATGGGCGGCGGCGAGTTGGACGGCGGGCTGTACGCCGTGCCCACCGGTGTCAACGCCTTCGCGATGATGGCCGATCCCCAGGCCTTCGACGAGGCCGGCGTGGACATGCCCGACGACGAGACCTGGACCTGGCAGGACTGGGTCGACACCGCCGCCGAGATCAGCGAGCAGTCCGACGGCGACATCATCGGCACGCAGGACATGGCCTTCAACGAGCAGAGCTTCCAGATCTTCGCCCGCCAGCGCGAGCAGTCCCTCTACGACGAGAACGGCGAGCTGAACTTCGACAAGGCCACCATGACCGAGTACTGGGAGTACATGGTCGGCGTCCACGAGGAGGGCGGCGCTCCCGGCGCCTCCAAGAGCGTGGAAGTGGAGGCGGGAGGCCCCGACCAGTCCGTGCTGGCCGACAACTCCGGCGCCATGGCGTCCTTCTGGACCAACCAGCTCGGCACTATGGAGGAGACGTCCGGACGCGACCTGGAGCTGCTGCGCTTCCCCGGTGAGAGCGAGAGCGCCCAGGCCGGAACCTTCTTCAAGCCGGCGATGCACTACTCGATCTCCGCCGGTACCGAGCACCCGGAGGAGGCCGCGAAGTTCGTGGACTTCCTGGTCAACGACAAGGCGGCGGGCGAGCTCATCCTCGCCGACCGCGGGCTGCCGGCCAACACCGAGCTGCGCGAAGAGCTGATGAGCGAGCTGTCGGCGCCCGACCAGGAGAGCGCGGAGTTCCTCGAAGAGATCGAGGGCGACGTGGCCGGCGCCGTCCCGCCCCCGCCCATGGGCGCGGGCGACGTCGTCGACATCACGATGCGCATCAACGAGGACGTGATGTTCGGCGACCTCACCCCAGAGGGGGCCGCCGAGCGCTGGATTTCGGAGGTCGAGGAGGCCACCGGCGGAGCCGGGTGACCGCTCCCCACGCGCCGATCCACAACCGGCGCCCGCCCTTCCGGCCGAAGGGCGGGCGCCGGCCCGCGCGCGGTAGCAGGGGCGCGGCGGAGCGCCGGAGCCGCCGGCGCAGCGGACCGGCGCGCCTACCGCTGTCCGCGAGAGGCGAACTCCGGAGGCAGCCCGGCCGCGGAATCGGCGTCGAGCAGGAACAACGTGCGCGACCGGCCGTAGGCGCCCGCCGCCGGCACCTGGACGGGACCGGCGCCGCCGAGGGCTTGCCGGACCGCGTCGGCCTTGCCCGCCCCCGACGCCAGCAGCCACACCTCGCGGGCCGAGCGGATGGCCTGGAACGTCAGCGAGATCCGGGTCGGCGGTGGTTTGGGCGCATCGTGCACCGCCACCACCGCGCGCTCGTCCTCGTGCAGCGCCGGCTGCTCGGGAAACAGCGACGCGACGTGGGTGTCGGGGCCCACGCCCAGCAGGCACACGTCGAAGGCCGGGATCGGGGAGCCGCTCTCCGGCGGCGCCGCGCGGGCCAGTTCGGCGGCGTAGCGCTCGGCCGCGAGACCCGGGTCGGCACCGTCGCGCCCGTCGGAGGCCGGAATCGGGTGCACCCGCTCGGGGTCGACGCCGACGTGGTCCAGCAGGGCCTCGCGCGCCTGGGTCTCGTTGCGTTCGGAATCGCCCGACCGCAGGAAGCGCTCGTCGCCCCACCACACGTCCAGGCGGCTCCAGTCCACGGCGTCGCGGGCGGGTGTCCGGGCCAGCTCGGCCAGCACCGCGATGCCCGCACCGCCGCCGGTGAGCACGATCGAGGCGTCGCCCCGCGCGGACTGCGCGTCGACCAGCCGGATCGCCACACGTGCGGCCGTCGCCGTGGCCAGTGCCGAGGAATCGCGGTGCACGATCGCTGTCGGAGTGGTCACGCGGGCTCCTCCGTCGGCTGCCTGAGGTCGGCCATGTGCTTGGCGGTGCGTTCGTAGACGTCGTCGGCGTCCAGCCGGCGAAGCTCTTCGGCCAGCGACTCCGACAGCCGGCGCCGCGACAGCGCCACCGACTGCTCGGGCTGGTCGAACCGGGAGAGTGTGGCCACGCGCCCGTCCTTGCGCTGCACCGAAATGTCGCCGTCCTCGGTGATCAGCCGCGACCCGGTGATTCCGGGCCCGTTCGAGAGGTTGCGCCGCACGCCCACCCCCAGCCGGTCCGACAGCCACGCCGCCAGCAGGTCGGCGCTGGGATAGTCCGATTCCCCGGTGACCTCGGCCGACTCCACCCAGCCGCACGGCTGGTCCATGGTGCTGGCCAGCAGCGACCGCCACGGGGTCAGCCGGGTCCAGGTCAGGTCGGTGTCGCCGGGCTGGTAATTGCGGATGCGGCCGCGCAGGTCGGCGATGGGGTCGGCGGCGCGCAGCGCGTCGGTGATGCGGCGGTGGGCCAGCCGCCCCACCAGGTCGGCGGACGGGTTCTGCGGGCCCACACCCGGCCACCAGGCCACGACCGGGGAGTCGGGCACCAGCAGCGGCGTCACCACCGAGCCCGGGTGCTCGCCCAGCGGACCGTAGAGGCGCAGCAGGATCGCCTCTCCCGGACCCGACGTTCCGGGCCGGCGGATCTCGGCGTCGATGGAGGGATCGGCGCCCGGATCGCGGCGGATCAGCGCCAGGATCCGCGAGGGGTGCTCGCGGCCGGCCTCGGTGGCGGCGCGCACGGCGTCGTAATGGTCGGCCTCGTCGGTCACCACGATCAGCGTCAGCACCATGTTCAGTGCGCCGCCGCCGACACTGTGCCGCTCGGCGGTCAGCGCGTCGGTGATCTCCGACGTGGTCGTATGCGGCAGGTACAGCGTCATCGGACGTCGCCTCCCCAAAGCGTGCGAAGGATCGGCCGGAGCCCGGCCGCGGATCGGCCGGCGGGCGCGCGCCGGCCCGCGTCGGCGCCGGTCACGGCCGCCTCCACAGGCGGCCGTCGCGCGCCAGCAGATCGTGGGCCGAACGCGGCCCCCACGTGCCGGCCTCGTACTGCTCGGGCCGGCCCTGCTTGGCCCAGTACTCCTCGACCGGGTCGAGGATCCGCCAGGACAGCTCCACTTCCTCCTGGCGCGGGAACAGCGGCGGGTCGCCGATGAGCACGTCGAGGATGAGGCGCTCGTAGGCCTCGGGGCTCGCCTCGGTGAAGGACTGGCCGTAGGTGAAGTCCATGGTGACGTCGCGGACCTCCATCGCCGGGCCGGGGACCTTCGAACCGAACCGCAGGGTCACCCCCTCGTCGGGCTGGATGCGCAGCACCAGAGCGTTCTGGCCCAGATCCTCGACGTCGACGGAGCTGAACACCTGGTGCGGCGCCCGCTGGAACACCAGCGCCACCTCGGTCACCCGCCGGCCCAGGCGCTTGCCGGTGCGCAGGTAGAACGGCACGCCCGCCCAGCGGCGGCTGCCCACGCCCAGTTTCATCGCCGCGTAGGTCTCCGTGGTGGAGTCGTCGGGGATGCCCTCCTCGTCGAGGTAGCCCGACACCTGCTCGCCGCCCTGCCAGCCTCCGGCGTACTGGCCGCGCGCGGTACCCGAGGCCAGGTCGGCGGGAAGCTCTACCGCCGAGAGGGCCTTCTCCTTCTCGGCGCGGATAGCGTCGGCGCTGAAGGTCACCGGCTCCTCCATCGCCACCAGCGCCAACAGCTGCAGCAAGTGGTTCTGGATCACGTCGCGGGCGGCGCCGATGCCGTCGTAGTAGCCGGCCCGGCCGCCCACGCCGATGTCCTCGGCCATGGTGATCTGGACGTGGTCGACGTAGTTGCGGTGCCACAGCGGCTCGAAGAGCGTGTTGGCGAACCGCAGCGCCATGATGTTCTGGACGGTCTCCTTGCCCAGATAGTGGTCGATGCGGAAGACCGACTGCGGAGGGAACACGTCGTCGACGACCGCGTTGAGCTCCTGGGCGCTCTCGAGGTCGTGGCCGAACGGCTTCTCGATGATCACGCGCCGCCAGGCCGACTCCTCCGACTCGGCCAGGTTGGAGCGTTTGAGCTGCTTGACCACGCTCGGGAACAGCTTGGGCGGCAGCGACAGGTAGAACGCGTAGTTGCCGCCGGTGCCGCGTTCGGCGTCCAGTTCGCGCACGGTGCGGGCCAACTCGTCGAAGGCGGCGTCGTCGTTCAACTCGCCGGCCACGAACCGCAGGCCCTCGCTGAGCTGGCGCCACACGTCCTCGCGGAAGGGCGTGCGCGCGTTCTCGCGCACCGCCTGCTGCGCCTCGGCCGCGAAGTCCTGGTCCGCCCAGTCGCGGCGGGCGAAGCCCACCAGGCCGAAACCGGGCGGCAGCAGGCCGCGGTTGGCCAGGTCGTAGATCGCCGGAAGCAGCTTCTTGCGGGCGAGGTCGCCCGTGACCCCGAACAGCACCAGCACGCTCGGCCCGGCGATGCGTGGCAGGCGGCGGTCCTCCTCACTGCGCAGCGGGTTCGGGATCGCTCCCGGCATCACCGGTTCTTTCAACGTCGCTCCCGTGTCGTCGTGGTGGCTGTGCGGCGCAGCGGCGCCCGGTCGGCGCCCCGCCGACCCCTGGCGGGGACCGGCCCGGCGGGCGCACCGGGCCGCCCGCCCGACCGGTGGCGCTGCTGCGCTCTTTCGCCGGTCCCGGCCCTATGCCGAGCCGGTACCGGGCTCAGCTGTGGGCCTCCAGCCGCTCGGAGACCCGCCCGAGCAGCCCGTCCCAGGATTTGGCGAACTTGTCGACGCCTTCGTCTTCGAGGACGGCCGTGACGTCGTCGTAGTCGATACCCAGGGCCGCGACGGCGGCGAGGTCCGCGCGGGCCTGCTCGTAGCCGCCGCGGACGGTGTCGCCGGTGATCTCGGCGTGGTCGGCCACGGCCTCAAGCGTGTCCTCGGGCATGGTGTTGACGGTGCCCGGCGCCACCAGCCGATCGACGTAGCGGGTGTCGTCGTAGGCGGGATCCTTGACGCCTGTGGAGGCCCACAGCGGCCGCTGCGGGCTGGCGCCGGCGTCGGCGAGCGCCTTCCACCGGTCCGTCGCGAACGCCTGCTCGAAGGCCTCGTAGGCCAGGCGCGCGTTGGCGATGGCCGCGCGGCCCTTGAGCGCGGCGGCCTCGTCGGTGCCGATCCCGTCCAACCGCTTGTCGACCTCGGCGTCGACGCGGCTGACGAAGAAGGAGGCCACGGATCGGATGCGCGAGATGTCGCGGCCGTTGGCGCGGGCCTGCTCCAGCCCGGCCATGAACGCGTCCATCACGCCGCGGTAGCGGTCCAGTGAGAAGATCAGCGTGACGTTGACGTCGATCCCCTCGGCCAGCGCGCGCGTGATCGCCGGCAGCCCTTCGGCGGTGGCCGGGATCTTGATGAAGACGTTGGGGCGGTCCACCAGCCACCACAGGCCGCGGGCTTCGGCCACGGTCCGCTCCGTCTCGCGGGCCAGGCGCGGGTCGACCTCCAACGAGACCCGGCCGTCGGTCCCGCCGGTGGACTCGTAGGTCGGGCGCAGGACGTCGGCGGCCCAGCGGATGTCGTAGCCGGTGATCGAGCGCACGGCCTCGTCGACCGACACCCGGCGCGTGGCGAGGTCGCGCAACTGGTCGTCGTAGGCGTCGCTCTCCTTGAGCGCCTTGTCGAAGATGGTGGGGTTGGAGGTCACACCGACCAGGCTGCGGTCGGTGACGAGCTTGTGCAGGTTGCCCGAGCGCAGCCGGTCCCGGCTGATGTCGTCCAGCCAGACGGCCACGCCCTCGGCGGACAGTGTGTGAAGCGGTTCGGTCATGCCTTGGCTCTTCCTCGTAGCTGTGCTCCCGAGCGCGACCCGCCGCCGTCCCGGGTGGGGACGCTGCGCGTCACGCGCGTGTCTTCGTGCCCGCGGACGTGCCGGCGGCGCGCCGCCGGCACGTCCGCGGGCACGGGGCCCCGACGGCGTCGCGGAGGACGGCGAAGCGCCCCCCGCCCCCGGGGAAGTCCCTCCCGCCGGGATCAATTCCCGGTCGTCGAGCCCTGCTCACCGCCGAGCTTGGCGATGCTGGCGTGCACCGCGGCCACTACCCGCTCAGGGGTCAGCCCGAACTGTTCGTAGAGCGTGGTGTAGGGCGCAGAGGCACCGAAGTGCTCCAGGCCCACCGTCTCGCCGTGCGGTCCGACGAACTCGTTCCAGCCCAGGCCGATGCCGGCCTCGACCGACACCCGCGCCTCGACCGACGGCGGCAGCACGCTGTTGCGGTACGCGGCGTCCTGGGCGCGGAACCACTCGACGCTGGGCATGGAGACCACGCGCGTGGGCGTCCCCGCCTCCTCCAGGCGCTCGCGGGCCTGCATGGCGATGTCGACCTCGCTGCCGGTCGCGATGATCAGCGCCTGAGGGCTTCCGGAGCCGGCCTCGGCCAGGATGTAGCCGCCCTTGGCGGCGTTCTCGGCCGGGCCGAACCGCTCGCGGTCCACGGTCGGCACGTTCTGCCGGGTCAGTGCCAGGGCCGTGGGGCGCTCGCCCTTGGCCAGGATGGTGCGCCAGGCCACCGCGGTCTCATTGGCGTCGGCGGGGCGCACCACGTCCAACCCCGGGATGGCCCGCAGCGCCCACAGGTGCTCGATCGGCTGGTGGGTGGGGCCGTCCTCGCCCAGGCCGATGGAGTCGTGGGTCCACACGTAGGTCACCGGCAGGCCCATCAGCGCCGCCAGCCGCACGGCCGGGCGCATGTAGTCGCTGAAGACCAGGAACGTTCCGCCGTAGGGCCGGGTGGGCCCGTGCAGCGCGATGCCGTTGAGGATCGAGCCCATACCGTGCTCGCGGACGCCGAAGTGCAGCACGCGTCCGAACCGGTTCCCGGAGAACGCCTTGGTGGAGTACTCCTCCGGGATGAACGACGGCTCGCCCTTGGGCGTGGTGTTGTTGGAGCCGGCCAGGTCGGCCGATCCGCCCCACAGCTCCGGCAGTACCGGCGCCAGTGCGCTGAGGATCTCGCCGCTGGCCTTGCGGGTGGCCACGCCCTTCGCGTCGGCGTCGAAGACCGGCAGGGCCTTCTCCCAGTCGTCGGGGAGCCGGCCCGACTCCAGGCGGTCGAACAGGTCGGCGCGCTCACCGGCGCTGCTGCGCCAGGACTCGAAGTCCCGCTCCCACACGGTGCGGGCGGTGCGCCCGCGGTCCACCGCTGCACGGGTGTGGGCGAGTACGTCCTCGGGCACGTGGAAGGTCAGCGCCGGGTCCAGGCCCAGCTCGCGCTTGGTGGCGGCCACCTCGTCGGCGCCCATGGCGGCGCCGTGGATGGCGCCCGTGTCCTGCTTGCCGGGGGAGGGCCAGCCGATGACGGTGCGCAGCCGGATGAAGGAGGGCCGCTCCGTCTCGGCCCGAGCGGCCAGCATCGCCCGGTGCAGGGCCTCGACGTCCTCGTTGTAGGCGCCGCCGTCGGTCCAGTCGATCTCCTGGACGTGCCAGCCGTAGGCGCGATACCGCGCGGCGACGTCCTCGGAGAAGGCGATCTGGGTGTCGTCCTCGATGGAGATGTGGTTGTCGTCGTAGAGGACGACGAGGTTTCCCAGCTTCTGCGTGCCCGCCAGTGCGCTGGCCTCGTGGCTGACGCCCTCCTGGACGTCGCCGTCGGAGCACACCGCGTAGACGAAGTGGTCGAAGGGGCTCTCACCGGGGGCCGACTCGGGGTCGAACAGGCCCCGTTCGCGGCGGGCGGCCATGGCCATGCCCACGGCGTTGCCGATGCCCTGGCCCAGCGGCCCGGTGGTGGTCTCCACCCCCGGGGTATGGCCGACCTCGGGGTGGCCGGGGGTGAGGCTGTCCCACTGGCGCAGCCGCTTCAGCTCGTCCAGGGGAAGGCCGTAGCCGGCCAGGTAGAGCTGGATGTAGAGAGTGAGGCTGGAGTGTCCGCAGGAGAGGACGAAGCGGTCGCGGCCGACCCAGGAGGGGTCGTTGGGGTCGTGCCGCATGATCTTCTGGAACAGCAGGTAGGCGGCCGGGGCGAGGCTCATCGCGGTGCCGGGGTGACCGGAGCCCGCCTCCTCGACCGCGTCCATCGCCAGAGCGCGGACCGTGTCCACCGCGCGCCGGTCCGGTTCCGACCACTCAAGGGACGTGGAGGTGTCGATGTTCACGCGGGCTCAGGGCTCCTTTCGCGCATTCAGCGGCACCCGGGCACGCGCCGCCCGGGTCGGTGAATGTGGGTTGTCCAGGGGTCGCGGTGGCCTGATCCCGCGGACGCCGGCGCACAGGTGCCGAGGGAGGGGCCGCCGAGCCGCCAGCGCCGGCCGGCGGGGCCGTCCCGGGCCGGGACCGGGGCTGCCCGCCGGAGTCGGCACGTGCGGCCGTGTGCGAGCTTATCGTCCCCCCGCGCCGCGGCCTATGTCTGACACGTCTCAGTGACCCGAGAGCCCTGTGCGCGGACGGTGCGGCCCCGGGCTGCGTGGCGCCCGTGCGCTGCGGCGCAGGGTGTGCGAGCCTGCTATGTGTGCTGCGGCGCCTCCTCCCGCGCCGCCGGCGCGGGACGTGCGGCATCCTGGGACGCGGTGCGCGGTTCGGACGCGGTACCCGGTGAAGGCGCGTCCGAGCGAAGTACTACAGTATGTCGTTGACGGGGTCGTTCCCGGCGCGCTTCCGCCGCCGGTACGGATCGCCCCCGCTGTGGCGAGCCGAGCAGACCCCTGAGTTCCGTTGAGGTTGAGCGTGTCAGTGTCCGGAGTGCGGATGTCCCCCGAATCCACGGTGCCCGGGGCCGGGCCGGCCGCGCGGCGGTTCTGATGGCGCTGACGGAGGGATCCGCCCACCAGGCGGACGGCGGTACAGGCGCGGACCGCGGCCGCCGCCGGGACGACCGGCCGGGCACCGGACCGGCGGCCCACGCGCGCGCCTACATCGCCTTGTCCAAGCCGCGGGTCATCGAGCTGCTGCTGATCACCACCATCCCGGTGATGTTCGTGGCCGCCTCGGGCGTGCCGCCGCTGGGCACCGCGCTGGCCACGCTGGTGTTCGGCACGATGTCGGCGGCCAGCGCCAACGCGATCAACTGCTTCTTCGACCGCGACATCGACCAGGAGATGCGGCGTACCCGGCGGCGCCCGGTGGCCATGGCCAAGGTCACCCCGCGCGGGGCACTGATCTACGGGCTGGTGCTGGCCGCGGGGTCCACGGCCGGGTTCGCGCTGCTGGTCAACCTCCTTTCGGCGGCGCTGTCGGCCTTCGCGATCCTGTTCTACATCTTCGTGTACACGCTGCTGCTCAAGCGGCGTACCGCGCAGAACGTGGTGTGGGGCGGCATCGCCGGCTGCATGCCGGTGCTGATCGGCTGGAGCGCGATCACCGACCGGCTGGACTGGGCGCCGTTCGTGCTCTTCCTCGTGGTCTTCTTCTGGACGCCGCCGCACACCTGGGCGCTGGCGATGCGCTACCGGGAGGACTACGCGGCCGCCAAGGTCCCCATGCTGCCGGTGGTGGCCACCGACCAGCGCGTCCTGCTGGAGTGCGTCCTCTACAGCTGGGCGACGGTGGCGACCTCGCTGCTGCTGTGGCCGGTCGCCGGCACCACGCCGTTCTACGCGCTGGTGGCGCTGGTGCTGGGGGCGATCCTGCTGGTGCAGGCCCACCGGCTGCTGTGGCGGGTGCGCTCGGGCGCGACCGGACCGAAGCTGTCCACCATGGGCTTCTTCCACCTGTCCAACGCCTACCTGGCACTGCTGTTCTCCGCCGTCACTGTCGACCCGCTGCTGGCCGGCCTGCTGGGCTGACCCCGGCCCAGCCGAACCCCCACGCCGTCAAGGCACCACCGGTGACCGGTAGCGGCCACCGGGAGCCGGCCGGGTCCGAAGGCGCCTCCCAGTGGGACGAGCCGCCGGTCCGACGGCGTCGGGCGATGCCGGTGCACTTCCCATCACGGACTACGATCTGAAGCCATGCCCGCACTAGACGCCAAAGCCATTCTCGAGGGGCGCAAGCCAGGCCGCCGCTCCGTCGGACTCACGATCGGCATCGTCGTCAGCGTGCTGTGCATGCTGGCCATGTTCGGCTACCTGCTGTGGTCGGGCCTGGCCAACGGCGGCGTCGCGGGGGTCGTGGGATTCGCCATCAGCGTGATCGCCGCGATCATCCCCGTGGCGATCCTCGTACCGCTGATCCTGGCGCTGGACCGGCTCGAACCCGAACCCGGCACGGTGCTCACCTTCGCGTTCCTGTGGGGCGCCGGCGTGGCCGTCGTGGCGTCCTTCGTCCTCAACACCGCGGGCATGGCGCTGGTGACGGTCCCGGTCTTCGGCCAGTCCATGGGCGACTTCGTCTCCACCGCGGTGGGCGCGCCGCTGGTCGAGGAGAGCGCCAAGGGCCTCGTGCTGCTCATCCTGCTGTGGCGGCGCCGCCACGAGCTGGACTCGCTGACCGACGGCGTCATCTACGCCGCGATGGTGGCCACCGGCTTCGCCTTCACCGAGAACATCCTCTACTTCCTCAGCTCCTACCTGAACGAAGGCGTGTTCGGGCTCGGCTTCACCTTCGTGCTGCGCGGGCTGATCTCCCCGTTCGGGCATCCGCTCTACACCGCGATGATCGGCATCGGCGTAGCCTACGCCGCCATCAACCGCGGCGGCGCGCGGATGATGGCCCCGGTGCTGGGCTGGATCGGCGCCGTGGTGCTGCACGGGCTGTGGAACGCCTCCACCGCCTTCGGCTGGATCGGGTTCGGCGCCGCCTACATCGTGCTGTTCTTCGTGCTGGTGTCGATCATCGTCCTGGCCGTGCAGGACCGCCGCAAGCACGCCGCCGCCATCGCGCACTTCCTGCCGCCCTACGTGTCCACCGGCCTGGTCACGCCGGCCGACGTGCGCATGCTCAGCTCCATGCCGGGCCGGCGCGGCGCGCGCTCCTGGGCCCAGCGCAACGCGGGCAACCGCGGCCGCACCGCCATGAAGGACTACCAGCTGGCCGCTACCGAGCTCGCGCTGCTGCACCAGCGGCTGGCGCGCGGGGTCGCGCGCCCCGGCTGGGAACAGCGGCGCGACAACTTCCTCGCGCTGATGCACGCGGCGCGTACGGCGTTCCTCGGCCACATGCAGCAGCCGGTCGCTCCGGCGTGGGCCACGGAACCGACCGATTCCGGGTTCCTGCAGCGCGCCGACTTCGAGCACGTCATCGCCCGAGCGCAGCAGCAGCGCGCGGCCCAGCCCCAGCCTCCGGGGCCGGGCGCCCCCGGCGCTGCGCCGCCTCCGGGGCCGCCGCCTAACCCCGGGCAGCAGCCGCCGTATCCGCCGCCGGGTCCGGGCCGGGGCCGGTGACCGCCACCCGCTCGGCGGTCGCGAAGTACACGCGCAGGACGGCCACCCACACCAGACCCGACCCCAGCACGTGCAGCACGACCAGCCCTTCGGGCAAGCCGAGCAGGTACTGGAGGTAGCCGACGGCGCCTTGCCCGAGCACGGCCGCCAGCAGCAGGTAGGCGGCTGTGCGTAGGGGCCGGGGCGCGGGGCGCACGGTGACCCCCACCGCCACGACCGCGCTGATCAGCAGCACCGCCCAGGCCAGGCCGGAGTGGATGCGCGCGACCGCGACGATGTCGAAGCCCCAGCGCGGGGCGCCGGCGTCGCCGCCGTGCGGGCCGGTTCCGGTGACCACCGTTCCGGCGACCAGGAGCGCGAAACCCAGCGGGAGCAGGGCCGCGGCCGCCAGGCGCAGCGGCCGGGCGACCGTGGGGCGCAACCGCCCCTGCGGCTCGCGGCAGCGCACGTAGAAAGCCACGGTCAGCACGACCACGAGCATCGACAGCAGGAAGTGGGCCGCCACCGAAGCCGGGTGCAGGCCGCTCCAGACCGTGATGCCGCCGACCACCCCCTGGCCGAGGACGCCCAGGGGGATGACCGCGGCATAGGCGACCAGGTCGCGGCGGCGGGGCCGCATACGCAGGGTGGCCACGAAGACGATGACGCCCACGGCCAGCACCAGGAAGGTCAGCGTACGGTTGCCGAACTCGATGGCGGCGTTGATCGCGGCGTGGCCGGTGTCGACGGGGACGAAACTCTCCTCGGTGCAGCGGGGCCACTCCGAGCAGCCCAGGCCCGAGGAGGTCACCCGCACGGTCGCGCCGGAGACGGCGATGCCGACGTTGACCACGATGTTGCCCAGCCCCCACCAGCGCAGCGCGGCCGTCGCGGGGTGCCACACGCTGCGCGCCGAATACGCCAGCGCGGCCACCCCGAGCGCGGCCACCGCGATCTGCCAGGCCCACAGGGGAAGGTTCAGCAGGACGATGTCGTCGGCCGCGTAAGGGGCCGGAGCTGGGAGACCACGCATACGACAGACTGTAGTGCCTGGTGTGCGGGACCCGGCACGGGGTCCGGCGGTGCCCGCAGCGCGCGGAGTCCGCGCACGACACGCGGCATCCGGCCCGTGCTTACATGCGCCGTGTCCCCGGTGATGGGATGAGCGCGTCCGATGTCCCCGGCGCCCCGGTCCGCCCCGGTCCGCCCCGGATCGTCGGATCCGCGCAGGCGAGGCTCGACGAGGAGACCCCGTGACCGATGTCAACCACCAGATCGCTGCCGTACGGCGGCGCCTGGGCACCCGCATGCTCGATGCCGGCGACGCGCACGTGCTGACCATCGGCCAGACCCACGACGCGCCCGTCGACGACGTCTGGGACGCCGTCACCGGTCCCGAGCGCATCTCGCGCTGGTTCCTTCCGGTCACCGGCGACCTGCGCGAAGGCGGCCATTACCGGTTGGAGGGCGACGCGGGCGGGACCATCAGCAGTTGCGACCCGCCCACGTCCTTCACCGCCACCTGGGAGTTCTCCGGCCAGGTCAGCTGGATCGAGGTGAGTCTGGCGGTCGAGCCCGCCGGTACCCGCCTGGAGCTGGTGCACATCTGCCACGTCGACGACGAGATGTGGGAGTGGTTCGGGCCCGGAGCCGTCGGTGTGGGCTGGGACATGGCCCTGCTGGGGCTCGCCCGGCACCTGGACGCCGGCGCGCCCGCCGACCCCGCCGACCCCGCCGGCGCCGAGGGCTGGACGGCTTCCGACGAGGGCCGGCGCTTCGTGGAGCTCAGCAGCGACCGGTGGCGCCTGGCCGACGTCGAGTCCGGCAACGACGAACCGGCGGCGCGCGCCGCGGCCGCGCGCACGGCCGCCGTCTACACCGGAGACGACGCCCGTTGACCTTGTAGCCAACGACACGGGAAAACGTTTTCACGAACCGTAGCTACAAGATCGGGGGGCGGGCGGCGGCGGGGGCGGCGGCCTCAGCGCACCGGTGCGGCGGCGGAGTCCTCCTGCTCCGGTGCGCCGTCCCCGGCCGCGAACTGCGTGCGGTACAGCATCTCGTAGCGCCCGCCGGCGGCCAGCAGCTCCTCGTGGGTGCCGCGCTCGACGACGCGGCCCTCCTCGACCACGAGGATCGCGTCGGCGGCGCGCACGGTGGAGAGCCGGTGGGCGATGACGACCGCCGTGCGCCCCTCCAGCGCCTCGCCCAGCGCCTCCTGCACCTGCGCCTCGGAGGTGGAGTCCAGGTGGGCCGTCGCCTCGTCCAGGATCACCACGCGCGGGCGCGCCAGCAGCAGCCGCGCCACCGTCATCCGCTGGCGCTCGCCGCCGGAGACCCGGTAGCCGCGCTCGCCCACCACCGTGTCCAGCCCCTCAGGCAGGGCGGCGACCAGTCCGTCCAGCCGGGCCCGGCGCAGCGCGTCCCACAGTTCGTCCTCGCCGGCTTCGGGCCGGGCCAGCAGCAGGTTGGCGCGCACGGTGTCGTGGAAGAGGTGGCCGTCCTGGGTGACCATGCCCAGGGTGGCCCGCAGCGACTCCGCGGACAGGTCGCGCACGTCGGTGCCGCCCACCCGCACCGCGCCGCCGTCGACGTCGTAGAGCCGCGGCAGGAGCGAGGCGATGGTGGACTTGCCCGCGCCGGAGGACCCCACCAGCGCCACCGTCTGCCCGGCTTCGGCGCGGAAGGACACCCCGTGCAGGACCTGCTTGCCGGCGGCGGTGTCCAGTGTCGCGATCTCCTCCAGCGAGGCCAGCGACACCTTGTCGGCGCTGGGGTAGGCGAAGTCGACCCGGTCGAACTCCACCGACACCGGGCCTTCGGGCACCGCCACGGCGTCCTCCCGGTCGGTGATGAGCGGGGGCAGGTCCAGCACCTCGAAGACCCGCTCGAAGCTGACCACCGCGCTCATCACCTCCACTCGGGCCCCGGCCAGTTCGGTCAGCGGAGCATACAGCCGGGTCAGCAGCATCGCCAGCGACACCACCGCGCCGGCCTGGAGCGCGCCGCTCAGTGCCAGGGATCCGCCGATTCCGTAGACCAGCGCCAGCGCCAGTGCCGAGACCAGTGTCAGCGCGGTCATGAACGACGTCTGCAGCATCGCCGTGCGCACCCCGATGTCGCGCACCCGGCGCGCCCGGGCGCGGAACTCGGCGGACTCCTGTTCGGGGCGGCCGAACAGCTTGACCAGCACGGCCCCGCCCGCCGAGAACCGCTCGGTCATGCGGGTGCCCATGGACGCGTCGTGGTCGGCGGCTTCGCGCTCCAGCCGCGCCAGCCGGCCGCCCATGCGCCGCGCCGGCACGACGAACAGCGGGAGCAGCACCAGCGAGGCCAGGGTGATCTGCCAGGACAGGGCGAACATGGCCACCAGGGTCAGCACCAGGGTCACCAGGTTGCCCACCACGCCCGAGAGGGTGTCGGAGAAGGCGCGCTGGGCGCCGATGACGTCGTTGTTGAGTCGGCTGACCAGTGCGCCGGTGCGGGTGCGGGTGAAGAAGGCCACGGGCATGCGCTGCACGTGGTCGTAGACGGCCGCGCGCAGGTCCAGGATCAGGCCTTCGCCGATCCGGGCGGAGAACCAGCGGGTGAGCAGCCCCAGCCCCGCTTCGGCCAGGGCGATGGCCGCGATCAGCGCCGCGAACTGCAGCACCTCCCGTAGCGGCCGGCCCTCGACGATCGCGTCGACGATGCGCCCGGCCAGCAGCGGCGTGGCCACCGCCAGCGCGGCGGTGACGCTGCTGAGCACCACGAACGCGATGAGCCCGCGCTTGTGCGGCCGGGCGAAGAGGCCGATGCGCCGCAGCGTGGCCGCGGAGAACGGTCGTCGGTCGTCGGGTGCGTGCACTGCGTGGTACATCGACGTCCACGCGCTGGTTTCGATGCTCATGCTGAATCCGTCCTGTCCGTGCTCGGCCTGTCCGGGCCCGGGGCCGGGCCTGCGCCCGAGCGGGTGCTCGGCCCCCGCTCCGGCGGCGTGGCCGAGACTAGATCCTCAAGTTAACTTGAGGTCAAGGGTGCGGGGCGGAGGGCGGGGAGCGACGGACCCGCCCCCTCCTTTCCGCGGCACGCGCCGTTCGCGGCTGCGGGGCCCGGGGCAGCGGAACAGTCCGCGGAGTCGCCCGCGGGACCCACGGCATGAGGAGCACGACGTGCAGAAGATCATGACGCATCTGTGGTTCGACGATCAGGCCGAAGAGGCCGCCCGGTTCTACACCTCGATCTTCGGGGACTCCCGGATCGTGGAGGTCACCGACTACGGCCGCACGGCTCCCGGCACCGCCGTCACGATCCTGGCGGTGACCTTCGAGCTGGCGGGCCAGCGCTACATCGCCCTCAACGCCGGGCCCGCCTTCACCTTCAACGAGGCCGTCTCGCTGTATGTGGACTGCGCCGACCAGGAGGAGGTCGACTACTACTGGTCGCGCCTGCTGGAAGGCGGCGGCGAAGCGGTCCAGTGCGGGTGGCTCAAAGACCGCTACGGGCTGTCCTGGCAGGTCGTGCCGCGTACGCTCACCGACCTGATGGCCGACCCCGACCCGGAGCGGGCCGGGCGCGCCTTCGAGGCGATGATGGGCATGGTCAAGCTCGACGCCGCGGAGCTGCAGGCCGCCGCCGACGGCACCGCCTGACCGCGGCGCATCGGCCGCCCCGCGCCGCCCCGGCGTGCAGACCGCGGGGCGTTGAGCTGGTTGGGCGCCGCGCTTGCAGGGTAGGCGCCCGCGCGGACCGAACGCGCGCACGACGGCCGCGGACCGGCGCGGCCGAGGGGGCGATAGTGATCGAGCTGGTCCTGGCCTTTGCGGTGGTGCTGTTCGCCGCCGTACTGGTGTCGGGAATCGCCCACCGGACCGTGCTCTCCACCGCCGCGCTGTTCCTGGCCGCCGGGTTCGTCCTCGGCCAAGGCGTTCTGGGGCTGGTGCCCCTCACCGGCGGCACCGACTCCGTGCGGCTGCTGGCCGAGGGCGCGCTGTTCGCCGTGCTGTTCACCGACGGCATGCGGCTGGACGTCAACGACCTCCGGGCCCACTGGCGGCTGCCCGCCCGCGCCCTCGGGCTGGGGATGCCGGTCACGTTCGCGCTGATCGCGCTGCTGGCCCGGTACCTGACGGGGCTGGAATGGCCGGAGGCGCTGCTGATCGCAGCGGTGCTCTCGCCCACCGATCCGGTCTTCGCCGCCGCCCTGGTGGCCCGCGAACGAGTGCCCTACCGCCTGCGCCACCTGCTCAACGTGGAATCCGGGCTCAACGACGGGATCGCCCTGCCCGTGGTGGTCGTGCTGCTGGCGCTGGCCGCCGACCAGCCGACGCACCCGGCGCCGCTGGCAGGCGAGCTCGGGCTGGGCGTGGTGGTGGGCGTGGGAGTCGCCCTGGCCGGGGTCCTGCTGGGGCGGCTGCCCGGACTGGCGGCGACCACCCGCTACGAACCGCTGGGCGCCTTCGCGATCGGCCTGACCGTCCTGGCACTGTGCCAGCTGACCCACGCCAACATGTTCCTGGCGGCCTTCACCGCCGGTGTCACCGTCGCGACCGCCGGCCCGGAGATGCGCACCGCGTTCCACCGGTTCGGCGAATCGATCGCCGAACTGCTCAAGCTCGCCGCCCTGCTGGTGTTCGGCGCGCTGATGTCGCCCGCCTTCCTCGCCGAGATCCCGCTGAGCGGGTGGGTCTTCGCGGTGCTGGTGCTGGTGGCGGCCCGCCCCGTCGCGATGGCGGCCGCGCTGACCGGATCGCAGCTGGACGTGCGCGAGCGGGCCGCGATCGCCTGGTTCGGCCCCAAGGGCTTCGCGTCGGTGGTCTACGGCCTGCTGGTGCTGGAGTCGGACCTGGCCCGCAGCGGCGAGCTGTTCCACCTGGCGGCGCTGGCCATCGTGCTGTCGATCCTGGCGCACTCCTCCACCGACATCCTCGTCGCCGGCCGCTTCCCCGGAAAGGACGCGCAGCCCCCGCCCGAGGACGCCGATGCGGACACCCCGGAGGACCCGCCCGCCCCGGAGAGCCCGCCGCCGGGCGACACTCCGGGCAGCGGCCTGCGGTGAACGCGGCGCGGCACCGGCGCCCCGGGAACCCCCGAGCGGGCCGCCGCAGCGTGCCGTCACTGCCTGCGCACACCTCGCCCCGCCTGCCGGACCGCGGGCGGGCACAGGCGACAATGCCACCGGAACGGCGCGCCGGAGGAGCGGCCGCCGGACGGCACGGGCGCCGAGCACGAGCGGAGGCAGCGGATGAGCGACGACGCGGACGGCAGCGGGGACGGAACGGGCCGCCGGAGGGACGGCGCCGACGCCGGCGGGGACGGCGGGCCCGGCCTGCTGGTGTCCCAGCGGGGCGGCGTGCTGACCGCGACCTTCGACCGCCCCGCCCGTCGCAACGCCATGACCTGGGCGATGTACGAAGAGTTGGCCGACGTGTGCGAGCGGGCCGACGCCGACGACGACGTGCGCGCCCTGCTGCTCACCGGCGCCGGAGACACCGCCTTCGTGGCCGGAAGCGACATCGGCCAGTTCGCCGGGTTCACCGACGGCGCCGACGGTGTCGACTACGAACGGCGCCTGGGCGCGATCATCGACCGGCTCGCCGCGGTGCAGGTGCCCACGCTCGCGGCCGTGCGCGGCTACTGCGTAGGCGGCGGGCTGATCATCGCCGCATCCTGCGACCTGCGCATCGCCGCGCCGTCCGCGCGGTTCGGCGTGCCCATCGCGCGCACGCTCGGCAACTGCCTGGGGATGTCCACCTACGCGCTGCTCGTGGACCACCTCGGGCCCGGCCGCACACTGGACCTGCTGCTGACCGCGCGGATGCTCACCGCCGACGAGGCGCACGCGGCCGGTTTCGTCACCCGCCTCGCGGCCGACGAGGATCTCGACGCGGAGGCGGCGGCGCTGACCGACCGCCTCGCCGAGCACTCCCCGCTGAGCATGTGGGCAGCCAAGGAGTCCGTGCGCCGCTTGCGCCGCGCGAACCTGCCCGAGGACCGCGACATCCTCGAACGGGCCTACGGCAGCGAGGACTTCCGCAACGCGGTGGCCGCCTTCGGCGCGAAGACGGCCCCGACGTGGCGGGGGCGGTGATCCGCGCGCTCCGGCCCCGCGCGGTCCCGGCACCCCCGGCGGGCGGGACCGCCGCGGGGGGAGGATGAACGGCCCGCGGCGCCGTCCCGGCGCCGCGGGGATCGCCGCGGCGGTCGCGACCGGGCGCGTGGGAGCGTCGGCGGTGGTGGAGGAGGCGCTGGCCGGTATCCGCAGGCGCGACGGCGCTCTCAACGCCTTTAGCGCGGTATGGGAGGAGTGGGCGCGCGAGCGGGCTGCCGACGTCGACGCCGCCGTGGCGCGCGGCGCCCAGCTGCCGCTGGCCGGGGTGCCGATCGGGGTGAAGCACGCCGAGCGCACCGCGTCGTTCCAGGCCCGGCGGCTCGTCGAGGCGGGAGCGGTCCCCGTCGGGGCGACCGCGGTACCCGGACCCGGAACCGAGTGGAAGACCTGGGGCGCCACCGACCGCGGGACGACCGCCAACCCGCGGCGTCCCGGCCGCAGTCCCGGAGGGTCCTCGGCGGGCTCGGGGGCCGCGGTGGCGGCGGGCCTGGTGCCGCTCGCCACGGCCAGCGACGGCGCGGGTTCCATCCGCATCCCCGCCGCCTGGTGCGGGGTGGTGGGCTACAAACCCACGACCGGACTGATTCCGGCCCGCGACGCCGCCGGGCTGACCGTAGGCGGCCCGATCGCCGGCCGCGTCGCCGACGCCGTGCTGTACCTCCGCGCCGTGCTGGGGGATCCGCCCTTCGGCGGGCGCCGGTGCGCCGTACCGCGGCGCGGGACGGGGCCGCTGCGCGTGGCGTGGTCGTCGACGCTGGGCTTCAACCGTGTGCACCCGGGCGTCGCGGAGACCGCCGCCCGGGCTCTGGGGGAGTGGGAGCGCAGCGGCGCGATCACGGTGCAGGGGGCCGGTCCCGGCTTCGACGATCCGGGTGAGCGGTGGCGGGCCCTGCGCGGCTCGGCCGCCCGGCGCCCGTCCCGGAACGGCGTTGCGGCCGACGGCGGCAACGCGGTCCGGCTTGCGGAACTGTTCGCCGAGTGCGACCTGCTGGCCACGCCGACGACGCCGAACCCGCCCCATGGGCCCCGGGGCCCGGGGAAGGAGATGAGTGTCGGGTTGACGTGGCTGTTCAACCTCACCGGTCATCCCGCCGTCAGCGTGCCGGCCGGGTTCTGCGACGACGGCGGTCCCGTGGGTCTGCAGCTGGTCGCCGATCTGCACGGTGACGAAGCGCTGCTGGGTGCCGCTGCCGATTACGAGACGTGCGTTTCGGGGTGAAAGCAGGCCGCCGGAGGTGCTCGCGCGGGTCGCGGCCGAGGGCGCGCCGCGCCGCGGGTCGCCGCGGGCGGCCGCCCGCGGCGAGGCGTGTGAGCGTGCGCCCGCGGTGCGCGGCCGCCCACACTGGCCCGGGGGCGAACGGGTAGCACCCGGCGGGTTGGTGTTCCGGCTACCCGGCGTATGCCCCGGCGAAACCCGGCACGGCGGTGATTCCCGGTGCGGGAACGCGGCGGCGCCCGGCCGCGTCCAAGCGGCGATCCGGACGGACACGACCGGAAGGTGCCGGCATGAAGCAGTCGTTCGATTCCCCCGGCTCGCCCGCGTCGTCGGCGCGGACCGCGGGCCGTGTGCTGTCGCTCGCCGCGGCGCTGCCGATCGGCGCGCTCGTCGCCCTCGCCCTGCTGGTGCCGGCCGCCGTCCGGCGCTGAGGCCGTCGCTCCCGAAGCGTGCCCGACAGCGGTGCCGGCGGCCGGATGGCCGCGGCCTACGCCCCCGCCGGGCGCCGCGGATCAGGCTGGGCGCCGCGGAAGCAGGCGGGCGAGCACCCAGGCCACCGCCCCGCTGACCGCACCGATCCCGACCCCGGTGGCGACACTGCTCACCACCGCCGCGGCGCGCAGCAGTGCGCCTTCGGAAGCGGGCGGCAGCGTCCCGGCGAGTTCCCCACCCAGCTGCGGAGGATCGCCGGCGAACCCCTGCGCCCACAGCACCTGGTGCACCGCCGCCAGCAGCACCCCATAGACCGCGCCCACGATCAGCAGGGCCACCAGCGGGCGCCGGAGCCGGCCCAGCACCGCGACGGCGACCCACACCAGCACCGGCCCGAAAACGAGCGCCGTGTTCGCCGCCGGGCCCACCAGGCCGAGATCGTGGGCGACGACACGCGGCAGGCCCAGCGCGGCCAATCCGAGCACGCACCACCAGGGAAGAAGCCCCGGCCGCCGGCGGAGTGCCGTGCCTGCACCGTCCTCGGTTCGCATGCGTCCCCTTTCCGCGCCGGGCGGTACCGCCGGCGGCCCCGCTTCGTCCGTGCGGCGGTCGCCGCGCCCGGGCCGTGTGGCCGGACCGGCGTGCCCACCGGCGACGACGCTACGTCCCGAGTGGGCGGCGCAGCGTCCGCCGCGAGGCCCGGATCGGTATACATCCCGCGGTGTAGGCGGGCCTGTGCGGCTGCGCCGCCGGTCGGAGGCGACGCGGCGGCCGCTGATCCCGGCCGCGCGGGCGGGCCCAGAGGCCGGGATCAGCGGGCGGGTGCGGCCGAGTCGGCGCCCTCCTGCGGCCCGGTGCCGTCCTCGCGATACATGTGGCCCCAGGTGACCAGGGGCTCCAGCGCGTCCAGCAGCCCGCGCCCCCGGTCCGACGGGCGGTAGAGGATCTGAACCGGGGTCGTCGGGACGACGTCCCGTTCGAGCAGCCCCGCCGACTCCAGCTCCTTCAACCGCTGGGACAGCATCCGGTCGGAGATCTGGCCGATGAACCTGCGGTATTCGCTGAAGCGCTGCGCCCCGCGTGCGCCGGCGAGCAGGATCACCCCCATCCAGCGCCGCCCGACGAGCTCCAGCACCTCTTGGAAGACGTCGCAGTCCTGGTCGTGGGAAGTCGGAAAAGGTGCGGCGGTCGAGTTTGCGGCGCCGTCGTCTCCGGCAGCAGTCGATATAGTCACATACGGAAAATAAGTAGCTAACCTGAGTTTTGGCAAGGGTCCAGGGTCCTGCAGAGCCGGCCCCGGGCGCCCGCCGCCCGCGTATCCCGCGCAGCGGAGATCGTCGGAGTCCGCCCTACACACGGGGCACTGCCCGTACAGTTGCCGTGACAACAGGCGCACAGCCCAATGTTCCGCCGTTCCACCCCCCGGAGTTGAGAGGCCGAATCCGATGAGCGACGCCCTCAGGTTTCCACCGCCCGAACTCGACATGTCGAAGCCGACCATCGCCCGCGCCTACGACGCGCTGCTGGGCGGCAAGGACAACTTCGACCTCGACCGCGACCTGGCCGCAGGGGTGGAGGAGATCAACCCCGGCAGTACCGTGATGGCCCAGCACAACCGCGCCTTCCTGGCGCGCGCCGTCGGATTCGTCGCCGGCGAGCTGGGGATCGGCCAGTTCCTCGACCTCGGTTCGGGGCTGCCGACCGCCGAGAACACCCACCAGGTCGCCCAGCGCAACTCACCGCAGAACCGCGTCGTCTACGTCGACATCGACCCGATGGTGCTGGCCCACGCCCGTGCGCTGATGGTCGAGAACGACACGACCACGGTGATCACCGCCGATGTGCGCGATGTGGGGGCGGTCATGAACGACGCGGGGGCGCGCCGGCTGCTGAACACCGACGAGCCGGTGTGCCTGATGCTGCTGTCGCTGCTGCACTGCTTCCCCGACGAGGACGACCCCTTCAGCCTCGTGCGGCGCTACCTGGAGCCGTTCCCGTCCGGGTCGGCTCTGGTGTACTCGCACACCTGCTCCGACGACGCCGAGCACGCCCGCGCCGTCACCGAGCGCATCCACAGTTCGGGTACGCCGTGGGGCCGGGTGCGCAACCCGCAGGAGTGCGAGGCGGCAGTGGCCGGGATGGAGCTGGTGTCGCCGTCGGTGGACGGGACCGGGCCCGCCCGCCTGGTCGACTGCGACACCTGGCGCAAACCGGGAACCGATCCCGTCGACATCCCCGACAAGCGGATCTGGGAGCACGCCGGCGTCGCCGTCAAACCCTGAAGCGGTGCGGAGGGGGCGCCGCGGGCGGCGATGCGGCCGCACGTCCGGTCTCCGCATGCCGCCGTGAAGGCCGGGGAGCCCCCGTACAGTTGCCAGTGGCACGAGGCGTACACGCAGTGATCCGCCGCTCTACCCCCTCCGGAAGTGAGAGAGCAGAATCCGATGAGCGATTCCCTCAGGTTTCCACCGCCCGATCTCGACATGTCGAAGCCGACCGTCGCCCGCGCCTACGATGCGCTGCTGGGCGGCAAGGACAACTTCGACCCCGACCGCGAGCTGGCCGCCGCGGTCGAGGAGATCAATCCCGGAACGACGGCGCTCGCGCACGAGAACCGCGGTTTCCTCGCGCGCGGCGTCGAATACGCGACGCGGGAGCTGGGGATCGGCCAGTTCCTCGACCTCGGTTCGGGGCTGCCGACCGTCGAGAACACCCACCAGGTCGCCCAGCGCACCTCGCCCGACAACCGGGTCGTCTACGTCGACATCGACCCGATGGTGCTGGCCCACGCCCGTGCGCTGATGGTCGAGAACGACACGACCACGGTGATCACCGCCGATGTGCGCGATGTGGGGGCGGTCATGAACGACGCGGGGGCGCGCCGGCTGCTGAACACCGACGAGCCGGTGTGCCTGATGCTCGTGTCGCTGCTGCACTGCTTCCCCGACGAGGAGGAGCCGTTCGATCTGGTGCGGCGCTACCTGGAGCCGTTCCCGTCCGGGTCGGCTCTGGTGTACTCGCACCTGTGCTCCGACGACGCCGCACACGCGCGCACCTTCACCCAGCGGGTGCACAGTTCGGGTACGCCGTGGGGCCGGGTGCGCAACCCGCAGGAGTGTGAGGCGGCAGTGGCCGGGATGGAGCTGGTGTCGCCGTCGGTGGACGGGGCCGAGCCTGCCCGCCTGGTCGACTGCGACACCTGGCGCATGCCGGGCGCCGATCCCGTCGACGTCCCCGACAAGCGGATCTGGGAGCACGCCGGCGTCGCCGTCAAACCCTGAGGGCCCTGCCCGCCGGCGGCGCCGACCGAACGCGGGGGTCAACGCCGGTCGGCCCGGCATCCCGCCGTGTGCCCGCACCGGCCGGTGCGGGCACACGCGTCGCGTGTCCGGTGCGGGAAGCGGCCGGGCCGGCCGTGTCTGCGTGTGTCTGTTCGGGTGGATCGCGGCCGCTCGCGGGGCCGCGGCCGCGACCGACCGCGACCGTTAGCGGCCGCCGTGCCCGCGGCCGGGCCAGCCCGGCCACTTCTTCTCCTCCTTCAGCGCCTCGTGCAGCGCGAAGAAAGCCGGCTTGCGGGTGTAGTCCTCGGTCATGACCGTGGCCGACCCCTGGCCCTCGAAGGTTCCCGGCACCCAGGAGTACTTGTCGTTGAAGCCCCAGATCGTGAACGACTCGCAGCTGTCGACGTCCAGGCACGCCTGAAGCGCCCGGCGGTAGTAGTCGGCCTGGGTGTCGAGCTGCTCCTCGGTCGGCTCACCGCTTTCGGGCAGGGTCATGCGGATGTCGACCTCGGTGACGGCCGTGCCCAGCCCCAGGTCGTCGAAGCGCTGGAGGTTCTCCTCCATGCTGCCGGGGAAGGGGTAGTCGAGGCTGAGGTGGCCCTGGGCGGAGAAGCCGTGCAGCGGCACGTTCTCGGCGAGCAGCTCCTGGGACAGTTCGTAGTAGGCGTCGCTCTTGGCGTTGACGCCTTCGACGTTGTAGTCGTTGAAGTACAGCTCGGCGTGCGGGTCGGCCTGGTGGGTCCAGCGGAAGGCGTCGGCGATGATTCCGGGGCCCAGCCGGCGCAGCCAGATGTTCTCCTCGGTGCGCAGCTCGCCGTCGCCGTCGAAGATCTCGTTGGCCACGTCCCACTGCTGGATGCGGCCCTTGTAGCGGCCGACGACGGTGGTGATGTGGTCCTTCAGGATGGAGCGCAGCTCCTCGTCGGTGAAGTCGCCCTCCTCCAGCCAGTCGGGGTTCTGGCTGTGCCACAGCAGGGTGTGGCCGCGCACGACCTGGCCGTGGCGCGCGGCGAAGTCGACGATGCGGTCGGCGTCCTCGAAGTCGTACTCGCCCCGCTCGGGGTGGATGTACTCCCACTTCATCTGGTTCTCGGCCGAGACCGAGTCGAACTGGCGCGCCAGCGTCGTGCGGTAGGTCCGGTCCGACGCGAAGGGCGGATCGTAGTCCTGGTCCGTGTGATGGCCGCCGCCGGCGATCGCGGTGCCGATGTGGAGATCGTGGGGGGCGGCCCAGCGCAGCCGTTCGGCCTTGCCGTTGGAGTGGTGGGGCGGCCAGTGGCCGTCGCCGAAGCCTTCCGCGGCGGCCGGAGACGCGGCCAGCGGGGCGGTCAGGGCGGCCGCGGCCAGGGCGGTTGTAGCGAAGCGGATGGGTCGCATCGGGGGGACTCCCATTCGGTCTGCCGCTGTCATTTTCCGGAAAATTCCGTTTAACCGGGTCGGTGGACCATAAGAGCTCCTGGCCAGGGCGTCAATACCCCGATCCCCGTCCGGGGGCGCGGTCACGTCCGCACGGCCCCGCGGATGCGGTTCCCGCGCGTCGCCGCGTCGCCCCGCGTCCGTACTCTGGGTAGGTACGAAGGAGGAGCAGTGGCCGATATCCCGACCCCAGCCGTGACCATCTCCGCCATCGCCGAAGAGGCGGGGGTTTCGGCACCGACCGTTTCACGCGTCCTCAACGGCAGGGGCGACGTCGCTCCCGCCACGCGCGAACGCATCGAGTCCCTGCTGCGGGCGCGCGGCTACCGCCGCCGGGGCAGCCGCGGCGGCGAGATGGTCGGCCTGCTGGACTTGGTCTTCAACGACTTGGACAGCCCGTGGGCCGTCGAAATCATCCGCGGCGTCGAGGACGCGGCCCACGCGGCGGGCAGCGGCATCGTCGTCTCGGCGATCCACCGGCGGGAGAGCTCCACCCGGCAGTGGCTGCAGAACGTGCGCTCGCGCACCAGTGACGGTGCCATCCTGGTCACCACCGACCTGGATTCCTCCCTGCGCGCCGAGCTGGAGGAGCTGCACATGCCCTCCGTGGTGGTCGACCCGGTCGGCGTGCCCGATCTGGCGGTGCCCACGATCGGCGCGACCAACTGGGCCGGCGGCCTCAGCGCCACCGACTATCTGATCAGCATGGGCCACCGGCGCATCGCGTTCGTGGCCGGGCGCCCGGAGCTGTGGTGCAGCCGCGCCCGCCTCGACGGCTACCGGGCGGGGCTGGAGACCGCCGGGTTGAACGTCGACGACGACCTCGTCGTGCCGGGTGAATTCGACTACGAGTCCGGCTTCCGCGCCGGCGAGCGGCTGTTCGGCCTGGCGGATCCGCCCACGGCCGTGTTCTCGGCCAGCGACCAGATGACCCTGGGCGTCTATGAGGCGCTGCGCCGGCGGGGCCTGCGCGTTCCCGCCGACATCAGCGTGATCGGCTTCGACGACCTGCCCGAAGCGCGCTGGGCCTCGCCGCCGCTGACGACGGTGCGCCAGCCCCTGGCCGAGATGGGCCGGCTCGCGGTCCACACCGTGCACCGGCTGGCGCGGGGCGAGGCGATCGAGAGCCCGCGGGTGGAACTGGCCACCGAGCTCGTCGTCCGCGACAGCACTGCGCCGGTGACGGTCTCCTCGGCGGAGTGAGGCGGCGGTACTCCGCCGAGGGGCGTTGACACCGCGGTCCCGCGCTCCGTAGGTTGCCTTTGATTTCCGGAACATTTCGGAACAGGCTGCGGCCAAGGAGACCTGTGTGACGGACATGCGCGGACGATCCCCCATCCCGGGCCGCCTCCTGGCGACCTTCCTGACGCTCGGCCTCGCCCTGTGCACCGCGGTGCCCGCCCAGGCCGGACCGCTCCACCACCGCCCCCACCACGACCACCGCCCCAACGGACCCGCCACCCCCGACATCGTCGACCAGACCCGGCGGGGCGGCCAGGGCGTGGCGCTGACCTTCGACGACGGCCCCGACCCGCGCAACACCCCCCGACTGCTCGACGTGCTGCGCGAACACCGCGTCAAAGCCGTCTTCTGCCTCTGGGGCGAGCACGTGCGCGACCACCCCGACATCGTCCGCAGCATCGCCGCCGACGGGCACACGCTGTGCAACCACACGATGCGCCACGACGACATGGGCTCGTGGGAGCCCGAGGACATCCGCGCCGACCTCCTCGAAACCGACCGGGCGATCCGCGAAGCCGTCCCGCACGCCCGCATCCCCTACTTCCGCGCCCCCTACGGCGCCTGGGGCCAGAGCCCGCAGGTCGCCGCGGATCTGGGCATGCAGCCGCTGGGCTGGAGCCTGGCCGTGGAGGACTGGGCCCCGCCGGGCACCGACGAGTTGGTGCGCCGCCTGCAGGACGGCATCGCGCCGCGGTCGGTGGTGCTGCTGCACGACGGCGGCGGCGACCGCAGCCAGACGGTCGAGGCGGTCGCCCGGATCATCCCCGCGATGAAGTCCGACGGCTGGCACTTCGCTCGCCCGGCCCGACGGGGGTAGGCGATGCTCGGGACCGCGCCCTCCCCCCGCACCCGCGCCCTGCGGCTCGGCGCCGTCCTCGCGGGAGCGCTGCTGCTGATCACCGCCGGAACCGCGGCCGGCACCGCCCAGTCCTGGCACCGCCCCGGAAGCGGCCACCCCGGCGGCGGTCACCGCTCCTGGGTGGGCACCTGGGCCGCCGCGCCCACCGCCGCCCCGCAGTCGGCCACCCCCGTCCTCGAGGACGAGACCGTCCGCCAGGTCGTGCACACCAGCGTCGGCGGCGACCGCATGCGGCTGCGCCTGACCAACGAGTTCGGCGAGACGCCGCTGCGCATCGGCGAGGTTCGCGTCGCGCTGCGGGACGGTTCCTCCGGCACCGACACGGAACCCGGGAGCGACCGCGCCGTCACCTTCGGCGGCCGCACCCCGGTGACGGTCCCGGCCGGCGCCCCGATGCTCAGCGACCCGGTGGATCTGCGCCTGCCGCCGCGCTCGGACCTGGTCGTCAGCATCCACCTGCCCGAGCGCACCCCCGTGACCACGCTGCACGGCTCCTCCTACCAGGAGAACGCGGTGGCGGCGGGCAACACCACCGGCGAACCCGCGGTCACCCCCACCGCCACGATGACCCAGTGGTACTTCCTCTCCGGGGTCAGCGTGCGCGCCCGCGGCACGCGCACCGGGGCGGTGGTCGCGTTCGGCGACTCGATCACCGACGGCGCCGAGACCACGACGGGCGCCAACCACCGCTGGCCCGACCTGCTCGCCGAGCGGGTGGGCGCACGCACGGGCGTGCTCAACGCGGGTATCTCGGGAAACCGGCTCCTGCACGACCCCAACCCGCCCGAAGGCGGTGAGGCCGAGGCGTATGCGGCGTTCTTCGGGCAGAGCGCGCTGCGCAGATTCGACCGCGACGTGCTGACACACCCGGGGGTCGAGCACGCGATCGTGCTGCTGGGCGTGAACGACCTCGGCCATCCCGGCACCGCGACCGCCCCGGCGTCGGAGACCGTCACCGCCGAGGAGGTCATCGGCGGGCACCGCCAGATCATCGCGCGGGCCCACGCCGCCGGCCTCAAGGTCTACGGCGGCACGATCCTGCCGTTCAAGGGCGACACGTTCGGCTTCTACAGCGCGGAGAACGAGGCCAAGCGGCAGCGGATCAACGAGTGGATCCGCACCGACGGCGAGTACGACGCCGTCATCGACTTCGCCGAGGCGATGCGCGACCCCGACGATCCGCAGCGCCTGAACCCCGCCTACGACAGCGGCGACCATCTCCATCCCGACGACGCCGGAATGGCCGCCATGGCCGACGCCGTGCCCACCCGGCTGTTCCGGCCGGGCAAGCGGCACTGACCCCGCACCTCCGCCCCGGTTGGACACGGAGCAGCCGGGGCGGAGGCGGGTCCGCGGCGGGATCGCCCCTCCCTCCGGCAGCCGCCCGCCGCAGGCCCGCCGCCGCCTCCGCGCGCCCGTGAGCATCACCGGGCGGGCGCGCGGAGGCGGATCCGTGCAGTCCCCGCGGAGGATGCGGGAATCCCCCCTTCGGGGGAGGCCGCCGCGACCGCGTCCGGGCTAGGCTGCCGACGCAGACGTGAGGAGACCGAATGGGGGGCGACGACGTGAGCGGGACCGGGGAGCCGACCGGGAGCGGGGGGCGAACCGTCGGCGGCCGGGACGTTCGCCTACCGGGCGCCGCCGCTGCCGCCACGGCCGTCGTACTGGCCGTCGCGCACCTGGCGGTCGCCGGTTCGGCGGCCGCCGGTACGGCACCGGGGCTCGGGACCTTCGCCTGGATACTCCTGCCGCCGGTGCTCGTGGCCGGCTTCGCCCTGGCCACCCTCGCGTTCGCCTTCGGCCGGACGCCTCTGCCGCGCGGCCTGCTGCTGGGAGCGGTGTGGACCCACACCGTGCTCGTGGCGGCGCTCGTGGCGCTGAGCCTGGCCGGGTTCGCCACCGGTGTGCCGGTGACCCTGTCCACGGTGTTCGGCGCCCCGTTCGCCTATGCGCTCGTGTCGCTGATCGCCTACACGGTCCTGCTGGTGCGACTGCGCGCCGGCCACCGCTGACGCCGCGCGGGCCGGGGCCCGGCCCGCCCCCGCGCTCGGGGGAGCGGGGCGCCGCTACGCCGCCGCGGGCACCAGGACCTCGACGGCGCCGGGGACGGCTTCGGCGCGCAGCGGCAGCTGCCCCGCCGGCTCGCCGTCGGCGTAGGCGCGCATGTCGGGGGTGTGCACCCGCACGGACGCGGCGTGGAACGTGTGCACCAGCGGATGGGCGGTGTGCGTGCCGCGGTAGATCCGGGGGAACGCCCGCAGCAGCTGCCCCGCCGTCGCCGGGCTCACCGCGGTGACCGCGAGGCGGCCGTCGGCGGGGTCGGCGTGCGGGCAGACCCGCATGCCGCCGCCGTAGCAGGAGGTGTTGCCGATCGCGACCAGCGCCGCCTCCAGCTCCTGCACGCGCCCGTCGGCCTCGATCGTGAACGGCAGCGGACGCAGCCGTCCCAGCTCCGCCAGGACCGCCGCCGCGTAGCGCATCCGCCCGCGCGGCCGGCGCATCCGCTCGGTGCGCTCGACGACGAGCGAGTCGAAGCCGCTGGTGAGCACGGTTCCGAACCACAACGGGCGGTCGCCGCCCTCCGGCGGAGCGCAGCGGCCCAGGTCGATCCGGCGGCGGACGCCGCCGAGAAGGACGTCGGCGGCGGCGTCGGGGGGCGTGGCCGGGATGCCCAGCACGCGGGCGAAATCGTTGCCGCTGCCGGTCGGCAGCACGGCCAGGGCGGTCGAGGTGCCGGCCACCTCCTGCAGCGCGAGGTGGACCATGCCGTCCCCGCCGGCCACGGCCAGCACTCCTGCGCCCGCGGCCACGCAGTCGCGGGCCCGCCGCCGCGTCTCGGCGGCATCCCGTCCGGCCACCACGTCGACGTCGACGCCGCGGGCGAGCAGGCGCCGCGCGGTCCGTGCCGCGATCTCGCCACCGCGCCGACCGCCCGCCGCGGGATTGGCCAGCAGCGTGACGGCGGACGGTGCGGCGTCGCCGCCGACGGGGGTCACGACCGCTCCGGGATCAGCTTGCCGGGGTTGAGCACGCCCGCCGGATCCAGCGTGTCCTTGACCGCGCGCAGGACCTCCACGCCCAGCGGGCCCACCTCGTCCTCCATCCACGGTCGGTGATCGGTGCCCACCGCGTGGTGGTGGGAGATGGTGGCCCCGCATGCGGCGATCGCGTCGCCGGCCGCGCGCTTGGCCGCGCGCCAGCGTCCGCCGGGATCCGCGCCGGCGGCCGCCGCGACGGTGAAGTACAGCGACGCGCCCTCGGGATAGACGTGGGAGGCGTGGCACAGCACCAGCGGCGCGGCACCCTCGGGTGTCGTCAGCGCACCGGCGAGGGCGTCGGTGACCGCGTCGCGCAGCCGGTGCAGCTCAGACCACGTCGTAGCGGTCTCCAAGGTCTCGGCGAGCACCCCGGCGTCCAGCAGGGAGTCGCGCAGGTACGGCGCGAGGTAGCGCCCGCTGCGCCAGTGGGCGACCCGCTCGGGGCCCAGTCCGGTGCCCCCGGCCCGCCGCAGCGTGTCCGAGCACAGCTCCCGCACGGCGGCCACGCGCTCCGCACCGCCCTCGTGGGTGACCACCGCCAGGCATCCGGGAGCGGCCTCCTCGCCGGCCAGGACGGCGTTGACCGACGTCTCCTGCTCGTCGGAGAGCCGGACGAGCGTGGGCCGCACGCCGTCCTGGGCGAGCGCGCGCAGGGCGGCGGTGCCCGTAGCGAAGTCGGGGAACGTCCAGGCCTCGTCGTGCCGCTCTTGGGGACGGGGGTGCACGCGCAGCGTGACCTCGGTGATCACGCCGACGGTCCCCTCCGATCCGAGCAGCAGCCGGCGCAGGTCCGGACCGGCGGCCGAGGACGGTCCGCGGCCCGGTTCGAGCGTGCCGCGCGGCGTGGCCGCCCGCAGCGACACCACCATGTCGTCGAAGCGCCCGTAGCCCGCCGAGGACTGCCCGCTGGAGCGGGTGGCCGCGTAGCCGCCGACGGTGGCGTACTCGTAGCTCTGGGGCCGGTGCCCGAGAGTGAACCCGTGGGCGGCCAGCAGCTCCTCGGCCTCGGGGGTGCGCAGACCCGCTTGCAGGGTCGCGGTGCGGGAGACGGCGTCCACGGCCACGAGCCGGCTCAGGCGCCGCAGGTCCAGCGCGACGGCCGCGGCGAACCCGCCCCGCAGCGGCTCCACTCCGCCCACGACGCTGGTGCCGCCGCCGAAGGGCACCACCGCTACGCCGTACCGGGCGCACGCCGTCAGCACCGCCGCCACCTCGTCGTGGCCGGCCGGCAGTACCACCGCGTCGGGCGCGTCGGACACGTCGCCGCCGCGGCGGCGCAGCAGGTCGGGTGTGCTCTTGCCGCCGGCGTGGCGGACGCGGGCGGCCGCGCCGGTGTCCACGTTCTCGTCGCCGACCGCCGCGGCCAGCGCCGCGCGGGCGTCCGGCGGCAGGGATCCGGGCGGCAGGCGCAGCTCGGCCTCGGGGGTGCGGGGCAGCCCCGCGTCGGGCGCGATGCCCAGCACCTGCCCGATCAGTTCGCGCTGGGACGGGGTCAGCGGCGCGGCGTGCGCGGGGTCGCCCCAGGAGTCCCAGGACGCCTCCCCCACGCGGTGAGTGGGCTCGGTCATACGTTACAGTTTTCCATATGGTGTCAATCAGTAACGAGGAGGAGTCTCCCTCCGACCCGATGGCGCAGAGTCTGCTCGACGCCGCCCGCGACTCCATCGCGGTGTTCGGGCTGCGTCGGCTCACCCTCACCGACGTCGCCCGCCGCGCCGGCGTGAGCCGCCCGACCGTCTACCGGCGCTGGCGCGACATGGACACCCTCCTCGGCGACCTGCTGACCCGCGAGATGCACGCGGTGGTCGCCTCGGCCGCACCCCGCGCCTCCGCCGGCGCGGCCGACGGCCGCAGCCGCCTGGTGGCCGGCGCCGCCTCCGTCCTGGCCGACCTGCGCGCCCACCCGCTGATGTCGCGCATCCTCGACACCGAACCCGAGGCGCTGGTCACCTACACCTTCCGCCGTCTGGGATCCAGCCAGCGCAACGCGCTGGCCATGGTCGAGGAGCAGATCCGGGCGGGCCAGGCCGACGGCTCCGTCCGCCCGGGGGAGCCCGCACAGCTGGCGCGGATGGTGCTGCTGCTGGTGCAGAGCGCCGCCCAGTCGTGGCGCCTGACCGAGGACGTCCTCCCGCTGGACGGGCTCACCCGCGAGGTGCGCCGCATGCTCGACGGTTACCTGCAACCGGGAGAGGACGACTCCTGATGGACCCCGCCGCGCACCCGAACCGAACCGCGCCCGACCGCACGGGCGCGCCCGCGCCGGGCCCCGCGCGCCGTGCCCGGGGCGGGCGCTCGTGAGCCCCGCCGGCGCGAGCGCCTCCCTCAGCGCCGCACGCCGTCGCCGCGACCTCGACCAACTCGACCGCGATCCCCGCGTCGACCTGCTTGTTGTGGGCGGCGGCGCCACCGGCGCCGGAATCGCCCTGGACGCGGCCGCGCGCGGACTGTCGGTGGTCCTGGCCGAAAAGCACGACCTGGCCTTCGGCACCAGCCGGTGGAGCTCCAAGCTCGTACACGGCGGCCTGCGCTACCTCGCCACCGGCCAGGTCGGCATCGCCCGGGAGAGCGCCCGCGAGCGCCACATCCTCCTCTCCCGCACCGCTCCGCACCTGGCGCGCAGACTGCCCATGCTGCTGCCCCTGCACAGCGGCATCGGCCGTCCCCAGGCCGCCGTGACCCGCGCCGGGCTGCTGGCGGGCGACGCGCTGCGGATGTCGGCGGGCACCCCCGCCTCGCTGCTGCCCGCCTCCCGCGGCGTCTCGCGCCGCCGCGCCCTCGACCTCGCCCCGGGCCTGCAACCCGCGGGCCTGCGCGGCGGGCAGCTGTCCTTCGACGGGCAACTGGTCGACGACGCCCGCTTCGTCGTCGGCCTGGCGCGCACCGCCGCCGCCCACGGCGCCCGCGTCCTGACCCGCTGCGCCGCAGAGGAGCTGCACGGCGACCACGCCCTGCTGCGCGACCGGCTCACCGGCTCCGCGCTGCGGCTGCGGCCGCGCGCGACCGTCAACGCCGCGGGAGTGTGGGCCCAGGAACTCGTTCCCCAGGTGAAGCTGCTCCCCAGCCGGGGTACGCACCTGGTGCTCGACGAGAGCGCCTTCGGCGGGCTGCGTTCGGCCCTGACCGTCCCGGTGCCCGGCGAGACGAGCCGCTTCACGCTCGTGCTGCCCCAACAGGACGGCCGCGTCTACGTCGGACTCACCGACGAACCGCTCGACGGGCCCGTTCCCGACGTGCCGCCGGTGCCCGAGCACGACGTCGGCTTCCTGCTGGACGTCCTCGGCGGTGTGCTGGCGGACCCGCCGGGCCGCGCCGACGTGGCCGGCGCCTACGCCGGGCTGCGGCCGCTGCTGGACGCCGGGGAAGGCCGCAGCGCCGACGTGTCCCGCCGCCACGCGGTACTGACCTCCCCGGAGGGGGTGGTCACCGTGGTGGGCGGGAAGCTCACCACCTACCGGCGCATGGCCGAGGACGCCGTGGACGCGGCCGTCGCGGGCGCGGGCCTGGGCGCGGGGCCGTGCCGCACCGGCCGGCTGCCGCTGGTGGGAGCGGACGCGCCGGAACGCCTGCGCCGCCTCGACGCGCCCGCGCGCCTGGTCTCCCGATACGGCACCGAGGCCCCGGCCGTGCTCGCCGAAGCCGAAGGCCGCCCCGACCTGCTGGAGCCGCTCGCCGCGGGCATCACCGCCGCGGAGCTGCGCTGGGCCGTGCGCCACGAGGGCGCCCTGGACGAGGACGACCTGCTCCAGCGCCGCACCCGCGCCGCCCTGGTCGACGGGGATGCCGACACCCTGAAGGAGGCCGCACGCGAGGCCCTGTCGCTGCCGGCGAGCGGGTGAGCGGGGACGCGGGAGCGGAGAGCCGGTCCGCTCAACGCATGGGGCACCTTCGAGCCCGGTGCGTCATCGGCCGGCGAGAAATCACCGCCGTGCCGCCCTCTCGGCAGTGATTTCTCGCCGGCCGATGAAGCGGAACGCCGGGTGCGCAACCGCTTCTAGTCGCCGGGCGGGGCGTCGTTGCGGCGCCTGTACTACCTCAGCCGGTACGTCCTGAGCCACGGGCCGTCCGCCTCAGTCCGCTTGGCGGGCCAGCAGCGGGATCTGGCCGCCGGCCAGGACGGCCTCGACCTGGGGGGCCGACAGCCGGTGCCGCAGCCGGTACTCCTCGCCCTTGCTGTCGTTGCGCACGGTCAGCTCGCTCCCGGCGGGCAGGGTCTCGACGAGGTTCTCCAGGACGAGGACGTCGCCCGCGTCGATGCGGTCGTAGTCGGCGGGGTCGGCGAACTCCAGCGCCAGAATCCCGAAGTTGGCGAGGTTCTGCCAGTGGATCCGGGCGATGGACTTGGTGATCACCGCGCGCAGACCGAGATAGCGCGGGGTGATTGCGGCGTGCTCGCGCGAGGAGCCCTGCCCGTAGTTCTCCGCTCCGACGACGAAGTGCCCCGGGCCCTCGGCCAGCTCCCGCGCCCGCCGCGGATAGGCCGCGTCGATCCGGGTGAAGGTGAACTCGGCCAGCTCGGGGACGTTGGAGCGGAACGGCAGCGCCGCCGCACCCGCCGGGGAGATCTCGTCGGTGGAGACGTCGTCGCCGACCTTGAGCAGCACCGGCGCCTCTATACGGTCGGGCAGCGGCGGGAAGTCCGGCAGCGCCGAGATGTTGGGCCCCTTGACGAGCTCGACGTGCTTGGCCTCCTCCGCCGGCGGAGGAGCCACGAGCATCCGGGTGTTGACGCTGGACCGCTCCGGCAGTTCCACCCGCGGATAGGGCATGTCCAGCTTCTCGGCCAGGTCGCGCGGGTCGGTGATCACCCCGGTGAGGGCGGAGGCCGCCGCCGTCTCCGGGGAGCACAGCCACACCGAGTCCTCCGGGGTGCCCGACCGTCCGGGGAAGTTGCGCGGGAACGTGCGCAGCGAGTTGCTGCCCGCCGCCGGCGCCTGGCCCATGCCGATGCAGCCCATGCAGCCCGCCTGGTGGATCCGGGCGCCGGCGCCGATCAGGTCGAGTGTGGCCCCCGTCTTCGTCAGGTCGGCGAAGATCTGGCGCGACGAGGGGTTGACGTCGAAGCTGACGGTGCTGTCGGTCTGGCGCCCCTTGACCATCGCCGCGGCGACGGCGAAGTCGCGCAGCCCCGGATTGGCCGAGGATCCGATGACGACCTGGTCGACCTCTTCGCCCGCGGCTTCGCGCACCGGCACCACGTTGTCGGGCGCCGACGGCATGGCGATGAGGGGTTCGATCGACGACAGGTCGATCTCGTCGGTCACGTCGTAGTGGGCGTCGGGGTCGGCGAGCAGCTCGGTGAAGTCGTCCTCGCGGTCCTCGCCGCGCAGGAAGTCGCGCACCGCGTCGTCGGCGGGGAACACGGTGGTGGTGGCGCCCAGTTCGGCCCCCATGTTCGCGATGACATGGCGGTCCATCGCGGTCAGCGTGGCCACGCCCGGCCCGTGGTACTCGATGATGCGGTTCAGCCCGCCCTTGGTGCTGTGCCGCCGCAGCATCTCCAGGATGACGTCTTTGGCCGACGTCCACTCCGGAAGCGTCCCGGTGAGCCGCACACCCCAGATGTGCGGTGCCCGGATGCGCAACGGGCGGCCGGCGATGGCCATGGCCACCTCCAGTCCGCCCACGCCTACGGCCAGCATGCCCAGCGACCCCGCGGCGCAGGTGTGGGAGTCGGAGCCGACCATCGTCTTGCCGGGGACGCCGAAGCGCTGCATATGGGTGGGGTGGGAGACGCCGTTGCCCGGCTTGGAGTACCACAGCCCGTAGCGCCGGGACGCCGACTGCAGGAACTCGTGGTCCTCGGCGTTCTTCTCGTCGGCTTGGAGGAGGTTGTGGTCCACGTACTGCACGCTGACCTCGGCCCGTGTGCGGTCCAGCCCCAGCGCCTCCAGCTCCTGCATCACGAGGGTGCCGGTGGCGTCCTGGGTGAGCGTCTGGTCGACGCTCAGCGCGATCGGTCGCCCGGGCACCATCTCGCCCTCGACCAGGTGCGCCTCGATCAGCTTGTGTGCGACTCCGCGTCCCATCTCGCTCCTTCCTCTCTCCTACAACCGAGGCTGACCGCATTGACGCGCCGCAAACGGGGACACCGGTCACAGCGGACATGCGGCGCGCGGATCGCAGCGGGCACGCGGATCCGCCGGAGCCTCGCGGCGGCCCCGGGCGCCTCAGCCGCCTGCGCCGGGGGTGACGACTTCCATCGGGTGGGCCTTCCATGCCTCCCAGTCGGCACTGATCGCGCTGGCAGCGCCCAGCAGCAGCGGCAGGTGGCCTTCGGTCAGCGTCTGCACGGGCGTCTCGGCGGCATGGGCGTTGACGTTGACCGCGGCCACCACTGCGCCCTGGCCGTCGCGGATCGGAGCGGCGACGGAGCGGATGCCCGGCGCCAGCTCCTCGTCGGTCAGCGCCCACCCGCGCGCCCGCACTTTGCTGAGTACCGTGCCCAGCTCCGCGCGCTCGTGCCGGTGCGCCGGCTCGATGCCCGAGCGCGAGGGCTCGGCGAGGGTCCGGTCGAGCTCCTCGGGTGAGAGCGCCGCGAGCAGCACCTTGCCCAGCGAGGTCGCCGGCGCCGGGAACCGGGTGCCCAGCGTGACGGAGAGGGTGACGAGCTTGGGCACCGCCACTCGCGCCACATAGACGATGTCGGAGCCGTCCAGCTGCGCGATCGAGCAGGACTCCCCGGTCTGCTTGACCAGATCGCGCAGGTGCGGCACCGCGAGGTCCCACATGTTCTGCGAGCGGATGTAGGCCATGCCGAGGTCGAGTACGCGCGGGGTCAGTGAGAACTCGCCGTCGTCGCCGCGCACGTAGCCCAGTTGCTCCAAGGTGATCAGGATGCGCCGGACCGTGGGCCGGGCCAGGTCTGTGGCCGCGGCCAGCTCCGAGAGCGTCATCGCGGGCCGTCCGGGCTCGAAGCAGCGCAGGACGTCCAGTCCGCGGGCGAGCGCCTCGATGAACTCGGGGGTGGTGTCTCGACGCATGCACGACCTTTCCTACGTCTCACCCGGTGGCGCCTGACCCGGTTGCGGCGGTTTCGGTTCAGCGTAACGCGCGGCGGCGCAGGGTGCGGCGGGCGAGGCCGTGCCGGTGCGCTGGGACGAGGGCCGCTCCGGCGGTTCCGCCGGAGCGGCCCCTGCCGTTCAGTCGGCCGCTGCGGCGCCGCGCAGCACGGCGCGCCTGCGCAGCAGGACCGGCGCCGTCGCCAGCAGACCCAGGACGACGGCGCCCGCACCGGCCCAGACCGGGGGAGCCGACATCCCCAGCGGCGCGTCGAGGGAATAGGCGCCGGCGCCGGTGAAGCCCAGTGCCGCTGCGATCAGGGCGTAGACCAGCGCGGCCTCGTAGCCGCCGTGATGGGCCCATAGCCCCTTGCCGGCGTTGGCGGCGGCCGCCACGGTCATCGTGCCGATGACGGCCGCTGCGCCCAGCGGCGTCAGCAAGCCCAGCAGGATCAGGGCGGCGCCGGCGGTCTCCGCGGCCGAGGCCAGCACCACCATCGGGCGGGCGGGGCGGAAGCCCAGACCGTGGAACATCGTGGCGGAGCCCGCGAGGCCGGCTCCGCGGAACCAGCCCAGGCTCTTCTGCGCAGCGTGGCCCAGGAGCAGGGCCGCCAGCGCCAGGCGAAGCAGGAGTAGTCCGATGTCCACGGCGGATCACGTCCTCGGCTGCAGTACGAAGTCGAACTCGGCGGTGGCGAAGGAGGTGGCGACGGTGGTGCCGTCGGGCGCGGTGCCCGCCTCGTGGCGGCGGAAGGGCACGATCAGTTCCTCTTTGGTGCCGAAGACGACGTCGGAGTCGAGGTACTGCGTGTCCTCTTCGAAGATGTGGGTGATCAGCTTCTCGTAGCCGGGTTCGTCGATGAGGAAGTGGATATGGGCGGGCCGGAAGTGACTGATCCGGGTGCGCTCGATCAGGTCGCCTACGGGCCCGTCCATCGGGATGGTGTAGCCCTTGGGAACGACGCTGCGCAGGCAGTAGGTGCCGTCCTGGCGCGTGCGGTACTTGGCGCGCAGCCGCGCCTCGTCCACCTCCGACAGCTGGGCCTCGTAGGCCCCGTCGGAGTCGGCCTGCCACACGTCCAGCACGGCGCCGCCGACCGGCTCGCCGTCGACGCCGCGGACGGTGCCGTGCACGAACAGCGGCAGGCCCTCGGCGCCGTCGGACATGTCGTGGCCGTAGGGGGCGGCGGGGGAGCCGTCGATGTAGAAGGGGCCCAGGACGGTGGCGGGGGTGGCCTCGGGGCCGAACCGGTTGTTCATCTGGACCACGAGCATGCTCAACCCGACCACGTCGGAGGCCAGGATGAACTCCTCGCGCTTGTCGTCGCTGATCCGCCCGGTCTCGGTGAGCCAGCGCATCGCCGCCATCCACTCCTCCTCGGTGAGATGGACGTCGCGCGCGAAGGCGTGCAGGTGGCGCACCAGCGCGGTCATCAGCTCGGCCAGCCTGGGGGACTCGGCCGTCGCCCAGCGCCGGGCCGCCAGCTCGGTGATGTTGTCCTCAGTCGCGTACGGCATCGTCGTCTCCGTCCCGGTCTGCGTCCTCGGGTGGGGTGTAGGTGGCGTTGCGGTCGACGAGCAGGTAGGTGTCCAGGGCCATCGGACGCCGCCGCTCCTCGGCGAGCTGTCCGAGTAGACCGCCCGCCCGCGCCAGCAGGGCGAAACCGCGCAGCAGGTCGGGGGGCAGGTCCAGGTCGGCCAGCGCCGCGCCGCACACCCCCGCGCCGTTGAGGACCAGCCGCCGCCCCAGCACGCGCTCGTGCGTACGGCCGATCGCCTCGAACAGGCGCAGGTGCGGGCCGGTGAGCCCTTCTTCCTCGGCGATGCGCAGCAGGGCCGGCGTGCGCGGGTCGCCCTGCTTGTGCACGGGGTGGCCCAGGCCGGGGATGATCCGCTTGGCGGCGCGTTCGCGGGTGACGACCTCCTCGGCCAGCGCGTCCCACTCGGCCTCGTCGGCGGGCTCGTCCGCGCGCTGTGCCAGGACGTCGGCCAGGAAGCGGCCGGTGTCCTCGGTGACGCCGAGGAACCGCGAACCGCCCCCGAGCAGGCCCGCCGCCAGGGCGCCCTGCAAGGAGTCGGGCGCGCTGAGGTAGGTGAGCCGGGCCGCGATGGCGGTGGGCGTGAAGCCGTGGTCGGCCAGGGCCACCAGGCAGGCCTCGAACAGGCGCACCCGGCCGGGGGAGGGCCGCTTCTGCGTCACCATCCACAGCACCAGCTCGCCGAAGCCGACGCGGCCCATCAGGTCCTCGGCCAGGTCGTGGCCCAGCAGCGAAATGGTCGATTCCGTCGAGGTGCCCAGTGAGGTGGGAAAGCTCGGCGCACCGCTCCCGCCGCCTCCTGCGGTGTCGCTGCGGTCGCTGCCCTCAGCCATCGTCGCCCTCCTTCTCGTCGCGGTTGGTGCTCAGCCACGCGCGGATCTGCGCGGAGTGCTCGTCGAGCCGGGGCGGCGGACGGTCGTAGCGCGTCCGGCTGCGCGAGAGGGTGATCGGATTGCGGATGCCCGGAACGGCGTCGGGCCCGCTCCCCGCCGGCACGACCGGGTCCAGGCCGAGGGAGTCGGCGAAGGCGACGCCCTCGTCGACGGTGTTGATCGGCGCGCAGGCCACCCCGTGGGCCAGGAGGATGTCGAACCACTCGGCCTTGGTGCGCGCGCTGAGCGCGTCGACCAGATGGGGGCGCAGCGCGTCGCGGTTGGCGGTGCGGTCCTGGTTGTGGGCGAAGCGGGGGTCGCCGACCAGGTCGGACCGGCCCAGGGCTGCGCACAGGCGGGCGAACTGGCCGTCGTTTCCGGCGATGACGATGAGGTCGCCGTCGGCCGTCGGCAGCGGCTCGTAAGGGAACAGGCTCGGGTGGGCGTTGCCCATGCGGTGGGGCACGGTGCCGCCGGCGGCGTAGGCGCCGGACTGGTTGACCAGCCCCGACAGTGCGGAGGAGAGCAGGTTGACCTCGACCTGCTGGCCCTCGCCGGAGTCGTTGCGCTCCTGGAGGGCGGCCAGGACGCCGATCGCCGCGTGCATGCCGGTGATCACGTCGAACACCGAGATCCCGGCGCGGAAGGGCGGGCCCTCGGGGGCGCCGGTCAGACTCATCAGTCCCGAGATCGCCTGGACCATCAGGTCGTAGCCGGGGATGGAGGCGCCTTCACCGGAGCCGAAACCGGATATGGAGGCGTAGACGACGCCGGCGTTGGCCTCCCGGACCGACGCGTAGTCCAGCCCGAACCGCTTCAGGCCGCCGGGCTTGAAGTTCTCGATCACCACGTCGGCCCGCCGGGTCAGCTCGCGTGCCGCTTCCAGGTCCGCGGGATCGGCCAGGTCGAGACTGAGCGAGCGCTTGTTCCTGTTCACCGACAGGAAATAGGTCGCCTGGTCCCCGCGGGTGGGCGGCGACCAGGTCCGCGAGTCGTCGCCGCCGGGGCCTTCGACCTTGACCACCTCGGCGCCGAGGTCGGCCAGCAGCATCGTCGCGTACGGGCCCGCGAGGATCCGCGAGAAGTCCGCGACCAGCAGGCCCGACAGCGGGCCCCCCGTAGGGTCGTTCATCAAGAGACCTTTCTCGTGGCCTGTCCACTGATCGGACTAACGTCCGCATAATCAGGATCGGTCTGGCGGAGGGGTGTGTCAACGGGGTGATTGTGCTTGATGCATGGTTACTGCAGGAAAACGGTGCTCGACTCTGCGAGGGAGGTGGATGCCATTGACAACCCAGGTGCCTCAGATCACTCTTGAGTATATATCGTGATCGCCTGACGGACGATTGTCCGTTCGTCTGTACGGGAGCTCCACATGTCTGACCCCACCCTCCGCGGCCCCGCGCCCGAACCCGGGCGCCCCCTCGTTTTCAGGAACGGCACCGTCCTGGTGATGGACGGAACCGGCCGCGTCCGCCCCGACTGCGACGTGCTGGTGGTCGACGACCGCATCGCCGCGGTCGGCCCCGGCCTCGACGCCCCCGAAACCGCCCGGGAGATCGACGCCTCGGGCGGCATCGTCATGCCGGGCATGATCGACACCCACCGCCACATGTGGCAGACCGTCATGCGCGGCTACGGCGCCGACTGGACCCTGTCGCAGTACTTCGTCTGGTACTACCTGGAGTGGGGGTCCCGCTTCCGGCCCGCGGACATGCACGCCGGCAATCTGCTCGGCGCGTGGGAAGCCCTCGACGCCGGTGTGACCACCACGGCCGACTGGTCGCACGGACTCGTCACCACCGAACACGCCGACGCCGCGCTCGATGCGCTGGAGTCGGTGCCCGGACGCTGGGTGTTCGGCTACGGCAACATCCACGCCGGCCCGTGGGAATGGGCGACCTCGCCCGAGTTCCGTGCGTTCTACGACCGGCGCATCCACGGCAAACGCGGCGACCGGCTCGGCTTCCAGATCGCGTTCGACGTGACCGGCGACGCCTCCTTCCCCGAGCGGCCCGCCTTCGAGACCGCCCGCGAGCTGGGCGTCGAGGTCACCACGCACGCCGGGGTATGGGGTGCGACCGGCGACAACGGCATCCGGCTCATGCACGAGCACGGTTTCATGGGCCCGGGGACCGTCTACGTGCACGCGGCCTCGCTGTCGGAGGACTCCTACCAGCGCATCGCCGCCAGCGGCGGCTCCGTGTCGGTATCCACCGAAAGCGAGCAGAGCGCAGGCCAGGGATATCCGCCCACCTGGCGGCTGCGGCGCCACGGCATCCCCGTCTCGCTGTCGACGGACACCAGCGTGTGGTGGAGCGCGGATCCGTTCAGCGCCATGCGGGCCACTCTGGGCGCCGACCGCTCCCGCGAGCACCTGGAGGCCCAGGCGCGCAGCGAGACCGTCACGCACAGCCACCTGCGTGCCGAGCACGTCGTCGACTGGGCCACCCGAGGCGGCGCGCACACCCTCGGTCTGTCCAGTTCGGTGGGCAGTCTGGAACCGGGCAAGAAGGCCGACGTCGTGCTGCTCAAGAACGACGCCTCGCCTGCGATGTTCCCGCTCCTCAACCCCTACGGCCACGTCGCGTTCCAGGCCCAGCGGGGTGACGTGCACACCGTCGTGGCCGACGGGCGGGTGGTCAAACACGAGCACCGCCTCGTCGGCGCCGACCTGCCGGCCGTACGCCGCGCGGCCGAGTCGACTCTGGACTACCTGCGCGACCAGCTGGGTGACGCATGGACGTCGGGGATGAACCCCGATATCCCGCCCACGAAGATTCTGGACAACCCCTACACCTACACGGAGTTCCGGGACTCCTCCACACGCCGCAGCCAAGAGCCCGCGGGCGAGGCGTAGGCCCGTCCGCGTCGTTCTGCCGGGCGCCGTCCGTCCACGGCGCCCGGCGGAACGGAACCGGGTGGGGCGGCGGGGCGATCGGTGCGCCCCCTCGGCCGCCGGGTGACCGCCCGGCGTTCACCGCGGGGGTTGACGAAGGCGAAGTGCCACCTTACGTTCACTGAAACATGACGAAGCGTATTCGCAGTGTAGTCGTCGGCCGCGGGTGCCTTCGCGTGAGGCGCCCCGGGGGCGGGGAGCGCCTGAGCGCGCGACAGGCCGCCGCGCGAGGACGATCCGCGGCGCGTGATCCGCACCGCGCTCCCCGCCGGTCGGCGTCCTGGCCCGATGCGGTGCCGTACCCGTCGAGTTCCGACGCCGGCCATCCGTTGCGCCGCAGAATGTTAGCGCTAACATGGCTTGTTCCGACCGCGGAGCGCTCCGGCGCCCCGCCCTTCGGAGCGGGAGCAGGGCCGGTCCCCAATCACGAGCCCGAGGAGCACCCCCATGACCGCACACTCCCGAACCCGTTCGGCGGGACTCTCGCGGCGGCGGCTGCTGACCGCCGCGCTGGCGACCGGTGGCGCAGCCGCGGCCGCGACCGCCGCCGGTACCGCCTACGCCACCCGCCCGGACGGTGCGACAGCGGACCTGCGCGCCGCCGACTACCCCGGTCCCGGTGCGGTGACCGGCGACGTCGAGGTGCACGACCCCGGCTTCGTCAAGCGGCCCGGCGGCGGCTACCTCGTCGCCCACACCGCCCCCGACATCGCCCTGAAGACCTCCGGTGACCGCACGGCGTTCCGCGACGCCGGGACGGTCTTCCCGGGCGGCGCCCCCTGGACCACCGAGTACACCGGCGGCGACCGCAACCTGTGGGCGCCGCACCTGTCCTACGCCGACGGGCGCTACCTGCTGTACTACTCGGCATCCACCTTCGGTTCCAACCGGTCGGCGATCTTCCTGGCGACCAGCACCAGCGGCGACTCCGGAACCTGGACCGACCAGGGGGTCGTCGTCGAGTCGTGGACCTCGCAGGACTTCAACGCCATCGACCCGCACCTGTCCGCGGACGCTCAGGGCCGCTGGTGGCTGGCCTTCGGGTCCTACTGGTCGGGCATCAAGATGATCCGCATCGACCCGGCCACCGGCAAGCGGCTCGGCGACGCCTGGCACTCGCTCGCCGGACGCGGCGGCGACTCCATCGAAGCGCCGACCGTCTTCCGCCACGGCGGGCGGTACTACCTGTTCGTGTCCTTCGGCGCGTGCTGCCAAGGCGCCGACAGCACCTACCGGGTCATGGCCGGGCGCTCCGACGACATCGCCGGCCCCTACTACGACCGCGGCGGCACCCCGATGACCTCCGGCGGCGGCACCGAGATCCTCGCTGGCCACGGCGGCATCCACGGCCCCGGCCACCAGGACGTGTTCGCCGACTCCGACAGCGACATCCTCGCCTACCACTACTACGCCGACGACGGCACGGCCCTGCTGGGGGTCAACCGGCTCGGCTGGGACGGCGCCGGCTGGCCCTACGTGCATTAGCGCGCCCGGCACCGCGCGTGTCCCCGGCGGTAGCCCGCAGCGGAGCCGGCGGCGGCCGCATCCGGTCACTGCGGGGAAACGTCGCGTGTCCGGGCCCCGGGTACACCCGGTGCGGGCGGGTCGAGCGGAGGGAGCCGGACGGTGACGGTGCTGGCGGGCGCGCACACGGATCACACCGCGCACATGGCCGGGCTGCCGGAGTGGCTGCGGATCGGCGCCGCCCTCGTGCTCGCCGCGGTCGCGGTGCTGCACGCGCGCCACGGCGCCCACATGGCCGGGCAGCGGCGATGGTGGCACCTGGGGCACGCCGTCATGGCCGCGGGCATGGCGGCGATGTACCTGCTTCCGCGCATGCGCCACGAGGGTCTCCATCAGGGCGGCCTCGTGCTGTTCGCGCTGCTGGCGGCGGGCACGGTCGCCGCGGCGGTGGGGCTGCGCTCGCGCGAGGGGGCGCTGAATCCGATCTGGACGATGTCGGCCCTGGACTACCTCGCCATGGTCTACATGCTCGCGGCCCCGGCACTGCGCCCGGCCTGGCTCGGTTACGCGTTCGCCGCCTACTTCGCCTGCGCGGTCGTGGGCTGGGTCGCGCGCGCGTTCGACCGGCTGCCCGTGTTCGCGCGCCCGGCGGCCGTCGGCGCCGGGCACGCCGGCCCCGCGCTGCTGTCGGCGCCGCCGGAGGGGGGTTCCGGCGGCCCGAGCCGCTCCCGGATGTCGGTGGCGCTGACCCTGGCCGTGATGGCGGCGGCCATGGCCGCCATGCTCGTCGCGATGTGACCCGGGCGGCGCGCCGCGGCGCCCGCCGCATCGGCGCCCGCCGCATCGGCGCCCGCGGCTCGGCCGCGCGGTGGCGAGCGGACCGCTCAGCGCGTCGGCGCCACGTCCTCGGCGACCCGCCGGGCGGCCGCGATGAGCGTGCCGCTCCAGGCGGGCAGCGCCTCGCGGTCGAACCGCGCTGTGGGAAGCGCCAGCGACAGCGCGGCCATCGGCGCGCCCGACGCGTCGGTGACCGCCGCGCCGATGGCGGTCACCCCGGTCTCGGTGCGCTGATCGTTGATGGCGAAGCCCCGATCGCGCACCAGCGCCAGCTCCGTGCGCAGCCGCGCGGGATCCACCTCTTCCGCACCGGAGTAGAGCTCGGCGACCTCCTCCGGCGGCAGCGCCGCCAGGATCGCCTTGCCGCCCGAGGCCAGGTGCGCCGGCACCGATCGGCCCATCCGGTCACCCACACGCAGCACGTGGTCGGACTCCACGGTGGCGATGAACCGCACCTCGGTCCCGGCCGGCACCACCACGTTGGCCGACTCGCGGGTGCGCTCCACCAGCCGCTCCAGATGCGGCCGGCACACCCGGCGCAGCAGCGCGACGGGCGCCTCCGTGGCCTCGGCCGGGCGCAGCACCTTCCCGGGGACGTAGGAGCGATCGCCGAGCTGCTCGTCCCGCTGTGGACCGAGATCGGCGACCTCATGCCGCCCACACCCCGCTCCGACGCGCATCCGCACCTGTGGCGGTGGAACACGCTGCTGCCGCTGGCCGAACGCGCCGGCGATCTGGTGCCCGCGGGCCACTCGGTGCACGTCCTGGAACGCGCCGCCGAGTTCGCCGAGGTCGGCGCCGGCCTGCAGATGGCGCCCAACGCCACCCGCGTCCTGCGGGAATGGGGCCTGCTCGACGAGGTCGCCGCCGCGGGCGTAGCCCCGGGGCGGCTGCGCATGAAGGACGCCCTCGACGGTGCAGAGCTGACCCGCCTGGAGCTCGACGCCGCCTTCGCGGGTACGTCCGCCGAGGTGCGCGACGGGCTGGGTTCGCTGTGGCGCGACCGGCGCTGGCCGATGTATGACCGGGTGTCCGTCGCCTCGTGGATCCGGGGTCGGCTGGTGCTCACCGGCGACGCCGCCCACCCGATGCTGCAGTACCTGGCCCAGGGGGCGTGCCAGGCGATCGAGGACGCCCACGCGCTGGCCGCGCAGGTGGGGACGGCCGGCGCGGACGCGGCCGACTGGGACGGTGCGCTCGACCGCTACGAGGCCGAGCGCACCGGCCGCACCGCCGGAGTGCAGGCCGCGGCCCGGACGTGGGGCGAGATCCGGCACGTCGACGGCGTCGCCCGCGCGCGGCGCAACGAGCTGTTCCGCGACCGGGACCCGCGCGACTACCGCCGCATCGACTGGCTGTACGGCTGAGGGGCCTCCGCGTCCCGCGGCACCCGCCCCGGACCGAGCCATGCCCGATCGGTCCGGGGCGGGTCGGACGCGGGGGAGCGGCGGGAGCGGCGTTCAGGTCCGCTCGGAGCGCCGCGCCCCGGTGTCCCCGTGTTCCTCGGGGCTCGGCGCGTCGTCGCTGCGGGGCGCGCGGGGGAGGAGGAAGGTCAGCAGTAGGCTGGCCGCAAGCAGGCCGATATCGACCCACAGAGCCGCCTGCAGACCCGCGGTGAAGGACTCCGACCGGTCGGCGCCCGATCGTGCCGCATCGGCGATCCGGGTGAAGAACACCGTGCCGACCAGGGCCACCCCCGCGGCGATGCCGAGTTGATCGGCGGTGTTGAGCAGACCGGACGCCGCACCGGCCACGGCGCCGGGAACGCGCGCCAGGACGATGTCGATGATCGGGGCGACGATGAGCCCTACACCGATGCCGCTCACCAGCATCGGGGCGACGAAGTCCCAGATGCCGGCGGTCGCGTCGACTCGGCCGACGGTCCAGACGAGCATCGCCTGCCCGGCCGCTGCGAGGGCCGCTCCGGCGGTCAGTACGCGCGGACCCAGCCGCACCGCGAGGCGCACTGCGAAGACGGAGACCGCCATGGTCGCGACGGGCGAGGCCATGGTGGCGAGTCCGGCCTGCAGCACGGACATGCCCAGGCCGCTCTGCAGGTAGATGGAGAATACGAAGAACAGACTGAAGGCGCCGCCGAAGGCCATGAGCACGACGGCGAGCCCGGCGCCGAAGGAGCGGTGCCGGAACAGTTCGGGTGGCACGAGCGGGGTCGCGCCCGAACGGTGCCTGCTTCCCTGGTGTATCCGCAAGAGCAGGAGCAGCGGCAGCGAGGCCGCCATCACGGGGGCCGTCCACCAGGGCCAGTCGAGTTCGCGCCCCTGGATCAGCGGATACAGCAGTGCGAGCAGCGCGGCGGACAGCAGCGCGACGCCGGCGGGGTCCAGGCGCAGCGGCCGCTGGGAGCGCGACTCCCGGACGAACAGCGCCGCCCCGGCCAGTGCGGCCGCTCCGATCGGCAGATTGATCAGGAAGACGGGACGCCACGCCAGGCCGAACAGGTCGGCGTGGACCAGCAGGCCGCCCAGCGGGGGGCCCAGCGCAGCCGCGCCCCCCGCTACGGCGCCGAACAGGCCCAGCACGGTGGCGCGCTCGTCCGGGGGGAATGCGACCTGGAGGATCGACAGTCCTTGGGTGATGATGAACGCTCCGGTCAGCCCCTGGAGGACCCGGCCGGTCAGCAGGGTGGCGATGTCCGGTGCGAACGTGCACACCGCGGAGGCGAGGACGAAGCCTGCGATCCCCAGCAGCGCCGTGCGTTTGCGTCCCACCATGTCGCCGATCCGGCCGGCGGTGACCAGGGTGAGGGCGAAAGCCAGGGTGTAGGTGGCCGAGATCCACTGCAACTGGGCTCCGGTCGTCTCCAGGTCCCGTTCGATGACGGGCAGCGCGATGGTGACGACGGTGGTGTCGACCATGATCATCGCGATGGCGACCAGGAGGAAGACCGCGCCGGACCAGCGGTGCCGGGCGGGCAGGTGCCCGCCGGCGCCGTCCGGGTCCGCGGCCGGTTCCGACGACATGGGCTGTCTCCCCTTCGACGCGTGCGGGATGCGGGCGGCGTGCATTAGAGTCGCTGCCGAGCGAAGTTATCTTCCGAATGGAACTATCTTCCTATTGGAAGATAATAGGGAGAGGGGGACGGGACGTGTCAACCGGATCCGCCGGCGCCGGCCACAAGCGCCTCACCGAAGACGAAGTCCGGAGCCTGCGGCGGTTCATCACCGCCACACTGCTCAACGGTCAGGTCACCGCCGACGCGGCCGGTCTGCACCCCGTCGACCTGTACGTCCTCAACCTCGTGGACGTCGATGGGGCGGCCACCGCGGGCGAGCTCGCCAAACACACCGGACTGACCACCGGAGCGATCACCAAACTGGTCGACAGGCTGGTCCGCTCCGGCCTCGTCGAACGCGCCCGGGACCCCGCCGACCGGAGGCGCGTGGTGATCCGCATCATCGGCAAGGCGACCGCCGAGACTCTCGGAGGCGCCTCGGCCCCCCTGTTCGCCCCCGTCGCCACGCGCATGGACCGGCTGATCTCCGGATTCACCGACGAGCAGCGCGCGGTGCTGGCCGAGTTCTTCGACCTGGCGGCCGATCAGCTCCGCCATGCCACCGAGGACCTGCAGCAGGGGCGCCGCGCGAGCGGCGGCGACGCCTCCCGGCCGGATCCGCGCGAATGAGCCCGCCGAGCGCCCCGATCCCGGCGGCGCCATGACAGCGATCCCGGCGGTGCCGGCGTGAAACACGCCGGCACCGCCGGGATCGCCTGGGGCCCGCCCTCGCGGGCACGGGGAGGCCCCTCCCGCTGGGAGGTGACGGGAGGGGCCGGGATGGGGGAAGGCCCACGGTGTGGCCGCCGCCCCGGGGGCGGTTAGTCTCCGCTCGGGACGCGCCGCGGCGCGGGGTAGCGGATGCTCTCCACCATTTCGGAGACGTGCCGGGCCGGAGGCGGGGTCATCAGCGACACCACGACCGCGACGACGGCGTTGACCAGAGCGCCGACGGCGCCGATGCCCTCGGGGCTGACGCCGAGGATGTAGTCGTGAGCCGCGAGCCCGAACACTTCGAGCGTGTAGAGCATGTAGACGATGGTGAAGCTCAGGCCGACGATCATGCCGGCCGCGGCCCCGATCGCGTTGCACCGCTTCCAGAAGATCCCCAGCACGATGGCCGGGAAGAAGCTGGCAGCGGCCATACCGAAGGCGAACGCCACCACCTGCGCCACGAAGGCCGGCGGGTTGATACCCGCGATCACCGCCACGAGGATGGCCGCCGCCATCGCGATACGCCCCACGAGCAGGCGCTCCTGGTCGCCCGCGGTCTGGCGGACGTAGCGGAAGTAGATGTCGTGGGACACCGAGGAGGAGATGACCAGCAGCAGACCGGCCGCCGTGGACATCGCAGCGGCCATACCGCCGGCGGCGACCAGGCCGATGATGGGCGCCGGCAGGCCGGCGATCTCCGGCGAGGCCAGCACCAGGATGTCGTTGTTGACCGTCAGGTCCGCGCCGGCGGCCGGGTCGTTGCTGACCGAGTTGACCACGTCGGCGTTCTGGTTCACCGACACCAGGCCGGTCTGCGCCCAGTTGTTCACCCAGGCGGGCAGGTTGTCGGTGGCGGTGCCGTTCACCCCTTGGAGCAGGTTGAGCTTGGTGAACGCGCCCACCGCCGGAGCGGTGGTGTAGAGCAGGGCGATGAAGAACAGCGCCCAGAACGCCGAGTAGCGCGAACCGCGGACGGTCTTGGTGGTGTAGAAGCGGATGATGACGTGCGGCAGACCGGCCGTACCGATCATCAGCGCCATGGTCACCAGGAAGATGTCGACCATCGGGCGGGAGGTGAACGGGTCGGTGAAGACCTGCATGCCGAGCTCGGTCGACAGCACGTTCAGTTCGTCGAGGATCTGCCCGAAGGACACCTGGGGGATGGGCAGGCCGGTCATCGTCTGAGCCACGGCCACGGCCGGGATCAGGTAGGCGATGATCAGCACCGTGTACTGGGCCACCTGCGTGTAGGTGATGCTCTTCATGCCGCCGAGCACCGCGTAGACGAAGATGACCACCGCGGCGATCATCACGCCGTAGGCGATGTCGATGTTGAGGAACCGGCTGAAGACGATGCCGCCGCCGTTCATCTGCCCCACCACGTAGGTGAAGGAGACGATCACGGCCGCCACCGCGGAGATGGTGCGCACCAGCTCGGAGTACCGGTCGCCGACGAACTCGGGGACCGTGTACTTGCCCCACTTGCGCAAGTAGGGCGCGATCAGCAGGGCGAGCAGCACGAAGCCGCCGGTCCAGCCCATGAGGTAGACGCTGCCGTCGTATCCCAGGAAGGCGATCAGGCCCGCCATCGAGATGAACGACGCCGCCGACATCCAGTCGGCACCGATCGCAGCGCCGTTGGCGATGGTGGGGACGCCGTGGCCGGCGACGTAGAAGCCCTCGGTCTCCTTGACGCGGCTGCGCCAGGCGATCGTCATGTAGATACCGAAGGTCACGACGATGAAGATCGTCGTCCAGATCTGGATGTCACTCATGACTCGCCCCCCTTCTCGGCAGTGCCGCCGGTGGGCTCGTCGTACTCGTAGACGCCGAACTCCTTGTCAAGGCGGTCCATGTACAGGCAGTAGACGAGAATCAGCAGCAGGAACACGTAGATCGATCCCTGCTGCGCGAACCAGAATCCCAGCGGGAATCCGGCGATGGCGATCTGGTTCAACTGCTCGACGAAGAGGACGCCCGCGCCGAACGACACGGCGAACCAGACGGCCAGCAGGACCACCATCAGCCGGAGGTTCTTCTTCCAGTACTCGCGCCTCCAGCCGTTGCCGCCCGGTGGTTCCGGGCTGTTGTCTTCCGTATCTGCCACGATCGCTTCTCCTAGTTACCGGGTAGGGACAGACTGAGGGCGGGCCCCGTACCGCTGGGGTCGACACCAACGCACGTGTGGCATGGCGCACAAGCCCGATGCCGCCGAGCGGCCGATCCGTCTTTCGAGCGGTCGTATAGGCGCCATGAATGGCGCAGATCACATCGGGATTCGTTCGTGGGTCCCGGTCGACCGCTTGCGTTACGCACCCGCCCGCCCGCCCGCCGCCCCCTCAACACCCGGGCCACCTGCGGTTAGGATGCGGCCATGTCAGCTTCCAACGGCTCCGCAGCGCCCGTCGCGCCGCGCCGTATCCTCCACGCGGGCAGCCTCCGCATGATCGGTGCCGGCCTGATGCTGATCATCGGTGCCTTCACGCCGTGGATGTACACGCCCCTGGTCACCATGCAGGCCATGCACGGCCCCGGCCTCTGGTTGCTGTGCTGCGGCGTCGTCGCCGTCGCCGGCGCCCTGCTGCCCTACCGCCGCCTCGCCCTCGCGCACGCGCTGATCCCGGCCGCCGCCGGCGGGGCGCTGGTGGTCTGGCAGCTCGGGCTGATCGCCTACCACAGCGCCGCGACCGACACTTGGGGCACGATGCTGCCCGGCGCCAGCATGGTGATCGTCGGCGGCGGCGTGGCGATCCTGATCAGCGCGGCGCGCCGCATGCACTCCGCGGGCTAGCGGTGGCCCCCGACCACGGGAGCGAGCCCTCGCTGGGATCGGCCGACGAGCACGACACCCCAGCGGAAGTCGACGCCGCGTTCCGCACCCTGCGGCGGGTCGCGATCGGTCACGTCGCGGTGTTCACGTGCGTCATCGTCGGGGTTCCGCTGCTGACCGCGGCGCTGGACTGGTGGTCGCAGGGGCGGCTCTGCGGCGGGATGAGCCCCATGTTCGCGATGACGGCCTTCGGGCTCTACGCGTTCTTCTTCGTCGTCTGCCTGGCGGCCGCCACCCTGTCCAACGCGGTCGAAGAGCGGATGCTCGGCGGTCCGGGCCGCGAGGCCCACCACGACGAGGAGGGGACGCTCCCGCCGTGATGACGAGCATCCTGCTCCTCGTCGTCCTGCTCGCGGCCGTCGTCTCGGTCGCGTTCCTGATCCGACCGCAGCGGACCTCCACCTTCGAGTTCTACCTCGCCGGGCGGCGGGTCGGCGTGGTCACCAACGCCTGCGCCATCTGCGGCGACTACTTCTCCGCCGCCTCCTTCCTCGGCGTGGCGGCGGCCGTCTACGCCTCCGGCCTGGACGGCATGTGGTACGCCACCGGCTTCGCCGCCGGGTTCGTCCCGGTGCTGCTGTTCATCGCCGCACCGCTGCGCCGATTCGGCGAGTTCTCCATCCCCGACTTCCTGGGCCGGCGGCTGGAATCCAACAGCGTGCGGCTGACGTCGGTGGCGATCGTGCAGCTGATCATCCTGGCCTACCTCGTGCCCCAGGCGGTGGCCAGCGGCATCATCTGGGAACTGTTCGTCGGCCAGGGCGTGGGCGGTCTGTCCGCCTACTCCACCGGAGTGCTCGTCTCCACCGCCGCGATCATGCTGATGGTGTCGCTCGGCGGTATGCGCGGCACCACCTGGACCCAGGCCGTGCAGTTCCTGCTGCTGCTGGCCATCTTCGTGTGGCTGGCGATCATCGTGATCGGCTCCGGATTCAGCTACCCCGAGGCGCTGCGCGAACTGTCGTCGCGCCCGCTGGCCAACCCCGCCGAGACCGGCGGCGCCTGGCAGCTGGAGGAGGTCACCAACCGGCTGCACCCCGAGTCCCCGGCCTTCTTCGGCGAGCCCGGCGGGCAGTACAGCCAACTCGGCCAGTTCGCGCTCATCTTCTCCCTGGCGCTGGGCACCGCCGGTCTGCCGCACATCATGAACCGCTACTTCACCAGCCCCACGGGCACGGCCGCGCGCATGACCACCGTGTGGGTGGTGGGCCTGGCCGGGCTGTTCTACACCCTGGCGGTGCTGCTCGGCACCGCCGCCCGGTCCGTCATCCGCGACGTCTCCGACGAGCTGCCCTGGCTGGCCGACCTGACCACCGGCGGTGTGCTGCGAGTGCCCGAGTACGCGCTGCTGGTCCTGGGCCAGGTCTTCGGCGGCCGCGCGGGCCTGGGGCTGATCGCGGTGGGCGCACTGGTGGCGGTGCTGTCGACCATAGCGGGCCTGCTGCTGGCCTCGGCCGCATCGTGGGGCCACGACATCTACGAGCGCTACATCAACCCCCGCGCCACCCAGAACCAGGCGCTGTGGGCCGGCCGCGCCGCCGTGGCCGTCGTCGCCGCGGTCTCGGCGCTACTGGCGCTGGCCGTACGGCCCGATACCCTCACCGGCCAGTTCCCGTCTATCGTGGCGACCATGGTGACCTGGGCATTCGCGTTGGCGGGATCGGCGCTGACCCCGGTGTTCATCCTCGCCATCTGGTGGCGGCGCACCACCGGTCCGGGCGCGGCCGCCGGCATGGCCGCGGGCGCCGTGACGGCGGTGGGCATGTGCGGCGCGGGAGTCCTGCTCGGCGACGCCCCGTACGCGTCGGTGCTGATGACCCCCACCCTGGTCTCCGCGCCGTGCGCGGCCGCGGCGACGGTGGCGGTATCACTGCTGACCCGCCCGCCCCCGGACATGGACCGCATCTGGGTGCGTCTGCACGGCACGGCGGCCGACCGCCGGGCCGTGCGCATCGCCCGGCTGACCGTCACCGGTATCGGGCGGCGCTCCGGGGAGGGCCGATGAGCAACGGCAGCCTGCCGCTGGCCGGCGTCGTCCTGCTCGCCTGGGGCGCGGTGTACCTGGTCACCCAGCAGATCACCGCGCCTCCGCTGGGCGCCGGCACCACGGTGCTCATCGGCGCCGGCCTGACCACCGCGCTGATCGTCGGCTACCCTTCGGCGCTGCGCGGCCCCCGCAGCAAGCGCTTCGCGCAGCCGGCCGCCGCCCGCGTCCAGCAGGGGCGCCACGGCACCACGATCGCCGCGGTGGGCCGCTCGATGCCGCTGCGTTCGGGGTTGACCGCCGAAAGCGCCCACCGCACCGCCCAACTGCTGCAGCCGCTGCTCAACGGCGCGGCGGTGGCCATCACCGACCGCGAACACGTCCTGGCCTTCGCCGGCCCCGGTTCCGACCACCACCGCTCCGGCGACGAGGCGGCCGCGCCGACGGCCCGCGCGCTCAACCGCGGCAAGGCCGTACTCGTGCGGCGCCGCGGCGAGCTGGGCTGCCCCGACGGCGACTGCCTGCTGCGCACGGCCGTCATCGTGCCGCTGACCGACGGCAACCGCACCGTGGGAACCCTGCAGGTCTACCGGACCGACGGGGCGCTGTCGCCGCAGGGGGTGGTAGAAGGGCTGGCCGGCATCCTGTCGCTGCACCTGGAGCTGGCCGAGCTCAACCGCCGCCAGAGGCTGGCCGTGGACGCCAAACTGGATGCGCTGCGCGCCCAGATCAACCCGCACTTCCTGTTCAACACCCTCAACACCATCGCCTCCAAGGTGCACACCGACACCGAGGAGACGCGGCAGCTGCTGGTGCGCCTGTCCGACTTCTTCCGCTACGTGGTCCGCCAGGAGGGCCACTTCGCCGAATTCGGCCAGGAGTACTTCTTCGTCCGCACCTACGTCTCGCTGGAACAGGCGCGCTACGGCGACCGGGTCCGGGTGCGCTACGACATCGACCCCCAGGTGCTCACCGCGCACGTTCCGGTGCTCATCATCCAGCCGCTGGTGGAGAACGCGATCAAGCACGGGCTCTCGGGCAAGGTCGAGGGCGGCACCGTCACGCTGAAAGCCAGGGTGGATCCGCTGACCCGCACCACCTCCGTCCGGGTGGCCGACGACGGTGTCGGAATCCCCTCCGACATGCTGAAACGTATTTCCGACGCCGAGCGCGGCGACGGTGACGGCCAAGGGCTGAGCAACATCGCCGGGCGCTTGGCATCGCTGTACGGCGAGCGCTATCGTCTGGACATCCAATCCACCGAGAACGGCGGCACAGTCGTGGATCTGCAGATACCCCTTGGATGAGCCTATGCGCGCGCGTTGCCTCATCGTCGACGATGAGGCCCCGGCGCGGGCGGACCTCCGTTACCTTCTGTCGAGGTTCGATCACGTCCAGGTAGTCGGCGAAGCGTCCAACTCCGAGGAAGCCCTGCTGCTGCTGGACTCCCTCGACTACGACCTGGTGCTGATGGACATACGCATGCCCGGCGGCACCGGTCTGGACGTCGCCCGCAAGCTCCGCGAGGCCGACAGTCCGCCGCGGATCATCTTCACCACGGCCTTCCCCGACTACGCCGTCGAGGCTTTCGACCTCGACGCGGCCGACTATCTGGTCAAGCCCTTCGACGCCGACCGCCTCGCACGGGCGCTGGACCGCGCCCTGGCCACACGCCCCGAAGAGGCCGAAGTCCAGGCCGTGCCGCGCCGTTCCGACGGCACCGAGTCCCCGCACCGCATCCCGGTGCACAAAGGCGACCGCACCGTGCTGCTCAACGAGTCCTCGATCATCTACGCGGGGGCGGCGCGCGGCTACTCCTACCTGCAGCTGTCCGACGAGCGCGTGCTGGTCAACTTCTCGCTCAACGAGCTGGAGCGCCGCCTGCACGGCTCCCAGTTCTTCCGCGCGCACCGCTCCTACCTGGTCAATCTCGACTATGTCCGCGAGCTGGCGCCCGATTTCCGGGGAACGCTGATGCTGCTGATGGACGACCCGCGCAAGAGCCGGGTGGAGGTCTCCCGCCGCCAGGCCCGCGAACTGCGCCGCGTGCTGGGGATGTAGCCGACCGCCGGGCCACGGGCGCGCCCGCGGCCCGGCGGTCGGCGTACCCGCGGCCTCGGAACGCGGGTGTCCCGGGCGCCGCGGGTACGCGATCGCCCCTGCTCAGGCCCTCCAGACCCCCGTGGCGGCGGCGTCGCGGGCGAAGTCGGCGAAGTCGCGCGGCGCGCGCCCCAGCGCCCGCTTCACCCCGTCGGCGAGGTGGGCGTTGCGTCCGTCCCGGATCAGCTCGAACAGGCCCGCGAACTCCTCCGGGATGCCGTTCTCCCGCAGGAAACCGCGGAAGTCCTCATCGGTGACGGGCACGTAGCGGATCGTGCGGCCGGCGGCGCCGGAGATCTCCCCGGCCGCTTCCGCGAAGCTCATCAGCCGGGGACCGGTGAGCTCGTAGACCTGCCCGGCATGGCCGGACCCGGTCAGCGCGGCGGCGGCCACGTCGGCGATGTCGTCGGCGTCCACGAACGGTTCGACGGCGTCGCCGGCGGGCAGCGCCAGCTCCCCGGCCAGCACCGGGTCCAGGAAGAAGCCCTCGTCGAAGTTCTGGTCGAACCAGCTGCAGCGGAGGATCGTCCACTCCGCGCCGGTGCCGGCGACGGCCTCCCGCACCTTCCGCTCCGCGGCGAGGGCGCCCTCCTCGCCGCGCCCCGACAGCAGCACCAAGCGCCGCGCGCCCGCGTCGGCGGCGCTGCGCGCGAACCGCGCCGCGGTTTCGTCGGCGCCCGGGAACCCCAGGTCGGGTTGGTAGGAGAGGTAGACGGAGTCCACGCCTTGCAGGGCGGCGCCCCAGGTGGAGGGGTCGTCCCAGGAGAAGGGCGGTTGTCCGGAGCGGGAACCGATGCGCACCGCCGAGCCGTGCCGGGACAGCCGCTGGGCGAGGCGCCGCCCGGTCTTGCCCGTGCCGCCGGTGACCAGTACGGGCCGGGAAGGAGAAGCAGTGGAAGAAGGAGACGTCTGTGCCTGTGTCGTCATGGGACCAGTCAATCCCGGCACCGAAAGACGGGCCATAGTCGCAAAGCGCGGCCGCATGTTCCAGCGTCTAAGTGCGTCGCCGCCGACCTTCACTGTTTCCCGGGACTGCCGACTTTTCCAACCTTCCCGGCCTTCCTCCCCTCCGACCGGGGCATCGCTTAGAATCGCACGGTGGATCCGCTCACCGCTCTGCTGGAGGGCCCCAAGGCGCGCGGGGCGTTCCTGCTGCGTTCGGTGTTCACACCGCCGTGGTCGCTGCGCGTGCAGGACCGTGCCCCGGTCTCGGTGGTGACGATGGTGCGCGGCGATGCCTGGATCCTCCCGGCCGAGGGTGCGCCGATCCGGCTGCGCCCCGGGGATGTGGCCGCCGTCCGCGGGCCCCGGCCCTACACGCTGGCGGACGACCCCTCCACCCCCGTCCGTATCACCGTCGGCCCGGACCAGCGCTGTACCACCGCCGACGGTGCGGACGTCACCGACTGCATGTCCCTGGGCGTGCGCACGTGGGGTGAGGACCGCGACCGGGACGCGCCCGCGGTCATGCTCAGCGGCACCTACCAGGCGCCGAGCGAGGTCGGGCGGTGGCTGCTGACCGCCATGCCCGAGGTGCTGGTGCAGGAGGCCGAGGCGGGCGACGCCGCGCTGGTCGCGCTCCTGGCCGACGAGATCCGCCGGGAGAAGCTCGGCCAGCAGCCGGTGCTGGACCGGCTGCTGGACCTGGTGCTGGTCAGCGTGCTGCGCGCGTGGCTGGCCGCCGACGGGGGGAGCGTGCCCGGCTGGTACCGGGCCCAGAGCGACCCCGTCGTGGGCCCGGCCCTGCGGGCGGTGCACGAGGAGCCCGCTCGTGCGTGGACGGTGGCGGCGCTGGCGGCCGAGGCCGGGGTCTCCCGGGCCGGATTCGCGCGGCGCTTCACCGACCTGGTCGGGCAGCCGCCCATGGCCTACCTCACCAGCTGGCGGCTGGCCCTGGCGGCCGATCTGCTGCACGCCCCCGAGGCCACCGTCGACGCCGTCGCGCGCCGGGTCGGCTACGGCAGCGGATTCGCGCTGAGTGCGGCGTTCAAGCGGGCGTACGGCATGAGCCCGCAGCAGTACCGTACCCACGGCCGCGCCGCCGGCCCTCCGCTGCACGGCGCGGCGCGCTCCGGGGCGTGGCCGAGCGGCTGAAGCGGCAGCCGGCCGCGGCTTCGTGCGCTGGGAAGATCGATTGCACCCCTTGACGGAAATCGCTTTCCCTGCAAATTTGCGCCCGTCGCTTCCGCGTGCACCGTGCCGTGGCGCGGCGACGGCCGGCCCTGTTCGCCGGACGAACCGGTGATGCGGCCGGGTGAGCTCCGCAGGGTCGCGCTCGTGCCCTACCGCCGCTGGGCCCGCCGCGGACCCTCCACGATGCGCATCTGGTTTCCCCGGATGGGCTGACGAGCGGACCCGGCCCGGCGTGGGCGGGACCGGCCTCCGCAGGCGGGGTCAGCGCGGGAAGACGGTTCCGTCGAACAGTTTGCGGGCGGTGCGGATGACGGCCGACCGGCCCACCTTCGGTGCGGCGGCGGACCCGCCGAGCTCGACGTCGACGGCGAGTGTGCCGGAGGGGTGCTCGATCTCCACGGGCGCACCCGAGGCGGGGGCGGCGAACAGCTCGGCGCCCACCGCACCGTCGAGCATCAGCGCGGTCACCGCGGTGACACCGCCCAGCACCCCGATCGAGGGGTGGACACGCACGGGGATGAACGTCCGGGTGCAGATCGCGCCGCCGTCGCGCGGCGCGGCCACCAGGGTGGTCTTGGGCACCGAGCTTGCGGTGACGTCGCCCAGGCCCATCAGCGCTCCTGCGCGTGTGCGCAGCGCGTCCACGCGCTCGGCCAGCGCGGTGTCGGCGGCCAGGTCGGCCGCGGTCTCGTAGCCGGCGGCTCCCAGATCGGTCGCGCGCACGACCACGACCGGCATTCCGTTGTCGATGCACGTGACGGGGATTCCGCCGATCTCGTCGCGGATCCGGCCGGTGGGCAGGAGGCTGCCGCACACCGCCCCCTCGGTGCCGGCGAAGTCGAGGGAGACCGGCGCCGCGCTGCCGGGCACACCGGATACGGCCGTCGTGCCGGAGTAGTCGACGCGGCCTCCGGGGGTGGCGAAGGTCGAGACGGCGGCGCCGCCGGTGTTGACCAGGTGGATGCGCACCGACGTGCGCTGGGGACCGGCCGGGACCAGGCCGCGCTCGACGGCGAACTGGCCGACTCCGGCGAGGAGGTTTCCGCAGGTCTGCCGATCGGAGACGGTCGGATCGTCCACACCGAGCTGCAGGAACAGGTAGTCGATGTCGTGGTCGGCTTCGGCGGCGGCCGGTGCGACGATCGCGACTTTGCTGGTGACCGACTGGGCGCCGCCGATTCCGTCGATCTGGTGCGGGTCGGGCGTGCCCATGATCCGCAGCAGCAGGTCGTCGCGTTCGGCCGGGTCGCGCGGCAGGTCTTCGGCGAGGAAGAAGGCGCCTTTGGACGTGCCGCCGCGCATCAGCATGCAGCGTGTTCCGGCGCCGGCGGTCGCGGCTGTGGTCACGGTCGGCTCCCTTCGCCGCGATCGGGTGCGGCAGAGCGGTGCGCTTGCGGCATCGGTTCCTCCTCGCGCGCGTGTGCGGCGGCTTCAGCATGCCCAGAGCACACAATATTGTCAACAATTTCGTATCCGGAAATGGAGTGGATGTGGTTCCGAGTAGGCCCGGCGGAGTGTGAATCAGGTGAGAGCACGGCGCGCGGGGGCGATGCGGCGCCGACGGCGCCGCACCCCGCCGACGCGCGGACGCCGGTGCGTGATCCCCGCGCACACCGGGGGAGCGGCGCGTCCGCGCCGGCCGCCGGCGTTCCTCCCCGACCGACGGTTCTCACATTCGTCTCAGATTCCTGCCAGAGGTCTCGCACCCCTCTCCGGCTCCATGGGGCCCGGAAGCAACCGAAGCGGCGCTGACCGCCTGGAAGAAGACCGCGGAGCCGGGGTTCCTGTCCGAGGTGTCCTCGGCGCCGCTGCAGCAGGTGCTGCGCCACCAGCACACCGCGTTTGCGAACTTCTTCGCCGGACGCGCCGCCTACCCCCGGTTCAAGAGCAGGAACGGCAAGCAGCCGGCGCACGACACCCGCAGCGCGTTCCGCATGCGCGACGGCCGGCTGTTCCTGGCCAAGCAGCAGGCGCCGCTGGCGTTCGTGCGGTCCTTCGACGAGACCGATCCGGCCGCGCTCGACCCGACGGCGGTGGTCGTCTCCCGCGAGCCGGACGGGCGCTGGTACGTGGCCTTCGCCGTGGAGGCCGAGGACCCGCAACCCGCCCCCGAGGCCGGTTCCGAGGTCGGCATCGACCTCGGGGTGACGGACCTCGCCACTCTCTCCACCGGTGAGAGGATCGCCAACCCCCGCCACCTGGAGCGCAAAGCCCGCAACCTCAAGCGCTACCGGCGGCGCATGGCCCGCACGACCCCGGGCTCGGCCAACCGGAACACAGCGAAGAAGAAGGCCGCCGCCGCCCACCGCAAAGTCCGCCACGCCCGCACCGACTCCCTGCACAGAACCACCACACGGCTGGTGCGCGAACACGACGTGATCGCGATCGAGGACCTGAACGTGCGCGGCATGACCGCCTCCGCGGCCGGCACCGTCGAGGCCCCCGGAAAGCGGGTGCGCCAGAAGGCCGGGCTCAACCGGTCGGTACTGGACGCCGGGTTGGGCGAGTTCCGCCGCCAGCTGGAGTACAAAGCCCGCCACTACGGGCGCACCCTGATCGTGGTCGACCGGTGGTATCCCGGCAGCAAGACGTGCTCGCACTGCGGGCACGTGCTGGACACGCTGTCCTTGGGCACGCGCCGGTGGACGTGCCCCGCCTGCCGCACCCGACACGACCGGGACCTCAACGCGGCGAAGAACATCCGTGCGGCTGGTCGAGTCGCAGCCCGGGAGAGACCCCCGGGCGAGGCCTGGGCCCCGCTGGGCCCCCGCTGTGCGAATATGCGGAGCTTGCGGAGCTCGCACAGTAGGGGAGGCGAATATGCGGGGCTTGCGGAGCTCGCACAGTAGGGGAGGGAGCCGATGTGAGACGGCACGGGTCCGCCCGTCCGCGGTCGGCGACGAAGCAGGAAACCGCTGCCGTGAGGCAGTCCGCCTGAGCGGGGCCGTCCCCCGTCGGGGACGGTCGGGCTCTCCCTCCTTCAGGCGGGGGAGGAAGTCAAGATGGTCATCGCCTATGCCGTCCAGCTGCGCGGCATGCGAAAGGCAGTGTGAGCGATGAGCCCCCCGACCCCTCCCCGCACCGGCGCCCCCGCCGCACCCTCCGCGGCGGTGCGCCTGCGCACACCCCGCCGCCCCGCCCGCACCGGCACCGCCCCGCGCCGCAGCGTCCTGCTCACGCTGCTGACCGGGCTCGTTCGGGTCTACTCGCTGGTCCCGCTGGCCTGGCTGGCGATCAACGCCACCAAAACCCAGCAGGACCTGTTCGACTCCTTCGGGCTGTGGTTCAGCGGCGACTTCGCCCTGTTCGCCAACATCGCCGAAACCCTCACCTACTGGACTGGTATTCGGCGCTGCTCTCGTGCGGCGTGCGCGCCGACGTGGTGCCGCTCGGCACCCCGCCGGAGGGCTACCGGATGGTAGTAGCGCCGATCCTGCACATGGTGACGGAGGAGCGAGCCGCGGAACTCGCGCGCTTCGCCGAGGGCGGCGGGCACCTGGTCGCCACCTACTTCTCCGGGGTCGTCGACGAGAACGACCACGCGTGGCTGGGGGCTACCCCGGCCCGCTGCGCGAGCTGATGGGCATCCGCATCGAGGAGTTCGCGCCGCTGCTGCCCGAGGAGCGGGTGCGTCTGGACGACGTCTCCGTCGGCACGCTGTGGAGCGACGACCTCACCGTCACCGACCCCCGGGCAGAGGTACTGGCCTCCTACGCCGACGGGCCGCGCGCCGGGCGGCCGGCGATCACGCGCCGGCCCGCGGGTGCCGGCTCGGCGGCCTACGTGTCCACCCGACTGGGCGCCCACGGGCTGCCGGGGATCCTGAACCGGCTGCTGGCTGCGGCCGGCGTCACCGGCGAGCTGCCGGCCGAGCTGGCCGGGCGCGTGGAGCTGGCGGTGCGCGCCGGCGGCGACGGCACGCGGTACCGGTTCGTCGTCAACCGCACCGCCGAAGCGGTGGACATCGCCGCGCTGGGCGGCGAACTCCTGGACCCCGCTGACGCTGAGGACGGCGGCGCCCGCCTGCTGCCCCCGCACGGCACCGCGGTCCTGCGCCACGCGGCGGGCTGAGCCGCGGCGCCGCCTCCTGGGCAGGGCGCACGGATACCGGCGGCCGCGCCGCCCGGCGGACACGGGCCGGGCGGCGCGGCCGCGTGCTGCGGCGGGCCGGACTCAGTGGGCGTGGTCGTGGTCCTCGTGGCCGGCGGGAGCCTGCCCGTCGCCGGGGGACTGCGGCGACTGCTCGGCGGAGGGGCCGCCACCGGCCGAGGAGCCGGCCGAGGGATCGGCCTCCCGGCTGCCGGAATCGCCACCGCCGTGGTCGTGGCCCGAGTGGCCGTCGCCCGATCCACCCGATTCCCCGTGGCCGCCGGAGCCTGCGTGGCCGTGGTTGTCGGACTCGGCGACCGCTGCCGCCGTGGCGAAGGTGGCAGCCAGTACCGCCGCTGCGGCGACGCCCATCGCCACCGCACCCGGCTCCGGCCTGGCGGTGCGCCACAGCAGCGCCGCGGCGACCGCGAGGATCAGCACTCCCTCCAGAGCGGCGGCCACCAGGTCGGTGGTGCCCACCGCTTCGGGCGTTCCCGCGTGCGGGCCGAAGGGCATGCCGTAGACGCGGCTGTAGCCCCACAGCACGAGGGAGCTCGCGTTGAGGGCGGCTCCGGCACCGAGCAGCAGCGGATCGCTCCAGCGCAGGACCGCGACACCCCACAGTGCTTGAAGAACGCCGAGCGCGACGAAGAAGACGCCCGAAGCGGGCCACTCTCCGGCGTGCACGGGTGCCATGACGACGTGGACTTGGGCGGCGGCGATGGAGGCCGCCGCGGCGGTGTAGCGGGCAGCGTGGCCGGCGCGCCGCTGCCGGGCGCGACGAGACTGATTCATTGTGCGCAAACTCCCGGTTCGTGGTGCTGTGTCGGGCCGGCGGGCCCGAGGGATCGGGGCGCGGCGGAGCAGCCGCGCCGGTGGTGCCATGCCGACGCGGCGCCGGTCCGCAAGGGACGGGCGCCGAGCGGCGGAGGGCATCTAGATCCGCAGCACCGAGAGTTCGGCCAAACGTAGCCGGGTACATCGCAGGCGCGTGCGCCGCCGGCGGCGTCCCCGCACCACGATCGCGCGCGGCGGGGCCGGCGCCAGGGCGCGCGGCCCGGCGGCGAGGAAGGCGGGCCAGCACACCAGCCAGAGCACGCCGGCCGAGGGCGCCACGCTCACGCAGTCGGCGTGGGAGTGCGGTTCGGAATCGGCGATCCGGGCGGCGGAGCAGTCGTCGCCGTCGGCGTGGACGTGGTCGGCATGGCCGGTGGGGGATGCGCCCGCGGCGGAACCGCCGCGGGCGTCGTGCCGAGGCGCCACGGTGAGCGAGTGGACCCCGTGGGCGGCACCGCCGCCGTCGGCGTGGGCGGCCGCCGCGGAGCCCTCCAGCGCGGTGTCGGGATGCCCGTGGGTCAGCGCGCCGCCGATCCCGTGCACGGCTGCGACGGGAACCAGCACCAGCAGCAGCACAAGCAGCGGCCACGACGACGCGGCCGCCTGCCGGGCGGTGGAGCTGAACAGCATCGTTCCTCGGCGCTTGAGAGGGACTGCGCGGAATCCGCACCGTGCCCGTGCCAGGCGCGGGGGGTGCTCGGCGACCCTACCCGTTCGGCTGCCTGCCGCCTAGATCAGTACAAGCCACGGCGAAACCGTCGTTTCCGGCAGGCTGGGCGTCCCCGGTCGGGAGGCGTTGGGCCGCTTCGCTCGCCGGCGTCAATCACGCGCCGGGGCGTCGGCGAGGCGGTCGAGGAACTCGCCGAGGAGAGCGCGCTCGCCGTGGCTGAACACGCCGTCGGTGTCGCCCAGCACCGCCTTCAGCCCGGCCGCGCGCTGGGCGCGCTCACCGGCCCCGGAAGGCTCGGTGCCGGTGATGGAGCCGATCGTCGCCTCGCGCAGCCGCCGGGACAGGTCGGGGATGCGCTCCTGGGCGGGCGTGCCGATGAGGCTGAGGGTGGCACCGACACCGGCGGCGTGGACGGCCTCCGCCCCGGTACCGACGCTGACCGCGAGCCTGCCGGCGTCGGCGACGCGTTCCACGAGCATCCGCAGCCGCTGCGTGGCCCGCTCGGCGGCCGCCGGCCGCTGTCCGGGCACCGGCTGCCCGTACATCAGCAGGTAGTGGGCCGGGTACTCCAGACCGAACTCCACGTGCAGGTCCCAACCGGTGCGCAGGTCCTCGACCGGATCCTCGGTCAGTGCCTGGTCGTGCTTGCGCGCCAGGTAGGTGTCGAACCCGTCGGAGGCCACGGCGTCCAGCAGTCCGCCCATGTCGGTGAAGAGCCGGTAGATCGCCGGCGGCTGCACCCCGGCGGCGGCGCTTACGGCACGCGTGGTCACCGAATCGCGTCCCTGCGACTGCAGCAGCTCCGCGGCCGCATCGATGATCCGCCGCCGCGCTTCGTCCCGCTCACTCACGAATCAATGCTATCAGTGGGTTGGTATCTCTGATCGGGGTCGGGGGGCGACCGGGAGCCCGTCGGTATCGAGGCGGTCAGGAACGTGCATGTCGTGCCGACCGTCGGTAGGGCGATGCTCGCGGCGCTTCGTGCATTCGAGGGTGAACCCCGCGCGCCGAGCGACCCGGCACGAGGCAACCGGTGGGACGACGGAATGAGGACGAACGATGCCGACCGGGACGGCGATCCGCGACGCACGCCAGCAGCTGTTCGGCACTGCGGAGCGGAACCTGCTTCGGGACGGGCCGAGCGCGCTGACCAGCCGTGCCGGCACCGACGAGGCGGGCTGCGCCAAAGGAGCGGTGCACCGGCCACGGCGACACCGCCCCCTACAACTGCGTGGTGCACGACGGCCGCGCGGTCGGGTTCATCGACGTCGACACCGCCCACCCGGGGCCGCGCCTGTGGGACCTCGCCTACGCCGTCTACCGGTTCGCCCCGCTGCACGCGCCCGCCAACCCCGACGGCGTCGGCGGTCCCCAGGGCCAGGGCCGCCGCGCCGCCCTCTTCTGCCGCGCCTACGGCCGCCCCGCCGACGCGGAGCTGCTCGACACGGCGGCCGAGCGGCTGCGTCGGCTCGCGGCCCACATCCGCGAGCGGGCCCGGCAGGGCAGCCCGGCGTTCCGCGCCCACATCGCCGACGGCCACATCGACCTCTACGAATCCGACATCGCCTACCTGGAAACCCACCGGGCCGCGCTGCTGCGCGCCTTCGCCGCCGGGTGAGCACGCGGACGCGGCGCGGCGCCGCCCGCCCCCAGGCGCCTGCCGCGGGCGCTCGTACCGGGGCGGCCGCGAGACCCGGTGCGCTCGGCCCCTAGGATGACCGGACCTCAGGTGCCGTCCCTGTTCAGGAGGAAACGCATGGCCGCCGCACCACCGCGCCGGGGCCGTACGTGAGCACTGCACCCCGCTCCGCCCGGCCCCGCGGCTGGCTGTGGTGGCTGCTGGTCACCGTGGTCGCCACCCAGACCACGCTCAACCTCTGCCGGCCCCTCATCTCCTACCGCTCCGTCGCGCTGGGCGCCGATGCCCTGCACGTCGGGCTGATCACGGCGGCTTTCGCCCTGCTGCCGCTGTTCGTAGCAGTCCCGCTGGGCCGGCTCAGCGACCGGCTGCGGCGCACAGCCTGGATCGTCGCCGCGGGAATCGTGCTGATGGCGCTCGCGCCACTGCTACTGGCCCTATCGCAGCGGCTGACCACCGTCGCCGCCGGCAGCGCCGTCCTGGGGCTGGGCCATCTCACCTTCATGGTCGCCGCGCAGCGCATGATCGCCCAGCGCTCGGGCGAAGACGCACTGGACCGCAACTTCGGGCTGCTCACCGCTTCAGCCGCCCTCGGGCAGCTCGTCGGGCCGCTGCTGTCCAGCCTCCTGCTCGCCGACGCCTCCTCCGGCCAGGGCCTGGGCCCGCAGACACAGCAGGCACTGCTCGTGGCGGCACTGACCGCGGCGCTGGGCCTGCCGGCCGTCCTCGGCGTGTGGTCGGCGACCCAGCCCCGTGCCGAGCGCGGGGCGGCGGCCCTGCCGCTGCCGGACCTGCTGCGCCGCCCCGGCGTGCCCGCCGGGCTGTTCACCAGCCTCGCGCTGCTGTCGGCGGTGGACCTGCTGATCGCCTACCTCCCGCTCGTCGCCGACCAGCGCGGCATCACCCCCGCCGCCGTCGGCGCCCTGCTGGCCGCCCGGGCGGCGTCCTCGATCCTCTCGCGCCTGATCGTGGAGCGCCTCGTGCAGCGCTGGCGGCGCCACATCCTCATCATGGCCAGCACCCTGGGCTCGGCCGCGGCGCTCAGCGCCGTGGCTCTGCCGGTGTCGGGAACGGCCGCCATGGCGACCGCGCTGGTGCTGGGCGGATTCCTGCTGGGGATCGGGCAGCCGCTGACCATGACCATGATCGTGCGCGCGGTCCCGGTCGACACGCGCGGCACCGCACTGTCCCTGCGGCTGTGGGGCAACCGCCTGGGCCAAGTCGCCATCCCCGGCGCCGCCGCGCTCGTCGCCGGAACCGCGGGTGCCGCCGGTGCGCTCTGGTTCGTCAGCGCCGTCCTCCTGGCGGCGACCGCGGCCGTCCGGACCTCCGCCGCCCGCCGCCGGTGACCGGAGAAACCGTACGGCGGTCCGGGGGAGCGGGCCCGCGGCGCGCCCCTCCCAGCCGTGCCGCTCTCCGGCGGCCGCGGGAGTAGGCTGCTGACCGGTTCCGGCGGCTCCCCGCCGGTCCGGGGCCGGGCACGGTCCGCCGGGGCGCCGTGTGCTCGGCGCCTCCTCCGGCCCCGCCCGCACACCCGTCGCCGCGCCTGCAAAGGGAGCGCACATGGCCACCGTGAACGGCACCGCCGTCGACGTCACCACCGAGGACGGCACCGCCGACGCCTACCTCGCCCACCCCGGCGACGGCGGCGGCGCCCACCCCGGCGTCCTGCTGTACATGGACGCTTTCGGCCTGCGCCCGCAGCTGGAGCGGATGGCCCGGCGCCTGGCCGGGGCCGGCTACACGGTGCTGGTGCCCAACGTGTTCTACCGCCACGGCCGCTCGCCGGTGGTGGAGCTGCCGGAGTTCATCGACCCGGGACAGCGCCCGGAGATCTTCCAAAAGCTCGGGCCGATCATGCAGTCGCTGACACCCGACCAGGCGATGCGCGACGCCGACGCCTATCTGCGCTACCTGAGCGGCCTGCCCCGGACCGCCGACGGGCCGGTCGGCGTCCTCGGTTACTGCATGGGCGCCGCTCTGGCGCTGCGCACCGCCGGAACCTACCCCGACCGGGTGGCCGCCATGGCCGGATTCCACGGCGCCGAGCTGGCCTCCGACGCCCCGGACAGCCCGCACCTGCGCGCCGACCGCATCAGCGCCGAGCTGTACTTCGGCCACGCCGACGAGGACCCCGGCATGCCGCCAGCGCAGATGCGGCGCCTGGATCAGGCCCTGACCGCTGCGGGTGTGACCGCCACCGCCGAGGTCTACACGGGCGCGCGCCACGGATTCACGCAGGCCGACACCGCTAGCCACGACCCCGAGGCCACCGAGCGCCACTGGCGGGCGCTGCTGGACCTGCTGGGCCGCACCCTCTGAGGGCTCGGGGCCGGTTGCCGCACCGCGGCGCGGCAACCGGCGGCGACCCCGCCGGAGCACCCCGATCCTCCGGTGCTGGAGCTGGTCGCTCGGGGGCGCTCCAACGAGGAGAGTACCCCTGAGCCGCGTGTGGGTGCGGCCACCGTCAAGCCCCGCATCAGCCGGCTGCCGGCCGAGACCTGTTCCCGCGGCCGCGCTCAGCCGGTGATCGCCGCCTACGAAGCGGGACTGGTCCGGCCCGGGACCTGACCCCGAGGTGGCGGGCATCCGCCTGCGGGGGGACTGCGGGCCTCCCCCCGCAGGGTGACGACGCGGCCGCGGTCCGCTGCCAGTCTGGCGGCATGATCCAGGTGGACGACCTCACGAAACGCTATGGAGCCGCGACCGCCGTCGACGGCGTCGGCTTCTCGGCGCCTGCGGGCAGGGTGACCGGGCTGCTGGGCCCCAACGGAGCGGGCAAGACCACGACCGTCAAGATGCTGCTCGGACTCGTGCGCCCGGACCGGGGAAACGCGCTGGTCGACGGCCGCCCCTATCCGAGCCTGGCCGATCCGCTGCGCACCGTCGGCACCCTGCTGGAAGCCGACTCCCTCCACCGCGGCCGAACCGCCCGCCAGCATCTGCGCTGGCTGGCCCAGAGCAACCGGATCCGGCCCGGGCGGGTCGGCGCTGTGCTGGACCAGGTCGGGTTGGCGGACCAGGCCCGCGCCCGGATCGCGACGTTCTCCCTGGGGATGCGCCAGCGCCTGGGCCTGGCCGCCGCTCTGCTGGGGGAGCCGAAGGTCCTGCTGCTGGACGAGCCGATCAACGGCCTGGACGCCGAGGGCATCGTCTGGATGCGCGCTTTCCTGCGCGAACAGGCGGCCCGCGGCACGGCGGTGCTGGTTTCCAGCCACCACATGACGGAGGTGGCCGAGACCGCCGATCACCTCGTCGTGATCGGCTCCGGCCGTCTCCTGGCGGACCTGCCCACCGAGGAGGTGATCAGGCGCTACGCCCGGCCGAGCGTGCGGGTGGCCAGCGGTGAGCGCGACCGGCTGGCCGCCGTCCTCGGGGACGCCGGCTACCCGGTGCACACTCGGTCCGACGGCGGGCTCGCCGTCTCGGGAGCGTCGGCCGCCGCGATCGGAGCGCTGGCGGGCGAGCACCGCATCGTGCTGGAGGGGCTGAGTCGGGAGTCGGGATCGCTGGAGGAGGCCTACCTCGGCCTCGTCGGCAGCCCGGCCGCCGAGGCCGCCTCCGGCACCGAACCGTCCACGACCGCCGACGACCCGAAGGGCCGACAGTGAACCGCGGCATCCTCGAATCCGAAGTCACCAAGATCCGCACGCTGCGCTCCGCTGCCGGCGCACTCGCCGTCATGCCGGCGGTGAGCGCAGGGCTGGGCGCAGTGAGCGGGTGGTCGGTGCGCCGGGCCATGGACGACGGAGCCGCGATGGTCCGGGACTTCGACCCGGTCTCCGCCGGGGTGGCGGTCACCGGGTACAGCCAATTCGCTCTCATCGTCTTCGGCGTCGTCATTGTCACCCACGAGCACGGTTCGGGGATGATCCGCCAGGCACTGACGGCAGTGCCGCGCCGGGGCGCCTACTACACCGCGAAGCTGCTGGCGGGTGCCGGGGCGGCGCTCGTCGCCGCGGTGCCGGCGGTGCTGCTGGGCTATCTGGCGACGCAGTGGGGTCTGGCTGCGCACGGGGCCGGTATCGGCGAACCCGGTGCCGTTGCGGCGCTGGCGGGCGCCGTGGCCTATCTGGTGCTGACGGCGGTGTTCAGCATCGGCGTGGCGGGCCTGCTCCGCAGCCCGGTCGCGTCCCTGGCCGTGCTGGCGCCGGTGTACTTCATCGTGTCCCAGCTGCTCACGACGATCGAGGCCACGGCCTGGTTCGCGAAGTACCTGCCGGACCAGGCCGGTATGCGGATGTTCGCGGCCGGCTCCGGCCAGCCGGCCGCCGCGTCGGTGGAGGCACCCCTGGACCCTGCCGTGGGCGGGGCCGTTCTGGCGGCGTGGGCGGGTGCCGCAGCCGTCTTGGGCTACGTGCGGCTGCGGCGGCTGGAACTGTGAGCCCGGGACCGCTGGGCCCGGCCGCGGCCGGGCGCGCTCACTGGGCGAGGATCCGGTGGACGTCGACGGCGACCGGGTCTCCCGGCTCCGTCGGAAGGCTCAGGCGGCCGGCGAAGAAGGCGGTGTTGAGCCATGTCGGTCCCCCTTCGGGGACCTCGAAGACCGGGTGCGTGGGGCATGCCCGGGCGGCGCCACCGCCGGGCGGGCCGGCGGGGTCGGCGAGGCCCTCGTTGACGACGGTGATCACGGCGCCGTCGGCGGAGCGGATCTCATAGCGCGCCCAGACGTGCACGGCACCGTCCGGGCGGACGAGGTTCCAGTCGGCGCCGCCGGGCAGGACCTCGCCGGTGAGGGCCGGGCCGTCGACGGTGCCTCCGGCGATCGGGATGACGCGGCGGAACCCCGCGTAGGTCGTACCGACTTCCCGCGGTTCGCCGAGTTCGACGGTGACGGTGAAGGCGTACTCCAGCGTGAGCGGCATGGGGCTCCGTCCTGGTCGGGGCCGCGGGCCGCCGGCGAG